>PMZX01000454.1:5789-11541 GCA_003170035.1 Myxococcales bacterium | reverse complement strand
GCCAGCAACTGCTTGAGCCCAGCAACCCGAACCATGAAGAACTCGTCCAGGTTGGACGCCACGATGCCCTGGAACTTGCAACGCTCGGCCAGCGGCACCTCCGGGTCACACGCCTCCTCCAAGACGCGCCCATTGAACTCCAGCCAGGACAGCTCGCGATTGATGAAGTGGTGCGGGCGCACGTCATGGCCTTTGCTGGCGGGCGCATCGCTGTCGGCGGAATGGAAACGCTTGGGAGACACGCATGCAGGTTCTGCTCCCCGTTGAGGCGCCCTTCTGTGACATTTATGTGAACTCCTGCGATGCCGTAGCTGCCAGAATGTTACCGTAAATCATTCAAGCCACTTCGACCCGCAGGCGACGGCGGAAAACCTGGCGAAACAACGACGCCTCGCGCGCCGCGTCCCATAGTTCCAGGTCCACCGTTCCTCGCGCCACCAGAGTCAAGACGACCTCGTGCGACCGTACCCGGGCCAGCAGTCGTCGCACCGGTCGGGCGTGACTGCGATCGAGCGAGTCCGCCACGCGCAATAGTGTCGCCAGCTTTCGCACGATCCCGGCCTCGCTGCGAGACAGTCCCTCCATCCCGCTGTGGTGCAGGTCGGGGTGGCTCCTGCGATGATAGCGAGCGATGCGCGCCACCAGATCGCGCTCGCGATCGGCCAGGCCCGGGATGTCCGTGTTGCGGACCAGATACTCGGTGTGACGGTGGTGCTTCTGGTAGTTCACGGAATTGCCGATGTCGTGCAGCCAGGCGGCTGCCTCCAGGTAGGGACGAACCGCTGCTGGCAGGCGGTGAATCTGTGGGATCCGATCGAACAGGGTCAAGGCCAGCGTGGCGACCTGGCGTGCGTGCGCCTCGTCGAACTGAAATCGCCGCCCGAGGGCGAGGGCTTCGTCAGCCAGCGAACGGTCGCGCAGGCTGGTGCTGCGACGGTTGAGCAAATCCACCAGCACGCCGTCGCGCAGACCGCGATCGACCGCGGTCACTGCGTCCAGCGAAAGCCGGCGCGCCAGCGCTTCCAGAATGACCGCGCCGGCCAGCACGATGTCGGCACGGGCGGGGTCGAAACGCTGGCGCCGCTCGCGTGGAGTCATGGCCGCCAGTTCCTCAACCGCGCGCGCCAGTTGCTTGACCGTGGCCTGGTTGCTGCTTTCGGCGGCGGTGTAGTCCACCACCGCCCGGATCGAACCCGAACTTCCCAGCGCCACGCGGGGCGCGCCGGGAAGCACCTTGGGCAGCGACTCGGCCATGGCCTCTCGCGCGTACTCGCGCGCCAGCCGAAGCTGCTTGTTGGTGACGGTGTGGGCCAGCTTGAAGAGCTCGGTCAGGCGAACCGCTCCCAAAGCCAGACTCCACAGGTGGGTGGACTTTTCTCCCAGCGCCACCGCAACCTCCGTCGATCCGCCACCGATGTCGACACACAGGGATCGGGTGTTGGGCCGCTTGCCGTGCAAGACGCCCAGGCAAATCAGCCGCGCCTCCTCCTTGCCCGAGATGATCTCCAGGTTCAGCTTTGCTTCGCGCTGTACCCGGCGGACGATCTCGTCGCGGTTGCGCGCCTCGCGCAAGGCACTGGTTGCCACCGCGCGCACCCGAGCGCGATAGCGACGGCACAGGGATCCATAGCGCCGCAGGGTGGCCACCAATCGCTCGACTGCCGGACCCGGGATCGCGCCCCGGGTGAACACGTCCTGCCCAGGCCGCACGGGATCCCGCTCCTGATGGGTGATCTCGATGCTGCCGTCCTGCAAAGCGCGGCCCATCTGCAAACGCACGGCATTGGCGCCCACGTCCACGGCGGCGATGATGGAGTCGGTTCCTGGTACTCTCACGTGGTTCTGCACAGCCCTGCTTGTCCACGGGAATTATGGCAGGGACTTGTGACAAGCGAGCAACAATCAGCCGCGCGCGCGTCGCGGGCGTTGCAGGAAGTTCTCAGACTGTTCGCAGGCGGAGCCACGCCGGCCTGCTATGAGGGACGCAGGCTCAAGGGTCACGCAGGGGACTGATCGGGAGAGGAGCGGACGGACCTGTGCGCGGGGAATCGGGGAAGGCGGCGTGGTCCGTGAGCCGCAATTTCACGCCTTTGATGCAGTTCGACCCCCGGATCGAGAAAGTCACACGATCTTCACTGTTCTGTTGCCCAGACCGGGTACCGTCCGCGCATGGTTGAGCCTAGTCGCCGACCCTTGTCCCGCATCCTGGTGGTCGAGGACGAGACCGACATCAGCACCTCGCTGTCGTACAGCCTGAAGGCGATTGGCTATGAAGTGCAGGTGGCGGAGCGCGGCGAAACCGCACTGGAGGCAGTGGCCAGCTTCCGTCCCGACCTGGTGCTCCTCGACGTCATGCTGCCCGACATATCGGGGTTCGATGTCTGCCGCCGCATCCGTGCCGCACCCGGCGTCCAGCCCGCCGTGATCATGCTGACTGCCAAGAGCCAGGAGCTCAATCGGGTGGCCGGCTTCGAGGTGGGCGCGGACGACTACGTGACCAAGCCGTTCAGCATCCGCGAGCTCGTACTGCGCATCGATGCGCGACTCAAGGCGCGCCGCCCAGCCGCCCAGCCGGTGCCGGCACCGCAAGGCCAGAAAGAAGAACAGGAGCGCGTGAAGGTCGGTCCGTTGGAGATCGATCGGGCCGAACACCGCGTGTTCGTATCCGGCGAGGAGATCCGCGTGAGCCCACTGGAGATGCGCCTCCTGCTCTTCCTGGTGCGAACCCCGGGCAAGATGCGTACCCGCAAGGAGCTGCTGACCGAGGTGTGGGGCTATCACCCGGAGGTTTCCAGCCGCACTCTCGACACGCATATCAAGCGCATCCGTGACAAGTTCGGCGCTTCCAACGACCTGATCCAGACCGTGCGCGGGGTTGGCTATCGCCTCGCTGCACGCGCGGAGCCGGCGGCGCACAAAGAGACAAAGGCAACCCCAGCGCGCAAAACCTGATGTGGTGTCGGTCCTCACCTGCGGCGGGCGACAGCTCCCGTCGGATCGTGACGGCGGACCCGCTGCTCTGGCTCAGCCAAGCGGTAACCCACGCCGTGCACCGTCTGGATCAACCACGCCATCGAGCCGAATTTGTCGCGCAGGCGCTTGACGTGCGTATCAAGTGTGCGGCTGGACACCTCCGGTTGGTAGCCCCACACCTCGGTCAGCAGTTCCTTGCGAGAGCACATCTTGCCAGGCGAGTTGGCAAAGTAGGAAAGCAGCCGCATTTCCTGGGCGCTAAAGTTGATCTCCTTACCGGCAAGAAAGACCCGATGACCCGCGCGATCTATCTCCAACGGTCCCAGCCTCAGGCGCTCGTCCGGCCCATCCTGGCCCGGAGGTTCCGTGACTGCGGTCTGCTCGGGGCTCTGGCGGCCCCGCAGCCGCACCTCGATGCGCAACATCAGCTCGCGCAGGCTGAACGGCTTGGTGACGAAGTCATCCGCGCCCACTTCAAAGCCGGCCACGCGGTCACTCTCACCAGTCTGGGCGGTCAGGATAACCACCACTGGCTGCGGGGTCACCGCGCTGGCGCGAATCTGACGGCAAACCTCGAAGCCGGAAAGGTCGGGCAGGACTATGTCGAGCAAGACGACGTCGGGACGCAAATCCGAGAAGATGCGCAGGGCCTCTTCGCCCTTCCCGACGACCTGCACCTGGTATCCGGAAGCCTCGAGAATGTAGGACAGGGAACTGCTCAGGCCAGGCTCGTCTTGTACGACGAGAATGCGCACGGGCGCCTGGGAAGAGATCCCGAGCATGCAGCGACCATATTCGGCGTATCGAGAACATCGTGTGACAGCACTGCAACGTGATTGTGAACGCAAAAGCGGCGCATGGACTTCAGGGGAAAGGCTTGCACCGCAGCATGCGCCACGGGGCCGCTATTCCGATGCCGCGGCTCTCCTCCGTTTTCAGCGTCCGCATATGACCTTTGCGAAGAACCGGGTCTTCGCAGGCCGACGGCTACAGACTGTTCGGGTTGATACCGACGACGTAGCCATACTGGGTCCCCGCAGTCGGGGTCGAGAGCGAGATGCCGTTGCCAAAGCTTACATCGCCCGCGAGAGCGCCGGTAAACACAGCCCTGTCTCTCTTGCTGCCGCTGGCGAAGCGGTTCACGACCAATATGTCGCCTTCATCGCCACCCGCGCCGCCATACTGGGAAATGCACTGCACATTTCCACTGCTGTCAAGCTTCATGGTTAGGATGTCGGCTCCAGCCGCGGTCAGCGTGGTGCCACCCGCGGTCACCGAGCCGCTGAACAGACCAACCGCAAATACGTTGCCCAACGAGTCGGTAGCAACTGAACGCATGGCTTGCGTGCTTGCATCTCCCCAGTTGTGGACCCAAAGAGGGGTCAGGCTTGCGTCGAACTTCCCCACGAAGGCATCCGTGCCTGACGCCGTGATGGTGCCGACCGTGCCTCCGAAGGGAATGTTCTGGACGACCGCGCCAGCAATCAGCGCGTTACCGGACGGATCAGTGGTGATGCTGCTGACTGTCTGGCTACCCAGAGTGCCCCAGGCCTTCGCAGCCATGCTGTGGCCGTCGGCGTCAGCCAGTTTTGCCACCCACAAGATCTGGCGGCTGGGGTTGCTGATGTTCGTCAGGGCGGCCACACCGTTGCCGAAGTCGAGCGTACCGTTGTAGGTACCAGTCAGGTAGACGGCGTTGACAGTGCCGTCAGTGGCAACGTCAGCTGTGACGCCCGAGCACGCCTGAGCGCCCGCGCCGCCGATCTGGCGAGCCCAGGCCACGGTGCCATCGGTCGCGTTGATCTTGGCCACCACCATATCCGTGTTCCCATCCGCAGAGCCGAGGGTCAAGGTCGCGTTGAGATCTGTGGCGGCGACAACGGACGCGCCGCAGACATAGTAGGCGTTCAGCCGCGGGTTGCTGTAGATGCTGGCCATGCCCACGCCGCCCAGGTCGATCTTCTTAGCCCACGCCGGCGTGCCAGAGGCCGCATCCAATCCGACGATGAAGTCCACCGGAAGCAAACCCGTGTTTGCGGAAAGTCCCGTGATCCCCATCGATCCGATGTAGTTGCCGATTATGGCAACGTTGGTCTGCGCCGCCGCCACGCCCAGAACTTGCTGATCCTCGTCGTCGCCCCAGGCCTTGGCCCACACGGTCGCCCCGGTGTCAGGATTGAGGCGGGCGGCGTAGGCGTTGGCGCCGGCGCCCGCGCCAATGGAAACCGAGCCGAATGCGATGGGTGCGCTGGTAAGCCCGTACATTGTACCGGCGGCGAAGACATTGCCGTCCACGTCCGTCGCCAGCCCGCCGGGGATGACGTTCCAGTCGACGCCGTATTGCGGGGCCATGCAGAGGGCGGCCTGGCAACTTCCGTCGGTATTGTTGCAAGTGTAGCCAGCCTCACAGTGACAGGTCGCAACATCTGCATTCGATGCGTCCTGCGCCACCGGCGAATCGTGAGCGGCGTCTGTCGATGGTGCTACGTCCAAAGCAGGTGAGACGTCCGAGATGGCACTGATGTCGGGCACCGCATCGGTCTGCACCGTGTGTCCGTCCGTGGCATCACCCTGACTCTGGTCCAAAGAGGCTGCGTCCGACACGTCCCGGGCGACGTCTGCAAGGAATGCGTCGCGTGTGTCAGACCCCGCGTCGACGACGCCGGATCCCCCGGTGCCAGCCGAGCCCCCGGCACCTGAACCCCCAGCACCCCCGCTACCACCACCGTCCGCTGCACCGGTGTCACCACTGTCTTTCGCGTCATCGCCCGCGTCGCCG
>PMZX01000454.1:1318-5696 GCA_003170035.1 Myxococcales bacterium | reverse complement strand
GCGCTGTTGCTACAACCTCCCGCTGCCGCGACCACTGCGAGACTCGAAAGGAATACGGCGAGGAGTACTCGGCATCCAGGTCGGGTTCGATTCATGACCGCCTCAGTTGAGCAGCGCTGACCGTAGGAACGGAAGAACTGAACAATTGGACCCTGCCTTTCGTGCGGCCCAAGGCACACGCGTCACACATCATCAGGGGCGAGAACGCGCCGGCCAGACGGCCTGCGGGGGATTGGCCGGCCGGCACTCCCGAACGCTCACGGGCGATCGAGCCGCAACAAGAAGAGTTGCCTGGCGCCATTCGTCTGCAACGGATTCTGTGATGGAATTCCGAAATCGATCTCGAAGGAAGAATCGCCTGACAGGAATGCAACATCTTTCTGCGCCCCCACGGCGAAACGGGCGATGCCGAGTGTGGAGAACTCCTGCGCGCCCAGTTGGTCACCGTAGCGTGCCGCGCACTTCGCGACACCACTCGCCCCCGCCAGCTGGGCAATAAAGGCGTCATTGCCGCCTGAGGAGGTCAGCAGTCCACCCGGACCGAAGTCCAGCTTGCTCTTGAAAGTTCCGACTATCGTCACGTCGCCGGCCGAGTCGAAGGCCACGGCGCTGACAGCTTGATCGTCTGTGTCGCCCCAGGACTTGGCCCAAAGTACGTTGAGACTCGGGTCCAGCTTTGCAGCCAGAGCGTCGGTCAGTCCGGCTGGGGTCAGAGTGATGGAGCCGTAGGTAATGGCCCGGTTGAACTGGCCGCCAACCACCACGTTGCCCGATCCATCCGCGGCGATTGACTGGATCACGTGCATTCCCTTGGTGGCCGCCGTACCAAAGCTGGTCGCGAAGAGCGTGCTGCCGCTGGCACCATCCAACTTGGCGACCCAGGGCAGAATGACACTCACCCCGGACGGCGCAGGGAAGGCCCCGGGGCCAAGATCCAGGGTGCCGGCGTATCCGCCGGCAACGAACACGTTGCCGTCGTCGGCAACCGCCACAACATTGCATGATTGGTCGCCAGCCCCGCCCAGTTGGCGCGCCCATATCACCGAGCCATCGGCGCCCTTGATCTTCGCCACGACAATATCGTTCATGCCGTCGCTGTTAGTGGAGGCGCCGGTGACCAGATCGGTAGGCGAATTGGTAGCATAGCCGCAGACAACGAAATCATCGAAGTTGGGATGCGCCGCAATGGCTGACAGTTGACCGTTGCCCAGGTCGACCGACTTGCCCCAGAGGGCGGTACCACTCGAATCGAGCGCCCCAATGAAGGCAAACAGAGTGCCACCCGTGTTTGCGAGTGCGGCCGTGCCGAAGGTGATGTTTCCCTGGAACTGACCGACCACAGCCACTCGCCCGGACTTATCGACGGCTACGCCAGTCGCAAACTGGTCCTCGTCGTCCCCGAAGACCTTGGCCCACACGAACGAGCCCGTCGTAGGATCAAAGCGCGCCACCAGCAGATTCGCTCCGGCTTTGCTCGGGATCGTGCCGGCCGCACCCAGATTTAGTGTTCCGGTCTTCGGGTCGCTGTAGGAGGTGCCAGCAACGAAGATGTTGCCGCTCTTGTCGAGTGCGAGGCCGTTCAGGGCGCTCACGTTGGGATCGAATTGCTCGGCCCAAGTCGGCCTCTGACAGCCTGCCGCATTCGATCCATCAGAGCCCGATCCATCGGAGCCTGAAGCGTCCAACTGCTGCGCCGTATCGCCAGCGAACGGCACGTCAGCCGGCGTGTCCAGCGGTGCGTCGGCCACAGTATCACTTCGCCCCGCGTCTGGCTGGGCCGCGTCCGGTAGGGCCGCATCTGCTCCAGCCGCGCCCGCGCTGCCGCCGGCTCCGCCCGTGCCCCCGGCCGCGGCATCTGTGCCCGTCCTTCCCCCTGTCACCGCAGCGTCGGGTGTGCCACCGGAGCCAGCCGTGCTTGCATCCTGGCCGGCAATACCGCCAGAGGCAGCCGTGGTTCCTCCCGCTGGCTGGCCAGCCACACCGGTCGAGCCACCTTTGCCCGCTGCGCCGGCATCCTTGCCCGCCGTGCCGCCAGAGCTGCCGGAGTCGTTGCTAGAGCTGCTGCTGCAGCCTGCGAAAACTGTGGCAGTCACCAGACCGACGGCGAAGAAACCAGAAACCAGCTTCTTGGATGCAATTATTCTGCAGTTCATGGCCACCTCAGTTCAAATAGCGCAAGGGGATAGGAACACCGTGCCCCCAGCAGAAGACTGTCCGCGCGACTCTTACCCCGTGGACGCCGGCGCGTGTGTGACAGTTCATCAACCGCTTTGCAAACACCGTGCAACAACCGCGCGGAACCGGACGCCTGCTCAGGGGGCAATCTTCGCCAGGAAGACCCGGGTGGTGCCGACCCCGGCCAATGCTCCGACCGGCGGCCCCAGATCGAACTTGCCCTCGAATGTCCCCACGACGTAGCTAGCATTGCCAGGCGAGCCCGACGAGGAAACACCGGCTGCATTCGCGAGCGCGGTGCTCGTACTTCCGTCCGATACCGACGCTGCGTAACCGCGTGCGGCAGTCGCCCCCCCATTGCCGGCTGCAAGCTTTGCGATGAATGCCTGTGTGCCTCCGGGCGAATCCGCAAGTTTTCCGCTTTCAAAGTTCATGTCGCTGCCGTAGTCACCCGCGACCAGCAACTCGGCCCCCGACGTCAAAGACAGACCCAGAACGCGCGCCGTGTTGCCCCAGCCCTTGGCCCATGCGACGCTGCCGTCAGCAGCAACGAACTCGCTGACAAATGCAGTCGACTTGAGCGTTGTTGGCGCAGTGACGGTCGTGCTGTCGAACACGGCGGTACCAAGGAGTCCGCCGCCAACCCAGACCGATGGACCACGGGCAGCGATGGTTCTGGGCGCAACCTGACCCGTCAACTTGGCGGTGACGGATCTTGCCCAGGCAGTAGCACCGGTCAGGCCGTCGAGCTTGGCCACGAAGGCCGCCACCTGAACCCTGCTGGTCGGCGCGGCCAGGGTGAAACCGCCGCCAAAATCGAGCTTGCTGCCATAGCCATAGTGGCCCGCGACGTACACGTTCCCGTCCGAGTCGGCAGCCAGGCTGTCGCATTGTTCGTCGCCCGCCGCGCCAATTTGCCGAGCCCAATTCACGTCTCCGGTCTGGCCGTCCAGCTTGGCGACGATGGCGTCGACTCCACCCCCGGCCACGGCATCCGGTGCGAGGTCGGTGACCGCCTTGTCGGTCAGGCCGCAGATGATGAAGGCACCCGTCGGATCGGCGATCATGTGGATTTCGATGTCCGCAATGCTCGAGCCGCCTTGGAGCAAGTCGACGCGTTTGGCCCACAGCGGGGTGCCATCCCCGTCGGCGTGGGCAGCCAGGTAGACCATGGGCGACGCCGTGGTATTGGTGAATTTGGCCTTGACCAGATCGATGGTGCCCAGGAATGCGCCTGCCACGGCGACTGTGCCAGTCGCATTGGCCGCCACCGTAATCCCCCGCTGTTCGAAGCGATCGCCGTACGCTCTCGACCACAGGGCCTTGCCGCTCTCGGGATCCAAGCGGGCGATGAAGGCGTCGTGCACCCCAGCCGAGGTCATCGCCCCGGCGCCAAGATCCAGCGTGCCTATAAAGCCACCGGTCAGGAAGAGCGAGCCGGCCGGCGCAAGCGCCAACCCAGGATTGTAGGTCGCGTCGGCGTTGCCATCGAGAACCAGGCCCCAGAGCGGACTGGGGAACGCGGGTACCCCGTGGTCCTTGCAAATACCATCCTTGTCACAAATGGCAGGCAGGCTGCACTGAAGCGAGGTCCCTTTGCACTCACCTCTAAGGCAGTACTCTCCGCTGGTGCAGAGATTGTTGTCGTCGCACTTCTTGCCATCGCCGGATATGGGATAGGAACAGGTCCCGTCGGTTGACACGCAGTAGCCCGGCTCGTGGCACTGGTCGGGCGGCGTGGCGCAGTCTTTCTGGGTGGCGCCATAGCAGATCCCCGCCTTGCACGAGTCGCCCAGGCTGCACGGATCGCCGTCATCACAAGCGGTCCCGTCCGGTGCAAAGTCGTTGCGACATTGGCCAGTCGCTGGGTCGCAAGAATCCACGGTGCACGAATTGCCGTCGTCGCACGACGCCAGACATGAAACGGGATAGCCGCCATCCCGCCAGGTCGCTACCCTGGCGTCGGTTCGCTCGGTGCTGGTGCCCTTGTTGCAGCCGAATCCAGCGACGATAAGTGAAAGAACGAGCAGACCTGCTCGTGGGCAAGCTGATTGACCGGTCCAATCGAACATGAATTTCCTCTTCATCTTTCGACGCCGCCGTGGTTGACAGACTCCGTCGCGAAACAGCGTTGAAGGAAGCCGGAGCCAGCGACAAGCAACAATCCTGTAACAATGCTGGTGCCTCCGGTCAGAATTTCGGC
>PMZX01000454.1:0-1297 GCA_003170035.1 Myxococcales bacterium | reverse complement strand
CTTCTGACCGGAGGCACTAGTTGCTGACCAGAATCGGCTTCGTGCGGCCAATTGTGCTGCCGTCGCCGAGCTGGCCCTTGCTGTTGTCGCCCCAGCACCACAAGCTGCCGGCCGACTGTATGCCGCAGGTGTAGCCCGCGCCCGCCGCCACCTGGTACCAGTTTCCGGCAGGGTCATTCACCTGGGTCGGCATAGGATGATTCATCGGCGTCCCGTCGCCCAGGCCAAGCTGGCCCTTGCTGTTGTCGCCCCAGCACCACAGGCTGCCGTCGATCTTGATGGCGCAGGTATGGGATTGGCCGGCGCTCACCGCGATCCAGTCAGCCGTGTCTCCCACTTGCACCGGTTTTCCTTCCTTGGTCGATGCGCTGCCGCCAAGCTGACCGGCGCCGTTGTCGCCCCAGCACCACAANNCCAAGCTGACCCTGGCCGTTGCCTCCCCAACAATAGAGGGCCGTGTCCAAGCTGATAGCGCAATTGTGCAGATAGCCCACGCTGAGCATCTTCCAACCGCTGACACCCGCGTCGGAGTCGGTGCCAACGACTGCATTTGGCACCGTATGATCCGCCGTGGTTCCGTCCCCAAGCTGTCCACTGAAGTTCTGCCCCCAGCACCACAGGCTGTTGTCGGCCTTGGTTGCGCAAGTGTGGTAGTAGCCGGCCCCTACACTCGCCCACGTCCCCGGCAGCACGGCCTTTGCCCCAGCCTTCGAAGCCTTGTTGTCGCCGAGCTGGCCGGAGTCGTCTCCTCCCCAACAGGCCAGGCTTCCATCCCCGCCGGTGGCGCAGGCGTGGATCTGGCCGGCCGAGACAGCTTGCCAAAGCGAGCCCGGAACCCGGGCCGGCGCGGCCAGGTAGGTTGCCTTGGTTCCCGTCACTGCGAGCTGATTGCCTGAGTTGTCGCCCCAGCAATACAAGCTGCCGTCGACACGGCTGGCGCATGTGAAGCCGACCCCGGCAGCCAGGTCGAGAAAGCCGACGCCAGGTGTGAGTAGTACAACCCCTCCCTGGCCCGCGTCTCCCGCCATTCCGTCGCTATTGGCGCCCCTCTCCGCGCCCGCATCCGCCTTCATGACAGGCCCCGATTCCGGACGACAGACGAAATCGCAGCCGTCCCCGCTCACCCGATTCCCGTCGTCGCAACCCTCGCCCGGGTCAAGCACGCCATTGCCGCAGGTGCGCGCCCCAGCGGCAAGCTGGACAAAGAAGTTGGTGCGCGCCCCGACCTGCAGCGAGCCGCCTGCGCTGCCGCTGGCAACTATCATCATGTTGTTGTCAAAGCCATCGACCTGGATCG
>PMZX01000188.1 GCA_003170035.1 Myxococcales bacterium | reverse complement strand
CGCAACGGCGTGACCGCCGTGCAGATGGACATCAAAATCCAGGGACTCAGCCGCACCATCCTGGAGCAGGCCCTGCAACAGGCCAAGCGCGGCCGCATGTTCATCCTGGGCAAGATGGCGGAAGCCCTGCCGGCGCCGCGCGAGGAGCTGAATAAGTACGCCCCGCGCATCTTCACCCTCAAGGTCAAGCCCGACAAGATCCGCGACATCATCGGCCCGGGGGGCAAGACCATCCGTGGCATCACCGCGCAGACCGGGGTGGCCATCGACGTGGAAGACGACGGCACGGTCCACATCGCTTCGCCCGACGGGCTGCTGGCCCAGAAGGCCATCGACATCATCAAGGGCCTCACCGCTGAGCCGGAGGTGGGCGAGTTCTACATGGGTGTGGTGAGAAGGCTGGCAGACTTCGGTTGCTTCGTGGAGATCCTGCCGGGCACCGACGGTCTGGTGCACGTCAGCGAGCTCGACACGAAGCGCGTGGAGAGGGTGATTGACATCTGCAAGGAGGGCGACGAGATGCTGGTCAAGGTGATCGGCATCGACCGCGCCTCCGGCAAGGTCCGCCTGTCGCGCCGAGAGGCACTGGGCAAGACCCCGGACGTGGTGCACAACCTGAAAACCGGATTTTCGACGTAGCTAGCTGTTTCAGAGACGCGGCTGGCCTGCAATTGCCGACCTCTCGGCCGAGTTGTCCGTCGATGGGGCGCCGGAGGCGCCCCGCTTCGTCTGCGACACCACGAAGCCCTTTGGAGCTTCGCGATGCTACGCCGCCGACGATGAGTGGCGAATGTGATGAACGCAAACGAGCCTGCGCTCCGCGAGTGGGGTGCCGGTGACACCGACAGCCCCCAGCGGCGCCGTCCCCCAGCAACCGTGCGGGCAACCCTTCACCTGAAGACCGCAACTTCTTGGAATCACGCTTGTTTTCGTTCTGGTGTCGGGGCTAGTTGACGCAGAATTCGGATATCGGGGAGCCAGGGCGCAATAGGACAGCAACGAAATCGAGCTTGTTCGTCCTCCCGCCAATGAGGCCCGGTGTATAGTGCCTCAGGGTCCGTTCGGGCATTCGCCAGAGTCTCTTCCTTTGCGAGGTGTTCTCCGATGAAAACAGCCCACACCAGCCAGTCGATGTTTTCTGGTCAACCTGTGGCCGATTTGACAAGGGCCGGTCTCGCGGTGGTTCTTGCGTTGGCGGCATTTGCTTGCAACAGCTCGGGGGTCGAAAACACCATAGGCACGGGAGGCGTTGGGGGGAAGGGAGGCGTGGCTGGTTCAAATTCGGTCCCGAACGGATCCGGCGGTGCGAACGTCAACCTCACCACCGCTGTCGCGACCGGCGGCACGACGAATGGCTCTGATGTCTGCAAAGGCACCAACACGGCGGGCTGCAAGGCCCAGTATCCTGAGGCCTGCGGCGACGGGATCAACAATCAGAGTGGTATCGAGGAGTGCGACGACGGGAACGTATTGCCGGGCGACGGTTGCAACGGGAACTGCAAGGTCGAGCCCAACTGGACCTGTCCCCCGGCCGGTGCCTGCACGAGGAAGGTCATCTGCGGCGACGGC
The DNA here is from genome assembly GCA_003170035.1 of Myxococcales bacterium. GTDB lineage: Bacteria > Myxococcota_A > Polyangia > Fen-1088 > Fen-1088 > Fen-1137. Next base: position 1,484 of record PMZX01000188.1, on the reverse strand, counting down.
CAGATCGGTGCGGGTGAGGTGTGCGACGACGGCAACAAGACGGATGGCGATGGCTGCGATCACACTTGCACGGTTCAGGACCCTGCTTTCAAGTGCGACCCCCCCGGACAGCCCTGCGTCCGCATGTCGCAGTGTGGGAACAAGCGCATCGAAGCGGGCGAGAAGTGCGACGACGGCAACACGGTGAACGGCGATGGCTGCAGCAGCAGTTGCCAGATCGAGGGCGGGTTCGTGTGCCCGACGCCCGGCACTCCGTGCAAACCGGCTCCCCGTTGCGGCGATGGCGTTGTCCAGGTCGCAAATGGCGAAGTGTGCGACGACGGCAACCAAAAGGACGGCGACGGGTGCTCGGCCGAGTGCAAGACAAAGGGTGTGGGCTGCGTTTGCACCCCGGGCCAGTTGTGCGTCTGCCCGGTGGTCAAGTGCGGCAATGGCGTCCTCGAAGGCAGCGAACAATGCGACGACGGCAATACAGTCAGCGGCGATGGTTGTTCGAGCGACTGCAAGACCGTCGAGACAGGTTTCCAGTGTCGGGTGGCCGGCAAACCCTGCACGGCCAAGTGCGGGGACGGCAAAATTCTCAAAGGCGAGCAGTGCGATGACGGCAACGCCGTAAGCGGCGATGGCTGCTCCAGCACCTGCCAGATCGAGCCCGGCGCTGACTGTCCCACGGCGGGACAGGCCTGCAACATGGCCAAGTGTGGTAACGGAGTTGTGGAGAAGAACGAGTTGTGCGACTGCGGCACCGATCCGAACAAGCTGCCCAGTGGATGCAAGGCCGTGAACGGCCTCTTCTATGGTGACGGCAAGGGCTGCTCGAAGACCTGCACCAAGGAGCCGAACTGCCTGGACAGCACGGGCAAGACCCAGGCCTGTACCTCGGCGTGCGGCGACGGAAACCTCGATCCAGGTGAAGTTTGCGACGATGGAAATCTAGTGGACGGCGATGGTTGTTCGTCGAAGTGCCAGCTCGAAGGTGGCTTCGCTTGCCCGCCTGCAGCCGGCCAGGACTCCACGACTTGCACGTCGGGCTCAGGTCAATGTCTCGAACTCCCCATCATTTACCGTGACTTCCAGCCCGAGAATGTCGCTGCAGGCGGACACCCGGACTTTTTCTTCCTGGGCACGAAGAAATCGGGCTCGACCTCGCCCACGACCATCTGCGTTCCCAACTCGGGCGGTCCTTCCAAGGGCAACGACTCGACCGCGCGCTGCTGGGGCATCATGGCTGCGAATCTGTCGTACGGAAAACCGCAGCCCGGTACCACGACGACCTGCGCCTGCCAGTTCAGCGACTGGAACATCGGGAACTCGGCCCGCATTCCCGGGCTCTACACCCAGGCCGGCAACGACAGTCCCCTTTCCAGCGGGGCCGGCGGCTATTTGGGCGGGACCGCTGGCACGCCTGTCAGCGTGACCGGCAACGCCGGCGTTTCCGCTGGCACGCTGACTGGCTATACCTCCAGCACCCCAGGCGGCCCGAT
>PMZX01000491.1 GCA_003170035.1 Myxococcales bacterium | reverse complement strand
TACGAGGCGGTGATGGCGATGAGGTTGAGCACCGTTCCGAGCCCCCACGCGAAAAGCAGTTTCGCCCTGAACGAACGGTTCATGCTCGATACGATGAAGGCAGGAGCCACCAGGATGGCGAACACCACGAGAACCCCCGCGAGATTGACCGAGCTTGTGACGGTCAGCGAGAACGTGCCGAAGAACACCATCTCTTTCAAGGTGCCCCGCAAGCGCCCCATCGTGAGCCAGAGCACGGTCCCAATGGCCAGATAGAGGCCCGCTGTCTTAAAAACCGCGCCCATCGGCACGAAGAGGATGTCGGCAGCGACCAGGTGTTGCATCTCCTCCGCCCCGCGGGGCGCCCGGGACAGGGCAATGACCGCAGCGCTCATTCCGAAGGCATACAGAAGCCCAATGAAAGCCTCGTGGTTTCGCGTCCGTTTGGTCGACAGAGCGATAAGGAAGGCGCCCGCAAGCGAGAAGGTCAGTGAAACCGGGTACATGTACCTGCCGTCGAAAGCCAAGATGGAGATCGCGGCGCCGAAGGCCGCCATCTGNNGAGAGGAGGAATGCACTAAGGAGGATGTCGATCATTTGAGGACGCTCGCCAGCAGGGTGTCGTACAGGCTGAAGATGTCCTTGGCCGCCGCAACCGCTGCGACATCTTGTGGCAGCACGGCCCACGGGACCGATAGCTTCTTCGCCAAACCTTCAGGGGACTTCTTCTCGTGATACGGATCGGTCACGACCATAGCAACCGTGCCGGCCGCATTCGCCTCGATGAGTTCTTCCAGGTGTCGGCTGGTGGGAGGAATGCCGGGCTTGGGCTCCAACTCGCCGACGATCCTCATTCCCGTTCGCCGGGCAAAGTAGTCGAAGAGGCGATGATATTGGATGATAGCTTTGCCTCGAAGCGGTGCGGACTGCTTGTCCCACGCGTCGGAACGCGCCTTCCAGCGCGCCAGGAACGCATCGAGGTTATTCTGGTACGCGCTGGCACTGCCACGGTCAGCACGTGCAAGCGCATCGGCGATGGCCCGCGCCAGCGCCGGCACATTGTGCCAGTCGGTGATGAAGTGCGGGTTTCCCTCTGGATGGATGTCGCCCTCCGAGCGGCTCACTTTGTCGGGCTTCTCGATGAGCTCGACGAATTGGGAAAGATCGATGAACCCTTCGGCGCCCGGCACGATCTTCGGGTTGTTGGCCTGCCGGATGAGCGGCGGCGCGAACCCGATCTCTAGCGAGGCGCCATTGATGATGAGGAGGTCCGCCTGGCGCAGTTTGCCGATGAACGAGGGGCGCGGCACCACGAAATGCGGATCTTCATCACCCTTGGCCAGCGTGGTCACATCGGCTCGGTCCTTGGCCAGCTCCCCGACCAGCGCCGCAATGTACGGATAGGTGACCACGATCCTGGTCTTGGCCTGTGCAGGGACGGCGAGTGCGAAGCTGATCGCTGTCGCCACCAGAGTCATCATGAACTTCATTGAGCTTCTCCCAATCGTCAGAATGAATGCGCCCCGTGGGGGCCGACGGCGATGTTCATCTGGAGCAACACTTCGTGGACATTCTTTTGCGACCCATTCAGGGTGCGGGATCGATCGAAGTCATACTGCAGCCGGAATCTGGAAAATTCGGTGGGGCTGAATTCGAGCATTGAGGTGTACCGCTGGAGCATGTTGTCCAGCGGCTGCCCCACGCCGTCGATGGTGAGCGAGTTCTGGGCGAGCAGGTCGAAGCGCGCCCCCACCCTCCACCGGCCCGGCTCATCAAATCGCCAGATGAGCTGGGTGTACAAGCCACCCTGTTTCTTGTCGGCCGCATGGATGATTCCGTCGGATGCCCGGGCGAGATCCCCGGACGACAGGCGGCCCAGGTACTCGCTTTGCCAGGTGATGCTCCGGTAGGAACTGATGAGGTACTTGTAGGTCAGCTCCGCGTCGTACAGGACTGTGCCGGGAGCACTGAAGGCCACGTCCGTCGGCAAGCCGTCGATGCGCGTCTGGGTCGAGTGTCCGTACATGGCGGAGGCACCCAGCAGAAAGACGTGATTGCCGACATCGAACGAGGTTTTCAACGAGCCGACATACAAGGCCGGGACGAACGGCGCCGCGGACGAGAGTGCTGTCCCGTTGGTCGCGGTCAGATCGTAGCCAACGGCGTTGAAGGTCGGCGATTCACTGGAAACGCCTTGAAAGACCTCGAAGTTGAACTGCAGGAGGAAATCGACTGGTGCGGTCCAGGACACCCTCAGTCCCGGATTCTTGAACCCTTCGCTCCCCACGAAAGCCTGGTAGACCAAAGGTTGGTCGTAGAAATCCCAGAAGTGCTTGTGCATTCCGTTGAGTCGTCCAAAGGCTGAAAGAAGTTTCCCGATTCGTAGCTGAAATCCGAACGGGAGCTGGCGCGTATCGATGAAGGCTTCCTCGACGTCGACCCCACCAGGATCGAACGTGACAACACCGAAGAAGTCAAAGTACGGGTCGACCGCGGCGTTGAAGGCCAGTTCGAGGTAGTTGAAGTTGATCCCGCGCAACTTCCCGCCCCGGTCCGATTCTTCAAGGTAGCCGGGAACCGCAAGGGCCTGGGCGGTTTTGTCGTTGATATTCGTACCGACCAGTGCGAAATCGGTGACGATCGAAAGATCCGGGTTGAAGCGATTCTGAGTGAACACTCCTGCGGTTGATCGTGCCGGGGTGCGCACTTCCGCCGCCTTTTCCAGCGCTTCGATGCGTCGAAGAAGGTCATCGTAGGACGCCGGTGTTGGAATGTCGGCCGCAGGCGGCGCCGGGACCGGCTCGCTGGTGGGAAAGGGGCTCGGCTTGGGCTGAGCGGGCGGCGCCGGGACCAGCTCGCTAATGGGAAAGGGGCTCGGCTTGGGATGGGCGGGCGGCGCCGGGACCGGCTCGCTAATGGGAAAGGGGCTCGGCTTGGGATGGGCGGGCNNAATCACAGCGAAAGAAATCATGACTCGTCCTCCCTCGATTCATTGAAACGGGAACGTGGCGATGGGAAGCGAGGAAGCAGGCACGCTCCCGATGCCCGGCCTCCGCTGTGCGCCCATGGCGCTTGGCTTGAGCTACGCCGACGGAGGCGAGGTCTTGGGCGCGAGAAGGAGGACAGCCACGGCTGGCGCCGCGGATGCGGCTGACAGCGAGGGCAGCGTCGCGGCCACCAGCAGCGAGCCGGGTACCAAGTCCGAAGCCGGCAACAACGCCGACCGCTCGCGCGTGTGGGCCAGGGCCAGACAATGGTCGTGGGCGTGCTCGGCAAGCGGCGCCCCACTGCCAAGCGCGGGATCGGCTGCCGCGCCCTCGTGGATCGGTAGCGCTAGAGCGTCGCTGGGTGGGCCCGAGTGAATCGTCTCACCGTGTTCGGGGCAGATCGCGTGTTGTACGATCAACAGATGGCCCAGGGCAAGAAGCTGGGCAGCCAAGAGCAGCGTGCTCGTGGCGCGCATTCCGGAGCGCTGCACACGTCCGCTGTCCATAGCCCGAACCATGATCTCTACCTACGATACGATGCTGCGAACGTCAAGACGACCCTGGCTACTGAGTCAGCTTGAGTGACAGCGAGAACACAACGTCCATCGACCACGCAACCTTTGGGAGATTGCCGGTGGCCGTGACGGTCAGGTAGAGCCAGGTACGTCCCCAGAGCGGCAGCATGTCGACCGGCGGGTTCAGGGGTAGCTGCAACACAGGTCCGATCGCCACGCCATAGGGCGCCTCGTAGTCGATGACCTTGATGACCGGGAGGCCAGGGCTCGACTCGGTGGTATAGGCCGTGTTCGCAGCCACCACAGTCAGGTGGTCCAGGAAAGAAAAGTCGTCGATGCCCGTGTTGACCTTGAGCACGACCCCTGTGACTTGCAGGCGCTCGATGTTCTTGAGAGACCCGGCATCAGGATTGTTGGTTGCACCGAGCTTGTTGGTGGTGAATTTGAATGGTGCTGTGACCGACGTGCCGGGCCCGGCACTGGACGGAGCCGCGGCAAACTGCAGGTTGGGCTGGGTAATCTCGATGTCAGGCGCGTCGATTTCTACCGAGGGGGTGCAGCCCGAGGCCAGTGCGCCGGCCAGCGCTATCAGGGCATGGCGCGGGCGGATCATCAGGGCCCTCCGAAGTACACGATGATTCCCGCCTTGGCCGACATGGTGTACACCCGGACTTTGGCGTCCTGGCGCAGGACTAGTTGTGCCTGATCGGGCGAGACGGGACCGACGCTACAGGGCGTGCTCGAGGTCTGGATGCAAACCGCATTGGGTGTGCGCACGGTGCCGTCCACGTAGCTGCCGCCGCCGTGGATGAAGCCGGTGATATTGCCCCGGCCGAACTCGATCCCAAGATGGGCATTGTAGTAGGTGTAGCCAGCTTGCTGCGCGTAGTCCTTCATCCACGAAGGAACCTGAAAGAACGTGCGAAGAACGCTATTCACGTTCCCCACCCGGCAGTAGCCGGCTTCAAAAGTGACCGAAGGCCCGAAATGCCAGAACCAGTACGGGATGACGGTGGCTCCGCCGCGGAAGCCTAGGCTGGCCGAGTTGGTGCCAACTGTGCCGTGCAGGCGGCCCCAAGCAGCCGGACGAAGGACCAGACCGAGGTTGGCCCCGTCAGGCAGACCGACGTCGGTCGTGAGACCGAACGGGTGTCGTGACGCATGCGCGGGCGCTGCCAGCGGCACTATCTCCGCGATGGCGGCATCATCGGTGGTTGCCTCGGGCGCGGCTGGCGAGGCGAGGGCAATGGGCGCCGGCGGAGGCGCTGGCGCAGGAGGGACGGGAGCGTACACAACCGGTGCCGGTCGAGCCGCTGGCGGTGGGGTGATGGGGGTGTACACAACTGGTGCGGGTGGCTCCGTCGGAGCAGCGGGGGCCGGCGTGTACACTGCGGGTCGAGCCGCTGGCGGGGCAGGGGCGGGAGCGGGCACCGCGGGTCGAGCCGCCGGCGCACGAAGGATGGGGGTGTACACAACCGGCGCGGACACGGGTGAAGGCGCAGGAAGCTGACTGGCCTCGTCCGCGGGCGCAAGACCACCGGTCCCCAGCACCGTCAGGCCCAGGACAGCCCCAGCCAGATGTCGGGTCCGCCTGCACCTTCTCATGGCGAAAGCATACCTTGGACTGGGCGGCTTGGCTTGCTTCGGGCCATGGCTTGTCATTGCTCTTGGCTGCACGCTGCATGCCACACGTCGCAGGAATGTGTTGCGAGTCGCGAATGAGCCGTCCCTTCGCGCAAATCCCGGCGTCTCTCTGGAAAATGCACCTCGCAGCCGCGACCGGTCCGCGACATTCCGCGGGATCGGCGGACACGAATGTCGTGGGCAAGGCGCGGGCCGGTCGCGGCGGGCGGACCTTCACCCAGNNNNTACATGGACTTCTTCGGAGGCGGGTACGGCACGCAGATCCAGAACGCGCTCACCAACTGGGCGGTGACGCTCGATCTGAACCTGCTCATGGTCTTCGGGCGCGGGCTGGATGAACCCAACCGGGGCTGTGCCGCGCACAATGCGATCTTCGAGATGATCGGGCCCGAACGTGCTGACGGGGTCATCGTTATCTCCTCGCTGCTCTCCGGCTACTGCGGTGCCGAGGGACTTCTGCGCCTGGTTCGCCGCTACTCGCAGTTACCCGTGTGCAGCATCGGCACCGAGATCCCTGACATTCCCAGTCTGACGGTGGACGACGGCGTTGGCATGCGGGCGGCGGTGGAGCACTTGGTGCAAGACCACCACTGCCGGCGGGTGGCCTTTATCGCAGGGACCCCTGGCAAGGTCGAGTCCGAGACACGATTGCTCGCCTATCAAGATGTGCTGGCGCGGCACCAGATCGCCCTCGACCCGGCCCTGGTGGTGCCCGGCACCTTCATGCCCAGCGACGGATTCGACGGCGTCGAGGCGCTGCTGAGGCAAGGAATCGAATTCGACGCCATCGCGGCAGCCAACGACTTCATGGCGTTGGGCGCAGTCGCAGCCCTGCGCAGGCACGGACGCCACGTACCTCGCGATGTCCGGGTGACTGGCTTCGACGACCTGCCGCTCTCCCGCATGAGCAATCCAGCCCTGACCAGCGTGGCCCAGCCGTTCGCGCTCATGGCCGAAGTGGCGATCCAAAACATTCTCGATCAATTGGCAGGCCGGTCGGTTTCCCCGTGCATCCAGCTAGTGACTCAGTTCGTCGCGCGCCGTTCCTGTGGTTGCCGTCCAGGCTCGCGATCAACCAAGACGCCCTCTCCCGATGCCACGGCCATTTCTCCCCGGGGCTACCTGCAGAGCCATGCCGCCGATCTTGCGAAAAGCCTCGCCCCCATCCTTCACGCCGGCGGGATAGATCACGAGCGCGCCGCTAATGCGCTGGTGGCAGCTTTGCAGGCCGAGCTCAGCGGGCAGTCCATGTCCTTTGCGCACGCCCTGGAAGACCTCTTGGAGCAGGCGGGTGAGAGCTACCAGCAGTACCGGGCGCTTCAGGACGCGGTCGAATGGCTGCGTGAGAGGTTGCGGGATTTCGCCGATCTGAACCTCGAGCGGCTGTGGGCAGATTCATTTGCCTTGATCGCGAGAGCTGACGCGGCCATTCAGGTCCAGCACCGTGTGACGATCGATCAAAACTACCGCAAGCTCCTGGTCACGGGCGAGCAGGTCGGCATCGCGCTGGACTGGGAATCACTCGAACGAATGCTGCTCAAGGCCCTTCCCGATACCGGCGTGCAAACCGCCTTCTTGTCGTGCTTCACCGATGGCGGTGCAAAGGAACTGAAGCCGTTCCTGTGCATGGTCGACGGTCGGCCCCAATCTCCCTTGCCGCCGGCGTTCCCTGCGCACTTCCTGTTCCCACCGGACAGCTACCCCGAGTCGCGCAGAAGCACCCTGCTGGCGTTCCCACTGGTCTTCGAAACCCAGCGCCTGGGCATTGCCGTGTTCGAGCGTTTGCCGGAAACCCACGGCTACCAGGTTCTGCGCGATCAGCTCAACGTGGCGCTGCGGAGCATCCAGATTCACCAGGAGTTGCTGGAAAGAACGCGCCTTCACGAGCGGGATGAGTTGGAGCGCCTGGCAACCAGCAAGCGTCTGCAATCCTTGAGCGCCCTGGCGGGCGGCGTGGCCCACGATCTCAACAACTCGCTCGGGCCCATTGTGGCGCTTCCCGATCTCCTTCTCGCCGAGCTGGACAACTTGGATCCCGACGTCCGGGCCGGCGAGATGCGCGCCGACCTGGAAAGCATAAAGGCCGCCAGCCTGCGCGCTTCGCAGACCATCAAGGATCTGTTGACCCTGGGCCGCCAGGGCCGAGTCAGCAAGGAACCCCTGGATCTGGTTGCGGTTGTCTCGAAGTGCATCGCAGAGAACTCAGCCTGGGTCGCCTCGGACCCAGGCCGGCGCGTGAGGCTGGTGGCTCATCTGCCGTCGAAGCCACTGACCGTGCAAGCGTCCGAGCCTCATCTCGTACGCGCGATCTCCAATTTGATTCACAATGGGGTGGAGGCGATCGAGCAGGATGGACAGTTGACGATGAGCGCCGGGCAGCGGCGATTGCCCGAGGCCCTGGTTGGTTTTGAACGCATCGAACCTGGGGACTATGCGGTTCTCTCGATCAGCGACAACGGCAAGGGAATTGCGCAGGAAGACCTGGGACGCATCTTCGAGCCCTTCTTCAGCACCAAGCCCTTGGGCGAATCGAGCGGCACCGGTCTTGGCCTCGCCATTGTGCATGGCGTGGTAAAGGAGCATGGCGGTTTCGTCGATGTAACCAGCGTGCGTGGTCAGGGCACGACCTTCACGCTGTATTTTCCGTGTCTTCCATCGGAGGAGCGGGCCGATGCTCCGCACACCCCAACGCCGGCGCCGTTCGGACGGCCCACCATCCTGCTGGTGGACGATTCTCCGATTCTCTTGCGTACCGGACGGCGGGTGCTCGAGCACCTCGGATACCGGGTCGAAACCCTGGAAAGCGGGAAAGAGGCCTACCAGCGGTTTGAACGGGCGGCGGCCACGGGCAAGAGTCCCTGCGATCTGGTCATCCTGGACATGAGCCTGCTGGAAGAACGGGATGGGCTCGAGATCTTCGAGCTGATCCGGAAGTTGTTCCCCAGTCAGCGCGCTCTCCTGGTGAGCGGGCATTCGCCCAATGACCGGGTTCAGGCTGCGCTGGAGCGGGGTTTGGGCTGGCTGGGGAAGCCCTACACCATGGAGTCACTGGCCGAGACGGTCGCCAAGGCGTTGGAAACGAGTCTTCCGGATACCAAGTAGGGGCCGTTCTCCCAGCCGCTCGACTAGGTCATCGAACGCGTCCGAGGAAGGGCTTCCCTTCCACGGTCGCACGTGTTTGGATTGACAGCAGCGGAAGTGGGGTTCCACAAGGCACATCCCAGCCACCAGCCGATGGCCGAGCGACAAGCTCCTGTTCGCGAGTCGCCTCGCGCAGCGGCTTTCTGCTTCCTTCTCATCATTGTTGCGGCTCTCGCTGCTTATCACAACAGCTTCTCGGGTCCCTTTGTCTTCGACGACATCCCGGCCATCGTCGACAATCCATCCATCAGGCACCTGTGGCCCATCACGCGGGTCATGGCGCCGCCGCTGACCGCGGCCGGGGCCACAGGAAGACCGATGGTCAACCTTTCCCTGGCAGTCAACTATGCCTTGGGCGGAACGAACGTCGCGGGATATCACGCTGGCAACCTCCTGCTCCATATCGCGGTTGCGCTCCTGCTCTTCAGCCTCGGGTTGCGTACATTGCGGCTACCATCGCTGGAAGGACGGTTGGAAGGACAGGCGCGGCCCATTGCGCTCGCGATAACCCTGCTTTGGACGGTTCACCCGCTGCTGACCGAGTCAGTAACGTCCGTGATCCAGCGCGGCGAGCTGATCGTCGGTCTCTTCTACCTGCTCACCCTCTACGGCGCTGTCCGTTCATTCGACTCGACCAGGAAGGCCTTCTGGTACGGATGGGCCATCGCAGCCTGTTTGCTTGGAATGGCCAGCAAGGAGGTCATGGCCACGGCGCCGGTGATGGTGTTGCTGTACGACAGGGCCTTTCTCTCGGGTTCCTTCAAGAAGGCGTTGATGCAACGGCGGCCGCTGTACATTGGCCTGGCGGCCACATGGGTCCTGCTGGGTCTGCTCATCTTCTCCCACAGCGACCGGAATGAAACCGTTGGCTTCGGGCACGGGGTGGCGTGGTGGGCCTACGCTCTGACCCAGTGCCAGGCCATCGTTCGCTACCTCGGCCTGGCCCTCTGGCCGCAGGGGTTGGTGTTCGACTACGGCACGGAAGTGGTCAAGGACGTCACAGTGGTCTGGCCTCAGGCAGCCATTCTGCTGGTGCTGCTGGGGGCAACCGTGTACGCAACGGTCCGTCAGCCCAAGCTGGGCTTTGCAGGCTGCTGGTTCTTCGGGATTCTCGCGCCCAGTTCGAGCGTCATTCCGCTGACCACGCAGACCATGGCGGAACATCGAATGTACCTTCCCTTGATCCCGGTGGTCGCGCTTGCGGCTGTCGGACTATTCATCAAGGCGAATAAGAAGACCGGGCTGGCGGTGGCAGTCGTTGTGGCAGCCCTGCTTGGCTGGCGTACCGAGCGGCGCAATGACGTCTACAGCAGCGCCGCCAGCCTGTGGGGCGACACGACGAGCAAACGTCCTGGGAATGCCCGGGCCTACAACGAACTGGGGAATGCACTGGACGGCATGGGAAGGATGTCGGAGGCGCTGGCGAACTACGACAAGGCTCTGCAACTGAAGCCCGACTACGCGATGGCCAAATACAACAAGGCCGAGTCGCTCTTGAAGATGGGCCAGGCTTCAACGGCAATCGAGCTGCTCGATCAAGCGTTGCGCATCAAACCGGCCTATTTCAAGGCGCTCAAATTGAAGGGGGATGCGTTGGTGCAGTTGGGGCGGAGTGACGCTGCCATCACCTCATACGAAGAAGCGCTCAAGCTCCAGCCGAATGATTCTGGCGCGGCTCGAATCCTCGGGCTCGCTCTGTTGAGCGCAGGCAGGAGGGCAGAGGCTATTGAACGGCTGCAAGCCGTCTTGCGTGCCGATCCTCGGGACGCCAGAGCACACAGCAGCCTCGGCTATGCGTTTTCGAAAGTCGGACAGGTTGACATGGCCATCCAGCATCTTGCGGCCGCGGCGCGACTGGAGCCCGACTCTGCGGAGGCACATGCCAACTATGCGGTGGCACTGGACCAGGCGGGACGTCTGACGGATGCGATCGGCGAGTACCGGCAGGTGCTCATGCTCAAGCCGGAAGATGCCACGGCCCACTACAGCATGGGGAACGCATATGCGCACACGGGTCAGTCGTTGCAGGCTGTCGCCGCATACGAAGGGGCATTGAAATACCGGCCCGAGTATCCGGAGGCCCACAACAATCTGGCGACGGTTCTACGGCGGATGGGCCGTGTTGATGAGGCTCGCGAGCATTATCGTCTGGCACTCCAGTACCGCCCCGACTATCCCCAGGCCCGGCGCAACCTGGCCGCGCTCCTGGAATCTCAGGACGCGCCGCCGACACAGGAGGAGTCGCGCTAGCGCACACGCCCGCGGGCCAGGGAGGCAAACACGCCGGCGACGCCCAGGAGCGAGAAGATCTGGAAGACGAGGTGCAGGCTGCGCAGAAACAGGACCTGCGTGTCGGGGCCGAGGGGGCGCGAGCCGACGTGCAGTGCGAGGAGCATCATCACGATGCCCATGCTCAGGTTCTGGCCGAGCAGGCGCATGGTGCCGAGAATGCCGGCGCCGACGCCCAGGTGGCGCTTGTCGAGCGCGCTCATCACCGCGTTGGTGTTGGGCGATGAAAAGAACGCGAATCCGATGCCGAGCAAGACCAGGTCGGCGACCACCAGAGCGGTGGGCGTTGCGACGCGCAGGAAGGAAAGCAGAAAGACGCCAACCGCGGTCACGCCCATTCCGATGGAGGCCAGCACGCGCGGCTCGATGCGATCTGAAAGCCGGCCGGCCAGTGGGGAGAACAGGGCCATCATCACCGGCTGGGCCACCAGCAGCAGACCCGCCCGTTGCGGGGAAAGGCCCCGGGCTGACTGCAGATACAGGCTGAGGAGAAAGGTCACCGCAAACGTCGCGCAGTAGTGGATGAGCGCCGCCAAGCTGGAGAAGGCAAACACGGGGTTGGCGCGGAAGAGCGACACATCGAGGACCGGGCTGCGGCTGCGCATCTCCCAGGCCACAAAGGCGCCCAGCCCGAGCAGGCCGAGCGGCACCAGCCAGAAGCCGGTCGTGCTCGCCAGGCGCGAGAATCCGTACATCAGAGCCACCAGCGTGGCGCCGTAGAGGAGGGCGCCAGCACTGTCAAAGCTCTCGCCGCGTGCCTCGGCCCATTCGGTGCGCAGTTTCGCCAGCACGGTTGCAACCAGAACCAGGCCGAGGAGAAAGTTGACCAGAAAGACGCTGCGCCAGCCGAAGTTCTGGGTGAGAAACCCGCCGGCGAATGGCCCCAGCGCCAGGCCCAGGTAGACCGCGGTGACGTTGTGGCCCAGGACGCGTCCGCGATCGCCGGGGGGAAATACGGAGGTGAGGATGGCGGTGCCGGTGGAGAAGAGCATGGCGCCGGCCACGCCCTGCAGAACCCGCAAGACGATCATCGCGGCCGCCGAGGGTGCAAAGGCTCCGAGAAAGGAAAACAGGGCGAAGAGGGCATTGCCGTAGAGCAGAATGCGGCGGCGGCCGTAGATGTCGGCGATGCGGCCGAAAGGCACGGTGAAGACCGCGGCACTCAAGAGATAGGCGCTGGCCACCCAGCTCAGGGTCGTGGCGCCCATGTGCAGATCGCGCCCCATGGCGGGCAACCCCAGACTCAGCGACGCTGCCATGAACGGGGTCAGGAAGGCTCCCAGGTTGACCACGAACGCGACGGCACGTCGAACCGACGCAGGGTCGGGCGGATTCCTGGGCGCAGAGGGAACGGGGTCCATGAACTACAGCACGAATTCGGTCGCCCGATGGAACAACATTGACGCGTTGATAATCCAGCGGGATTGCCGTCGAGGATGACCGCTGGCCAAGCTTGTGCGAAAGCGTTACAGTGTTCACGAAAGCCGGCTGCGTTCAGTCACCTGGGTTCCGGACTGGCACAGGGCCGTGTCCTTTTTGCAGGAACCTGCTAGCCCACGAGGAAAACGTGAAACTGCCGACGCTGATGAACCTCATGGCCGTTCGTCGCGCGCGTGGCGTGCGGGCGATCCGTATTCTGCTTGCCGGGGCCATGCTCTTCTGCACATTCGCACCGGCCCTATCCGTGCAAGCGGCGCCCAAGGGCAAAGACAAGCGCGAGATCAAGGCGCGCGAGGCCTTTTCCGAAGGACGCTTCCAGGATGCGGCTGACCTGTTTGAGAAGCTGTACGCGGACAAACCGCATCCCACATACCAGCGCAACATCGGGCGCTGCTATCAGAATCTTCAGCAGCCCGACAAGGCCATCAACGCTTTTCGGGCCTATCTGAGTGTGGGCAAGGATATTTCGCCCGCGGAGAGGAAAGAAGTCGAGGGCTACATCGCCGAGATGGAGGCCCTGAAGAAGAAGCAAGACGACGGGCAGGCTGCCAGCGCTGCGCCACCGCTACGGGCCACGACCTCGATCCCTCTTCCGGCCGCGCCCTTCGCGGATGCGTCGAAGGCATCGACATCCGAAACCGCAAGTCTGACCGCAGAGCCTACCGAGCCAAGCCCGGAACCCTCTCAGCCCCTGTACAAGCGCGGCTGGTTCTGGGCCGTGGCCGGCACAGCGGTCCTGGTCGGTGTGGCAAGCGGCCTCTTTGCTGCCGGAGTTTTCAAGCCGGCCGGACAGTGCCCGTCCGGCGTGAGCTGCAAGAACCTAGGAGGCAACTGATGATCCCATTGCGCGGGACCGCAGCAAGACTGGCGTTGGTGGTTCTGATGGCCGCCGGGGCCGTCGCATGCTCCAGCAGCAAGAAGACGTTGATCCTGGTCAACGTGAGGCTGGGCGCTGGTGTATTGCCTCCCACCACCGTTTCGTTGACAGTCGCGGCGGCCGGGAATCCGCTCGGTTCGACCGAGTTTTCCTGGTCAAAGGCCAAGCAGGACATCCTGCAGGCTGGGATCTTTCTTCCAGCCGGCGTGACTGGCGCGGTGACAGTAGACGCGGATGGCACGGGGCCGTTCGGCGCGAAGACAGCAGGCTCCACCGGCGAGCAGACTATCGTGGCCGGGCAGACCAACGGGCCGGTCGATTTGATCTTGTTGGCGGTAGTCAATAACGACGACGGCGGAACGCCCGATTCGGGTGAGCCTGCCACGGAAGCCGATGCGCTGGGGCCGGACCTGACGACTTCCGAGGTTGCGCGGGTCTTGCCCGATGGTGGCGGCGTCGAGGTTCCGTCGGCAACCCGGGACGGCGGCGTTGCTGAAACCCCGCCGGTCGCGCCCAACGACGGCGGTGCCGAGGATTCTCCAATCGACGGGAGCACGCTGCCTGTCGTCGATGCGCCGGATGTCGACGCTCCTGCTGCGCACGACACGGGACCTGCGACCGCGGATGCCGGGCTGGGTCCCGATTCTTTCTAGTCTGAGACGCCGGAATCCCAGTGGCCTTCACTGCTGACGCGGCTTGACCGACGTCCGGCGGTGAACCGCTTTCGCTTGCCAGGCATCTCAATAGTTGAGTTCCCAGTAGGCAAAGCAGGGCAGGAGGTGTCGCATGTTGGCTCAACTCTTTCTGATGACGTTGGCTCAGGGCGAGATGCCGTCGATGCTCGAATCTTGGGAAGTTCCCAGCTTCGAGGTCGTGGACGAGACGCCGCAAGTCTTCTTGGTTCCCAGGGCGCTGAAGCGGGAGTGTCCCCGGCTCGGGTCGGTTTGCATAACCCGGGGCGGCAGCGCCACCGTCGTCGGCGTGGAGACCTCGGAGGACCGACCTGATGTGACGGTCCTGGCACGGGGCACCCAGGTCGCGGCGAAGGGGGGCCTGGGCACGGCTTCAGCCCAACAACCCTGGCAAGTGCAAATGGTGGCCCGATTCAGGGCGTCTTCCGAGAGGGGACCGATAATCGTGGCCGTCTTCGATCGGGAGGATCAGGAGGGCATCGCGCGCAACGAGGCGAAGGTTCTGTGGCACGTGAACATGGGTTCGGGACGCGATCTGGGGATGCGCTTCTTGCTCTCGCCCGTAGACGGATTCGAGCCCTCGCACACCTATCTCGTGCGGGTGGTCCAGGCCCAGGGCCTGCGCGATCGTGTCCTGGCCGAGGGCGACGTTCACCTCGAGTGACCGAAGATTGGAGGGTTCCATGTATCTGGTAGCGGGCGTATCGGGAAAGACAGGCGCCGCCGCCGCGACCGCACTGCTGGAGAAGGCACACCCGGTGCGGGTACTGGTGCGCAGCGAGGACAAGGGACGGACTTGGCGCGAGAAGGGCGCCGAGGTCGCGGTGGCTTCGCTCGACGATGCAGCCGGCCTTGCGCGGGCCCTCGAAGGGGTCAAGGGCGCCTATCTACTGGTCCCGCCCGACCTCGCGTCGACCGACTACTTTTCGCGCGGCCGCCGCTTCCTGGGGGCCATGACCGAGGCGCTGGGCAGCGCGCATGTGCCCCACGTGGTGCTGCTGTCTTCGATTGGCGCACAACTCGCGAAGGGCACTGGACCTGTCGTGATTCTGCACGAGGCCGAGAAGCGCCTGGCTGGGTTGCGCGCCACGCGAACGACCTTCATCCGCGCCGGCTACTTCATGGAGAACCTCGGGCCCATGGTATCCGTGGCGCGCAGTCAGGGCGTGCTACCGTGCCTGTTCGATCCGAACCGTCGCGTTCCGATGATTGCCACTGCAGACATCGGCCGTACCGCGGCGCAGGCCCTGCTCGAGCCGCCCACGCACAAGGAGATAATCGAGCTCGAGTCGTTGCAGGAATCGAGCTATGCCGACGCGGCCCGTATTCTGACCAGGCTACTCGGTCGCCCAGTCGAGGCCGTGCGCGTACCCGATGAGGCCACCATCCCGACGCTGCTACAGAACGGGTTCTCGGAGTCCATGGCCGGGCTGTTCAAGGAGATGGCGCACGCCCTGGAAACGGGAATCATGAGCTTCCACGGGGGTGACGCCCGGCACATACGCGGGCCCACCACCCTGGAGAGCGTGCTGGCCAAGTTGGCGTGACTGGCCTGACGGGTGAAGGTGGCGGTTCCCCTCCTGGGCTGCTAATAGCTGGTTGATGGCCTCGCGGCTCGGCCCCATTTGTCTGACGGGTATCGTTTCCGTCTCGATCGCCTGCCTGCGCGTGACCGAGATTTCGGGAATGCCCACGGCCTCCGACGCAGGGTCGATCGACATTCCGGCCCATGCCCCGCGACGCGGCCCGGATTCGGCACGGGTGACGCTGGTGGAGTTCGGGGATTTTCAGTGTTTGTACTGCGGGGCTGTGGAGCCCACGGTGAGACTCGTGCTGGACACCTATCCGGACGACGTTGCCCTGGTCTTCGTCAACCTGCCGCTCAGCATTCACGCCAATTCCCTGCGCGCGGCCGAGGCTTTCCTGGCCGCAGCCCGCCAGGGCAAGGCGTGGGAGATGCACGACCAGATGCTGGCCAATCAACAGGCCCTGTCGGACGTGGACCTCGACGGCTATGCCCAGGTCATCGGTCTCGACCTCGCACAGTTCGATGCTGACCGGTCCAGTGCCGAGATTGCCGACGAGATCGCACAGGACAAAGCCCTGGCTGCCTCATTGGGAGTGGATACCACCCCGACCTTCAATAGCGGCCGGCACTGGATCGTGGGGGCTCAGCCTTTCTCGACATTCAAGGAAGCGATCGACCAAGAACTCGCTCTGCCCGTGCGCGACGCGGCTGTCGATCTGCCGTAGTTCTGCTACGCACGGTGTATCATGGTCACAATGGGGGTTTCCATGCGCCTGTCTCGCCTAGTCGTTTGTGTGTCGCTCGTCCTGTTGTCCATCGCCAGCCCCAACGCATGGGCGGCACAAGTGACCATCGATCGCACACAACGATCGCAGACAATCGATGGGTTTGGCTTCTTCGGCGCGCACGATGTCTGGTGGGGGCAGCCAGCGGATCTGGTCAACACCGCGTGGTTCGATGCGGTGGTCGACGATCTCGGGATTACCATCTGGCGCAACGAACTGCCGCCTCCTGCGGACGCCATCGCCCAACAGGACGCGGACTGGACCAAGATGCGCCCGGTGGTGCAGGCCATATCGGCCAAGGCCAAGTCGAGCGGCGTGCCGCTGAAGATCATCCTGACCGTGTGGTCGCCCCCGTCGAGCATGAAGTGCGTCGTGGGCACCAGTGGCGTGCAGGACGGTACGCCTCACCCGGGCGGGACCAAGAACGGCGGCGGCCT
>PMZX01000192.1:4964-12173 GCA_003170035.1 Myxococcales bacterium | reverse complement strand
TGCTCGTTGTTGCCCTCGCGCAGCTCATAGGGCAGTCGCACGAGGGCCTTTTGCACCTCGTCGGAACGGAAGGGCAGGCCGATGAGGCGCTTGGCCGAGTAGACGGTGTTCTTGGGGTCCAGGATACGACGGGCAACGGCGTCCACGGAGAAGTACCTGAGGCCGTCGGCGGAGAACGAAACCACCGACGGGTGCAGATATCCCCCCTGGGAGGTGGGCACCACCACCACCTGCCCCCCGCGCACAGTGGCGACCACGGAGTTGGTCGTACCCAGATCTATGCCAACGACGGCCATGGACGTGTCTGTGTGCGGTTAGGGATCGAAAGACAGGTACGAACGCCATCTTACATCAGGCGCACCGCTGGACTCCAGAGTATGTCATGGAGTCCGCAACCGTGGTCGCGGTCAGGATTCGATCCCCTACACCGTGCGTGCGATCTCCGCGATCTCCTGGTCGGACAGCCACTTCTTGCGGTCGCAGGCGGCGATCACCCGGTGATACACCGCCTCGATCTGCTGCGCGTTCAGCTCGAAACCCAGGTGCTGGCAGCGGTCGACCACCGCGTGGCGGCCGCTGTGTTTGCCCACCACGAGCTGGCTTGCGGGGACGCCCACCGTGTTGGGATGCATGATCTCGTAGGTCGTACGTTCTTTCAGGAAGCCGTCCTGGTGAATGCCGGCCTCATGGGCAAAGGCGTTGCGGCCCACGATGGCCTTGTTGGGCTGGACACCCACGCCGATGATCTCGGTGAGCAGTTGGCTCGCCGGGAAGAGCTGCGGGGTCACGATGCCGGTATCGAAAGGCAAGACGTCGTGGCGCACCTTGAGCGCCATCACGAATTCCTCCAGCGAGCAGTTGCCCGCCCGCTCGCCGATGCCATTGATGGTGCATTCCACCTGGCGCACGCCCGCCTGCACGGCCGCGATCGAGTTGGCCGTCGACAGGCCCAGGTCGTTGTGGCAATGGACGCTGACCACCGCTCGGCCAGCCAGGGCTTTCACGACTTGGCCGACCAGTTGCCCGTACTCGGCCGGGATGGAATAGCCGACGGTGTCAGGCAGATTCACGATGCGGGCGCCCGCATCGACCACGGCCTTGGAGAAGGTGATCAGGCTGGCCGCCGAGGTTCGCGTGGCGTCCTCCGCCGAGAACTCGACTTCGTCGACATACCGGCGCGCCAACTGCACGGACTTGATGGCGATCTCCAGCGCCTTCTCCTCCGTCATCTTCAGCTTGTGCGAAAGGTGCAGAGGGCTGGTGGCGATGAAGGTGTGGATGCGGGGCCGCTTGGCTTTGGCCAGGGCCTTGGCCGCGCGCTCGATGTCGCCAGTGTGGCAGCGGGCCAGGGCGGCGACCGTGACCCCACCAAACTCCTGCCCGATCCGGTCGACCGCCTCGAAGTCGCCGTCCGAGGCCATGGGGAAGCCGGCCTCCATCGCATCAACATTCAGCTCCACCAGCTTGCGTGCCATGCGCATCTTTTCTGGGACGGTCATGCTGCAACCACAGGACTGCTCGCCGTCGCGCAGGGTGGTGTCGAAGATGAAAACGCGGTCACTCATGGGGGTGGGTCCTTTCAGGTGGCACTCTAGCGAGAGTGGCTCGTTCTGGCGAATTGATTCTTTTGTCAATATACATCAGCATGATTTATGATGGCCATCCCGGACAGGAGAGGCCGCCATGGATTTGCACACCCTCGAAGTCTTTCGTGCTGTTGTGAGTGAGAGGAGCTTCTCGCGCGCAGCGGCTCGCCTGCTGCGGACCCAGCCAGCCGTCTCTATGGCCGTGCAGCGCCTTGAAGCCGAGGTGGGCGAGCCGCTCATCGATCGCGCGGGAAAGCAGCCGCGCCTGACCGATGCCGGCCAGGTGGTGTTCGACTACGCTCGGCGCTTCGACAACTTGCGCGCCGAGCTGGGCGTGGCCCTGGCCGAATTGCGCGACCATGGTGCCGGCCGGCTATCCATCGGCGCCAACGAATCGACTACCTTGTACCTGCTGCCGCTCATCGCGCGCTACCGCAAGCAGTATCCGCGCGTGAAGGTGCAGGTCCGGCGCAGCCAGTCCAGCCGGATCCCGGTCGAGATCCTGGAAGGCGACCTCGAGATGGGCGTGATCAGCTACGAACCGCAGGACGAGCGACTGGTCGCGCGCATCATCTACACCGATCACCTGGCCTGTGTGGTTTCGCCGCATCACCGCTTCGCGCGACGGCGCTCGGTTTCCATCGCCGAGCTGGGCGCAGAGACGTTCATCGCGCACAACGAGATGTCGCCCTACAAGGAAGTCGTGCTACGCCAGTTCGAGCGTCTCAAGGTCCCGCTCCGACAGCAGGTGGAGATGCCCACGGTGGAAGCCATCCGCAAGATGGTCCAGCGCAACCAGGGCGTGGCCTTTCTGCCCCGCATGTGCGTCGAGGAGGAGATCGCGC
This sequence comes from Myxococcales bacterium, assembly GCA_003170035.1. Classification (GTDB taxonomy): domain Bacteria; phylum Myxococcota_A; class Polyangia; order Fen-1088; family Fen-1088; genus Fen-1137. Next base: position 9,742 of record PMZX01000192.1, on the reverse strand, counting down.
AGGGGACGCTGCGCGAAGTGCAGGTGACCGACCTGCAGACCGAGAGGAAAATCCGACTGGTCTATCCTGCGGGCCGCACGCTCAGCCACGCTGGCCGGGCCTTTCTGGATCTGCTGTAGCCGACTATCCGTCTTCCCCGTCGTCTTCCCCGCCCGCCGGCACGCCGGCGCGTTCCAGCGCCCGGTACAGTGTGCGGCGGTCGATGCCCAGGCGTTCGGCTGCGCGCTTCTTGTTGCCGCCACATTCNNCCCGAGGGTTCGGCCGGCGAGCCGCCATAGACTTCGGCTGGAAGATCCGAGGGCAGCACCACGTTGCCCTTGGCCACGGCCACCGCGCGCTCGACGGCGTTTTCCAACTCGCGCACGTTTCCCGGCCAAGAATGGCGATACAGGACATCCAACGCTTCGGGTGACACGCTGGCTTCGGACCGACCTTCACGGCGGGCGATCTTGGCCAGGAAGTGACGCACCAGAATGGGGATGTCGCCCGCACGCTCGCGCAGGGGTGGCATGCGCACGGTGACCACGTTGATGCGGAAGTAGAGATCTTCGCGGAAGCGGCCGGTCTTGACGTCCGCTTCCAGATCTCGGTTGGTGGCGCACACCAGGCGCACGTCGACCCTAATCGACTCGGTGCCGCCCACCGGCCTGACCTCGCCGTCCTGCAGGACGCGCAAGAGTTGGGCCTGCATCTTGGGGCCCATGTCGCCAATCTCGTCGAGAAACAGGGTGCCGTCGTTGGCCATCTCGAACAGGCCGCGTTTGGCGGCCACCGCGCCGGTGAAGGCTCCCCGGGCGTGTCCGAACAGTTCGGACTCGAGCAGCGACTCCGATAGGGCCGTGCAGTTCACCGGTACGAACGCTTTGCTGGCGCGGGGCGAGCGGCTGTGGATGGCCCGAGCCACCAGTTCTTTGCCGGTCCCCGATTCACCGACCACGAGAACGGTGGCCGTCGTGGGTGCTACCCGTGCGACCAGCTTGTAGACATCGAGCATGCGCGGGCTCTTGCCTTCGATCTCGGCCACTTGCGCTCGTTCCCCGCCCGTCCTCGGCGCGGCACCCGCCTCGGCGGAAAGGCGCCTGCGTTCCAGCGCGCGCGCCACGGTCTGGCGCAGTTCTTCGACGTTGAAGGGCTTGGAGACATAGTCGTAGGCGCCGTGTCCAATGGCTTCCATGGCGCCGGTGACGTCCCCGAACGCGGTGATGAGGATGACGGGCGTGGCCGGGGCTTTTTCGGAAAAGGCGCGCAGCACGTCCATGCCGCCCACCCGTTCCATGCGGATGTCAGAAACCACCAGATCGTAACGTCCGGACGCCGCCCGCTCCACGGCGGGCGCGCCATCGTCCACGGCGTCGACCTCGAAGCCCTCGGCATTCAGTATCTCCCGCAGAAGGTCGCGCGCGACGGCGTCGTCCTCGACGACCAGGATTCTGGTCATGCTGCTCCTCCGGCCGCGGCACGCGGGGGCGCCGGTTCGGACTGGGTGCTTCCGCTACGGGGCAGGGACAGGGTGAACGCCGAGCCCTGGCCAGGCGTGCTTTCCACCGTGATGGTACCGCCTAGCGCCTTGGCCAATTCGCGGCAGATGGCCAGGCCCAGCCCGGTGCCCTTGCCCCTCCCCTTGGTCGTGTAGAAGGGCTCGAAGATTCGCCGCAGATCCTCGGGTGCGATGCCGGTCCCGGTGTCGCGCACCGTGATGACCACGTGGTCATCCTGCGCGTGCGCCGTCAACGTGACGAGGCCTCCTTGCTCCAGGGCATCCAGGGCATTGGAGAGCAGGTTGATCACGATCTGTCGCAGCAGGCCTGGGTCGGTGACGAAGTCAGCCGGATCGTCGGCCAGATCCAAGGTCAGGGTCTTGTTGCTCCCCAGTTCGCCCGCCCCCGTGATCTCGACCGCCTCACTCAAGACCTGGCGCAGGGAAACCAGCTTGCGTTCCGCTTCCAGGGAGCGCGTGGAGTCAAGATAGTCGCGCACGATGCGGCCAATGCGGGCGATCTCGCGGGTGGACACGTCCAGACGCTCGCGCAGGCTCGGGGACAGATCATGCTGCGACAAAGCGAGCTGCAGGTGGCCCGACACCGAGGACAGAGGGGTGCCGATTTCATGGGCAAGCTGCGCGGCCAACTGGCCGAGAGTGGCCATGCGCACCTTCGAGGCGTTTTCCCGGCGCAGCTCGTTGAGCAGGCGGTTGAGTTGTTCAAGGGCCATGTTCTTGCGTGATAGATCCTGCGTCGCGATCTCAATCTCGCGCGCGAGCCGCTGATTGAAGGCGTGGATCTCGCGGTTCGCGTTGGAGAGCTGCCCCAGCATGCGGTTGAAGCCGTGTGATAGGCGGCCGACTTCGTCGTCCGTATCCATCGGCACCCGCCGATCCATGTCGCCGGCCTCGACGTCGCGCATGGCACGCGCCAGGATGTCGAGCCGCCGCAAGACCACACGGTCGATGATGAAACCAGAGAGAAACATGAGCACCATGAGCTGGCCGAGGCCCAGCAGGAGCGACCAGCGTTCCGTCACCTTGATCACCGACTGTACCGGACCCAGGCTCCAGTTCATGCTCAGCACGGCGGTCCAGGGTCCCTTGAGGTCGACGTTTCTGGTCACCACCTGGATGTCGTCGCCCTCGGTCGCCTTGCGGGTGTAGATGATGGGTTCGCGTGGGATGGCGCCGAGACGTGTGATCTCCGTGGCCTCTCCTCGCTGGGCGAAGATGCGGGTCGCACTTTCGCGCTCGATGACCAGCTGCAGGCGCTGAATGCGCGGGTGCCGGTTGATATAGTTCGAGAGCGAAATGGCGAGATCGCGGTCCTCCGCATCAGCGTCAAAGCGCTCCAGGGTCTGCCTGATGTCGTCCGCGATCTCGTCTGCCGAGGCAAGCGCCTGTCGGATCAGCTCGCGGCGCATGGCGTAGATGCGCAGCCAAAAGGTCGCGCCGGCGGTCACGAGGACACTGACCGCGACGAGCAGCCAAACCTTGGTTCGGATCGTCACGCGCTAATCCTAGGTGCAAATCCGCGGGCACGAACGCCCGCCGACACGAGAATAGCAGCCGGCAACAAAAAACCCCCGGAGATCATTCCGGGGGTCTTTGCGAAGAGTCAGGGCGGCCAGATGCTTCCGGCCGCCCTGCGTTCTTCCCAGGAGTCGAAGCTGGTTACTTCGCCTCGGGAGCAGCTTCCTTGGTCTCGTCACCAGCCTTCTTGCCCTTCTTGCCCTTNNAGGGCGAGGAGGATAACGCGGGTCAGCTTCATAGTGATCTCCTTGTCGTCTTCTGTTTTCTGGCCTTGCGGCCGGGAATGATAGGCTGACCCCTGCAGCCCATGTGCCACTACGCGCGCATCGACCGGAAGTAGTGATTCTGAGCAGTTAATGGATTCTGGTCGCCCAGTCTCCGGATACGAGTGAGGCGGTTTTGCTTCTGCGAAACCAACCATGTGGCGATGTGCCGCATGTGCCGCCGGCAACGAGGGCGCGCGCGAAGCGTGCGGGGTGGGCAGGGCGGACTGTCCGTCCCGAAGTCCCCATAGAGGGCAAAGCCGGCGGGCTCCCCACGCGGATGCTACTTCTGGTCTGTCTGGGTGAGGATGGCGATGTTCTTCGCGCCCGCTCTCTTGGCAATGGCCATGAGGTCAACCGCCTCGCCCAGAAAGACGTTCTTGTCGCCGCGCAGTAGGAGGGTTTCGGAGCCCACGTCATTGAGTGCTTTGCGGATCTCCTGTTCCAGGTTGGCCACATCGACCTTTCTGGAGAAGAGATAGATCTCATTGTTCTTGGTCACGGTCAGGACGGGATCGGTGCGCTTCTTGGTCACCGCGCCAGCCGCGTTCGCCTTGGGCAGTGCAACCTTCACGCCCGTGCGCGACGTGATTTCCGATTCCACCATGGCGGTGGACGTGACCATAAAGATGATGAGCAGAACCAGGAACACATCGGTCAGCGGTGTGATGTTGATCTCCGCCACCACGGTCTCGCTCACGTCGGCCTCACTCTCGACCGCGCTGGCGTCCTCTATCTGTATGTTCATCCCCATCGGCGGGTTCTACGATGGCGGGGCGGTCTTCTCGGTGGGCGGGGGAGCCGGACCGGGCGGCGCGGGGGGAACCTCCCGGGTTTTCGCGTATTCACCCAGCGCCAGCAGAAACTCCTCGCAAAAGACCTTGTATTCGACCGCGATGGCGCCCACCCGTGCGATGAAGTAGTTGTAGGCGATGATGGCGTAGATGGCGACCAGCAGGCCGGCCGCCGTCGCCACCAGCGCGGCCGCGATCCCCTGCGACACGACCTTGAAGCCGCCCGTGCCAGCCATTGACATGGATTGGAAGGCCTTGAGGATGCCGACCACGGTGCCGAACAACCCGACGAACGGCGCCGAGGATCCCACGGTGCCGAGCGCCCACAGGTAGCGCTTGAAGGTCCCGACAGCGACCGTCCGTTGCGACATGACGGCCTCGGAAATCTTGTGTGGTGTCTTGGCGAACACACGCAAGCCGCGGCCGAAGACAGTGGCCAAGGGATCGTTCGATGTCTCGCAGAAAGCGTGGGCCTTGGGCAGATCCCCGCTCTCGATGGCGCCGATCACGTGGCTTTTGAATACCTCGGACTTGGGCAGCACGTTCCACAGTGCGTAGACGCGCTCGCAGATGATGGTCACACCCGCGACCGACCACAGCAGGAGCAGGGACAGGATCATCCACTCGTCGTGGATTAGGTTGGAAATCGTTTCCCAGGTCATGGACGCGACCCCAAGCGTGCTCGGCGAAAGTCGCTTTGTCCAG
>PMZX01000192.1:0-4877 GCA_003170035.1 Myxococcales bacterium | reverse complement strand
GGGTTCCGAACCTCCCGCGACCGGTTCGGCCGAGCAAAGCTCGTCCGAACCGACGCGATCTTGGGCTCGGAACCCTGAGGGGGTTCCGAACCTCCCGCGACCGGTTCGGCCGAGCAAAGCTCGTCCGAACCGACGCGATCTTGCCCTATATCGTCTACAATGCCGGCATGCCCCAGGCCACACAGGGAGGCGGTGGACTTCATCTGCCGCGCAAGATTGCGGCGGCTGAGTTGTTGCTGGGCGCGATCGAGGTCGCGGTGTGCGTCCCGCCTCTGCTCCTGTGCGCGCGAATCCTTCCCGACCGGTGGCTGTGGGCCAAGATCCTGGTGCCGGTCTTGCTGGCTGCTTGGGCCGCCTCGCTTTTTCGCCTGGTGGACCTGTTGCGACCCTTGACCGAACAGTTGGCCGTTCTCCAGCGAGGTGAAAAGGTCAAGGCTCTGAACCCTGATGTCGCGCGCCGGGCGCTCGCGCTTGCGCCCCGTGAGAGCGCTCTCGTGCACTTCGCCCTTTGGACAGGCATGGCGCTGGTCCTTGCTGCGGCGGTTTTCAGCACGGGCGGGCGTGACCCCTTGCAGGCTGCGGCGCTGGCCACCCTCGGTGTGATTTCGGCGGCAGGGGTGGCGGCGGTGCGCCTCCTGGTTCTTGACCGCATCTTGGGAGCCGTCCGGCCGATCCTCATGCCTCAGCTCCAGACCATTCAGGCCTTCGTGACGAACTACCGAGGCTGGTTCGCCTGCGCCGCGCTGGCCACGCTGGGGCTGTCACACGCCTTGCTGGCGCTCATGGCTTACGCGCTGTTGCGGTTGCCGGAGCTGGCGCGGGCCGCTTTCCCGCTCTGGGCGGTTCTGCTCGCGGCAGCGTTGTTTTGGTGGCGGTCCTTCGTCCGCCATGCGGCACCTCTTGAGCAGTACTTCGATGCGACCGTGCGCGCGCGCGGCAGCAAGGGCCCGGCGCGCGATGAGCCCAAAGCGGTCGCGGCCTTCCTGTCCGCGCAAGCGCTGCCCTACCGACTCTCTGCCTGGCAGGCCCTGGCTGTCGGGCTGGCCGGGGCTGCGGCGCTGACCGCCGCCTGGCCCTGGCCAGGCTTGGATGGTCCCGCTGTGGGCCGGATGGTCGTGACGCTGGTGCTGGTCGCGGGCGTGGTCGCCATCTATCAGAGGATCGCATTGCAGGAGATCCTGCGGCCGCTCTGTCGTCATTTGGGCTCGCGCCATGCACTTCCGCCGGCCCAGGTTAGCTCGCCCGTCGGGCTGCGCCTGAAGCTGGCCATGTTCTTCGTCGGGGTCTGGGGCCTTGGCGTGGGGTTCCTCTGGCTCTTCGAGCAGGCCGCGCCCGGCAACGCTGCACGCTTCGCGTTCGGCGTCGGCCTCGCGCTGGCGGCTGGACTCGTGTTGCTCGCTATTCGCGATGTGGTGGTCCCGCTGCGTGCGTTGGAGGAGCGCTCAGGGGAAATGTCCAAGGGGCAACTCGCCCGGCCGGTCCCACCGTGGGGCGAAGCCGACGAGCTTGGTCGCCTGGCGGTGATCTTCGAGGAGATGCGGCGCTCGCTGCGCGACCGACTGCGTTCGACCGAATCGATCAATGTCGACTTGGAACGCGAGGTGCGTCGGCGCACCGAGGCGCTGGAGCAACGCAACGCCGAGTTGCGGGACGCGCTCGACAAGTTGCGACGGGCGCAAGACAACCTGATTAGGAGTGAGAAGCTGGCCTCCATGGGCCGGCTGGTGGCGGGGATCGCGCACGAGATCAACAACCCGGTCAACGCCGTGATCAACTCGCTCGGGCCGCTGGACGAGGCTGTCAAGCGCATCGCGGGCGTCGTGCCGGCAGGGCCGATCGCGAAACTTGCCGCCGAGGCATCGGAGATTCTGGCCGTGGTCCAGCGCGGGGCCGCGCGGACCAAGAGCATCGTGCAGGCATTGCACGGCTATGCGCGGGGTGACGAGACTGTCGAGCGCGAGGTCTCCCTCGCGCGCAGCGTGGAGGACACGCTCGGGTTGTTGCAGCACCGGTTGCGACATGTACAGATCGTCAAAGACGTGGACCCCGAGGCACGTATTCGCGGCTTCCCGGGCCAGATAGACCAGGTTCTCATGAATCTACTGACCAATGCCGCGCAAGCCATCGGCGATCGAGGCGGAACCATCCGGGTGAGCGCACAATGTCGCGACGCCCGCGTATTGCTCACCGTGAGTGACGACGGTCCCGGAATTCCGGCCGACGTGGTGCCGCGAATTTTCGACCCGTTCTTCACCACGAAAGACGTGGGCGAGGGTTCGGGGCTGGGGCTATCGATCGTTCACGGCATCATCGAGCGCCACGGCGGCCAGATCGATGTGGACAGCAAGCCAGGGCAGGGGACGACTTTCACCATCTCCTTCCCTCGTCGGGACACAGGCCCGGCCGGGTAGTCCAACTGGCCTGCAGGCCAGGTAGGGACACGCTACTTGGCTGGCTTGCCAGCGCGCGCTGGCTTGGCGGGTGCCGGTTTGGCTGGTGCTGCGGGCGCCGTTGGGACGGCGACAGCGGGCGCCGGGGCGGCCGCTGCCTTCTGCGCGTGGACCATATTCTGGACATCCACGAGTTTGTCCATGACCTCCCTGACCCTCGTGTCAACTACCTGGACTCTCTGATCGAGAGCTTCCATCCGTTCGTGCATGGCGGAACCAGTCATCCAGAACCCACCCACCATCACCGCAAGGAGCACGACAACAACAACGACGTCTAGTCTGGGCGCGTTTCCTTCGGCCATTGGTCACCTCCGCGCGGCAGCGTACACGGATTCGCCGGCGCCCGCCAGAGTACGGGTTGATCGTGTGTTCCACTTCACAATCCATGAGCATCGGAAAGGGCGCCAGCCGGGCTTCTCGCTGCGACCCGACCGTCGGAGGACGGGGCGGGGCGAAAACTTGACGGCCGAGTCCGCCGGGATACGGTGTGTGTAGGTCTAGGTAGTAGCAAAAGCGTTACGCCGATACGGGGCAATAAAAGATGGCGACAGCAAAAAGCAAGGGTGAAGGGCCCGGACGAGGCCGCGAGATTCTCGGGATTGGGCTCCTGGGTCTCGGGGTGTTTTGCATGGTCTCACTGGTGTCCATGCAGGCTGGCCGCGCTCGCCTCATGGGTCCAGGAGGCGCTGCCGCCGCGACCGGCCTCTATTCTTTGGCCGGCCTGTGCGCATACCCCCTGGTGGCTGGGGTTCTCTTGCTCGCGGTTCGCATGTGCCGCGCCCGTCGGCTCATCGATGATGTCGTGGGCGTGCTGGGGTTCTTGGCGTTGCTTTGCTCGGCGGCAGTCCTTCTGCATCTTCCCTTTGCTGGCGAGCCGGTCACCTTGCGTGGACCGGGCGGGCTGTTCGGGCAGTGGCTGGCGGAGGGCGCTGGCAGCGTGGTCGGCGGCGTGGGCACGGCCTTGGCCGGGGCAACGCTGCTCTCGATTTCGCTGCTTCTGCTCACCCATGTTCGCGTAGGCGAGGTCTTTGCGGCGCTGGCTTGGGCTGCGCGGAATGCCGGTCGCGCAATTATGGTCGTTGCCCGTGCTGTGGCCTGGCTAGCCGTGACGGGTGCGCGCTCTCTAGGACGCATGGTGGTGGCCATGTTCCCGGAGAAGGATGAAGCTGAGAAGGCCGAGGACATCGGGCGGGTCTACGCCGGGGACGAGGCCGCCTGGAATGAGATTCTCGACGAGGATGGTCCCTTCGCCGCGGATCTGGCGGCGCCGGTTGGAACCCTGCGCGAAGGCGCGAGTGAACAGATCGGCCCGAGTGATTTTGGAACGACGATCGAATTCGCCGAGCCTGGCGAAGGCCTCGATGCGCTGCTCGACCAGGCACCGGTCGTGCACGAGAATGAGGAACGCCGGGCGATGGCGGCCCTGGTCGCCGAGGTTGCAGCGGTTGAGTGTGCGGCTCCGGTCGAGCCAAAGGGCGAGATCAGGCAGCCGTCAGTCGAGGCGAAGCCAGAGCCATGCATCGTCCCGGCCGTGACCGCCGCGTTGGAGGAAGGCGTGACCGAGAAGAACGCCGAGCCGTTCGACGAAGAGGTTGGGGCGGGGCCGGTCATCGTGCAGCCCGTGGTTCGCAGGGACAGTGACGAGCTGCAGGCCGATCAAGCGGCCGCGGAGACTGGGAATGGCCTCGGGTATGTGCGCCTCTCCGAGGGCGCCTTTCAGCTTCCCTCCACCGACCTGCTGGACTACGTTCCACCCGAGGGCGGTGCGATCGACGAGAAGACCCTGAAGGCCATGGCCGCGCGCCTGGAGCAGGCCATGGGCAACTATGGGGTGCGCGGCAACGTCACCGCGATTCAGATGGGGCCCGTCATCACCACGTTTGAATTCGCCCCCGTGCCCGGCACGCGCACCGGCAAGATCGTGCAGCTGGAAAATGATCTCGCCATGGCGCTGGAGGCGCAGTCGGTGCGCATCGTGGCCCCCATCCCGGGCAAAGCCGTGGTGGGCGTGGAGATCCCGAACAAGAACCGCGAGATGGTCTATCTCAAGGAAATCCTCGAGGACGATTCATTCCGTAAGGCTACCTCGAAGCTGCAGATATGCATGGGCAAGGACACCAAGGGCGCGCCGGTCAGCGTGAACCTGGCCAAGATGCCCCACTTGCTGGTTGCCGGCACCACCGGATCGGGCAAGTCGGTTGCGGTGAACGGGATGATCACCAGCATCCTCTTCTCGTCCACGCCAGAAGAAGTCCGCTTCATCATGGTGGATCCCAAGCAGCTCGAGCTATCGATCTACGAAGGTATTCCTCACCTGCTTCTGCCGGTGGTGGTGGATTCGAAGAAGGCGTCGCTGGCCCTGCGTTGGGCGGTCGACGAGATGGAGCGCCGCTACGAGTTGCTTTCCAAGAGCGGCGTGCGCGACAT
>PMZX01000169.1 GCA_003170035.1 Myxococcales bacterium | reverse complement strand
TCCCCGGCGCTATCCCGCAGGAGTACGCGCGTTCCCCTACGCCGGTGTGCTTGGTCAACCAGGACGGCAGCCGGCGACGCGAAGACACGGACGATTCGGGTGCGCAGCAGCGGCGAGCGCAGAAAGAGTAACACCATGAACCCCGCTCCTCTCGTTCAGCTCGCTTCCTACGGCCCCGGCTGGGCGTTGATGGCCGCGGCGGTGGCGGCGTTTGCGTCGGTGGGAACCGCGATCGTGTTGCTGCTCAAGTGGATACTGGGGAAGCAGTACGACAGTTTTCGAGACGATCACCGGGCCATGATGACGTTCATCAGCGTTGCGACCGAGTCCATGAGGGATATCAAAAACGCCTGCGACCACTGCCACATAGACGTGGTATCAACGGTCAAGACGGAAATGGGCAACGCGNNACGGACATGCGCACGGAGCACGAACACACGCGGGCGGCTGGCAGAGACATTGTGGCGGCAATTGGACGCGAGGAAGATCGCACTATCGGGGCAGTCAGGGAAGTGCTCCAGGCCGTCCAGCGCGACAACGATCTGAGCCGGCCGCACAACACGCCGCCGCCGGTTCTGGGACCGGGCAGCCAGGTGCGAGACAGCGCCGCGCCGTTGCCTCCGCCTTCGCGGAGGTCGGCGCGATGAGGGGATGGATTCTCCTGTGCGACCAATTGGTGCTACTAGCTGGCGGAATCACCGTGGGCTGGTACGCGCATCTCTGGCTCTGTATGCGGCGCAAGGGCTGCATTCTCTACCGGCAGGCAAGCGCGCAAGCATGGACCGACTCCTGGACGGGGCGCTATCCGAACGGGCGACACGAACGTCACCCGACCGGCCCTGTCCCGGTCGAGCCCCAGGCGCTTGACGAGGCGAGAAAATCGGGTGTACCATCACGAGAACAGAACACGCCCGTAACCGGGGTGGCCAATCCAAGGCGAAAGACATGAGAGAAATTCCGCTCACGCAAGATAAAGTCGCGCTCGTCGATGACGAAGACTATGAGGCGCTGAACGCGTTCAAGTGGTTCGTGAAGCGGGATCGTGATACCTCCTATGCCATGCGGAACGTGCGGGGCAAGCCGACGAAGGAGTTGATCCACCGGGTGGTTCTCGCACGCAAGCTTGGCCGCACGCTTGCCAAGGGCGAACGCGCTGACCACATCAACGGCGATGGATTGGACAATCGCCGCGAGAATTTACGACAGGCAACGCACGCCCAGAATATGCGCAATTGCCGTCGACATTCAGTTAACCCATCGAGCCGATATCTGGGCGTGAGATGGTACAAGCACACGCGGAAGTGGCTGGCTCAAATCAAGATCGATTCTAGGCCAATCTACCTCGGCACCTACCGAACTGAGAACGAGGCTGCGCTCGCGCGAGAATTCTACATCGTCGCGCATCCTGAACTCCATGCTCGAAGCAACTTTTCGGAACACGAACTGACACTGTGAAGGAGACGAACCTTATGAAGCTGAATCTCAACACAATCCTTATCATTCTCGGTGGTCTCGGAGTGTTTGCCCCCGACATTGCCTCAGTGGCCGCTTGGCTGGCGTCGATGAATATCGCCTGGCTGGGGACTGTCATCAAGGGCATGGGACTTCTCGCCGCTTTCTGCTCAGCCGCGCCTCTGGTGGTCCCCCGTCTGCGCGCGTTCCTGGCCCTGCTCGGGCTCGCAACGCCACCGGGTGCCTCGGCGCCATGGGATCCAAGGCGTGACGCCGGCCCTCCCGCCGCTGCCCCGTGCACTCTCGTTGGCAATCCGAACCCGCCGCTTGGCAGCCCTGGCCCATCTTCTGCCGGCCCCGTCGTTCGCAGAGGCACCTATGGCCCCGATGACCATGGCATCGCCCATCTCGCCTGCCTCGCCGCGCTGACGTTCGCGGCCGTGCTGGGGATTCTGTTCGCGGCGGCGCGCATCTGCCGCGCGGACGAACCAGCGCCTCAGTTTGGCGGCTGCCTTACCTCGCAGCTTTGTCTCGGCCCGAGCGCTGCCATTACGATTGGAGAATTCAACCTCGCGACCTCCAAATTCTCGGGCGGCGTGCTTCCCGGTGTTGGCTACGGTGCCACGTTCACGCCTGCCACCGCGCCCTGGGCGGCGACTGGCCTTGCGCTCTATTTCAGCTTCAAGGCGGGCCAGGACGGGCCGAATCAAGCCGTGCCCTCGCTCATGTTCAGCTTCGCCAACTATGTGCGTCTCGGTGCGGGCGTGGCCATTACGGAGACGAGCGGGCCGGTGCAGACGCAGTGGCAGCTTCTCTTCGGTCTTGGATCGGACTTTGGCGGCTCGCCGAAGTACGTGCAGGGCCAGCAGCGAAACGCGCGGCTACAGGGCGAGGCGGACGGCATGATGAGGGAGCGAGCCAGCGCGGGGGTCAGCAAGTGACAGATAGCGTGCGCAGTACCGGCTTCATCGCTGACCCTGGCCCGCATCTGTACCACGCTTTCAAGGCGACTCACCCCGCGGCACTAAAGCCGCGCACCATGGCCCTGCCGTCGAGCGTGAGTCTACTTGAATTCGCTCCTCCGATACAGGACCAGGATGGCATCGGGGAATGTGTGGGGCGCGCGATGGCATCGGCGCTGTACACCTGCCTGGGCAGCAAGGGCGCTCCGCCGCGAGCGCCGCTCTCTGCCCGCATGGCCTACGCACTGGCGCGCGAGATAGACCGCGCGGGCATCACGCCCGTTGGGCACGACCTGCCGCCGCTCGTTGATTCGGGATGCGCTCCTAACCAGGCCGCCCGCGCCATCGTCAAATACGGGCTCGCAGACGTGTACGACGTGGACGGTGGAAGCCTCGCGGCCCAGCCCGACAAGGCATGCGCTGACCTGTTGCTCGGCGAAATGGAGGCATGCCACGCGCGCCGCTTTCCGATGCTCACCTGGACGAGCGTGGAGGACGATGCCGAGGGAAAAGCAGAGCTGGCCATGCAGGCTCTCGCGGCCGGCTATCCGCTGGTGTACGCGGTCGACGCGTCGACGCCAGACTTCCAGCAGTACGACGGCGGCGGAAACCTGCTGCTCACCGGGTACGGGTACGATCACATGCAGTACGCGGTTGCCTACCGAACCGTCGGAGCGAGCCTCGTGGAATTCCTAGAAGTGAATTCGTGGGGAGAATCGTGGGGTGACAAGGGGTGCGGGTGGATCTCGGCCGATGATTTCCAGAACCGAACGTCCAACCTCTTGATCCCGAGGCTTTCATGAAACGCTTTCTCGTCAACCTATTCGTGGCGTGTGCCCTGGTGATCGGCCTTGGCGTGTTCGGCTGCAAGAGCGGCCCGCAGCCAATTCCGACCGAGGTGGACGCGGGGACGAACTACGGAGCCCTCTGCGCGCACTTGGCGGACATCGGGTGCAGCGAAGGAGCGGACCCTGGCTGTGTGGACACGTTCACGATCTTCCAGGGCGACCGAATGGCCCAGCTTCACCCATCGTGCCTGATGGATGCAAGCAGCCGCGCGCAGGCTCGCGCCTGCGGGAGTGTCGCTTGCCCCTAATCGCCGCCTCGACCATCATCCGCGCGAA
>PMZX01000434.1:3757-6770 GCA_003170035.1 Myxococcales bacterium | reverse complement strand
GCGAGACTCGCCATGGTGGTGGATACAATCCTGCAAACTATGGCGTGACGGTCAACTGGGTCGAGATGAAATCCGTTCCGCCACGGGAATCGCGTAGTACGACCCACAGGGGGACGACTGTGGATTGGGTGACTGTGGGCGGCGTCCATTGGTTGGTCGAGCTGCCGTCCGTGGCTCCTGGATCGACGCCGGTCCGGTCGTGCTGGAACTCACCGTCGGGTGAGTACCAAAAGAAGCGCAGACTCTCTTGCTGGTCGGCCACGACCTGGTGGATGGCGTCGTAGACAGGAAAGGTTTCGATCGAGTCGGCGCTCGGGACGGCGAGGAGTGAGACCATGCTGCCGCTTGACGCTGTGGCCGCGCCCGCCAACACATCGCTGGAGGTCTGGTCGGCCGACAGCATTTCCAGTCCCTGCAAGTGCGGGTTGGTGTTCAAGTGGTACCGACTATTGAAGTCCTGAATCACGGCCAAGGGCGCGTTCGAGAAGCTGCAGTGCACGCGTTCCAGGTCGAATGCTATTAGGCTGCGATCCGCCACCGGCGGTTGAACCACAGCCCGCACAGGCACGTAATAGCCGCCTGTGCTGTCCGGATCGCGGGGTCGGAAGGGCGGCTGCCCGGCCTGCGGCGGCGGCGCAATGGGGCCGAAGAGGCTGCACGCGTTGGATGGCAGAGGCGCCTGAAAAGTAGCAGCTACCGTTCCTGCAGGCGGCGCCAGCACGCAGGCGCTTGCGACCTCGTTGCTCTCGGCGGGTGGTTTGGGGGTAAGACACACATCCCAGGCCGCGACCGTATCCGTCAGGGTGCCCTCGGGTGACGCGATCAGGAAGTCGTAGGTCACGTTCTGGCCAGGCGCTGCCTCGGCGGGCTGGCCGCGCAAGGCCAGGATCTCCGGTCCGACAATGAGCGACGGCGCCCGGCCGACAGCAGGCTTGCACGAGAGCCCGAAAGCCGTCGCCAGCGAGAGCAACCAGAAGTGATGTCCCATGATCATCTCCCACGCCTAGAAGTCGAGCCGAGCTCCGGCAACCGCGAGGGTCGGCAAACCAGAAATGGTGCTCTTCTGTTGATAGTCTGCGCCGTACACCAGCTCCTCTGGATTGCGGCGGTTGGTCACGTTCTGGACATCCAGGAAGACACTTACCTTCGTCCGCCGTACGACGAATGCCTTTTCGGCCCGTGCATCAAGTTGATAGAAGGCAGGGATGCGCTCGCTATTGTGAGCGCCGAATATTGGTTCGTAGAAGCCATCCAGATTCACTTTGAAGGAACCAATGACCGGGGTGCGCGGCATGCCGGTGGCGTATCGGAAGCGTGCTCCCACTTCGAAGCCGCGACCAAGGTCGAAGCTGGCGAGCATCCCGAGAACGTGCGTCTGGTCCTGGTCGAAGAGGCGATAGTCGAGCCCAGGATGGTCGCGCCGTTCACTGCGACTCAGGGAATAGGTTATCCAGCCGAAGAAACCGCGGACCAGCTCCTGGCGCAACAGCACCTGCACGCCGCTAACCCGACCGCTGCCGTCCTGGGTCAGTGATTGACCGACCGGGGGCGAGCCCAGAGCATTGCGCGAGACAAGATCGGACAGGCTCTTGTAGAAGCCGACCGTCTCGAAGGTCAGTGTCGGCCGCACCTTGAAGGAAAAGCCACCTGTGACGTGAATGGCGCGCGAGAAACCCACGGCCGGATTGCCGAAGACTGGCGACATGTCCTCGGGATCGGGCGGCTGGCCATAGATGCCGGCACCAGCGGTGAGACTGAGCCGCGGCGTGGTCCGGTAGACGACCTGAATGCGTGGATTGGGCAGGTTGCGCAGCACGGGAATGCCGCCCGGATTTTCCGGCGCCGAGAGGTGCGAGTACCCAGGTTCCGGACGATTGAATGTGCGCGGCCTCATGTGGTCACCCTCAATCAGGGCCGGCTCGAAGCGCAAACCGGGCGTGATGGTCAGTCGGCCCAGCGAAATATCCGTCGTTGCATATGGCGCAACGCTGAGCTGGTCGACTTTCCAGTCGTCATCATTGACGTCGCCGGAGGGCCGCTGCCCAAACACGACGATGTCGCCCTCACGCGGGGGTTGATTGACCGGTCCGTGGCGCACGAGCGCTGTGCGGCGACCTTCTGCGTCCACTCCGATGAGTGCCGTTACCCGCGACGTCAATCTGCGCCGCAGGCTAGCGCGCAATCCGTATTGCCAGGTGTCTGAGGAAAGGCGTGAAGACTGATCGCCGAAGGACTGTTCCAGCCCGCTCGAATCGTGACCCAAGGAAGGCGTCACGCGTACGCTCGATCCATCGTCGAAGATGCGACTGTAGCTGACAAAGACGCGCTGGAACTGCAGGCTGTTGTTCTGCGAGCGCACATCGGCCGGATCGCTTGCTGGGATCGTCCGGCGCAGGTTGTCGGAGGAGGCCAGAAACGTCGCGGTGACTTCCTCGTCTTTGCGCAACGCCAGGGCAGCCCGCGCCTGAGTGTCGTAGCTGCGGGGAATGGGAAAGAAGTCGCCGATGTCGGCCGAGGTAACCAGGGGCAGCAGCCGATCGAGGTAGCTGTAGCGCCCGGCGACCGCGACGCGCAGACGGGGCGTGAGCGCCGCCTGCAGTGCAGCCGAGGTGTCGATGACGTCAGCCGCCACCGAACCGTGGATGCCGGTCGTCGTGGCCAGGGGAGCGAGCTCTATGCGCACCAGGCCGCCCAGGCCGCGGCCATATTCAGCGCTGTAGGCGCCAGGGGACAAATCGATGGAACGCACGAGGTCGGAGTGAATGGTCGAGCGCAGGCCGCCCATGTGGTAGAGAGCCGGAATCTCCACGCCGTCGACGGTCACCCGCGTTTCCTTGGGCGATGAACCCCACACCACGAGTTGACCCGAGCCGAAACTGGCGCGCCCCACGCCGGGGAGATTCTGCACCACCTTGAGCGTATCGCCTTGCGTGCCGGGCACCCGGCGTGCCTCTTCGGTACGAATGCGCGTCTCCACTGCCTCCTTCTTGATGCGCGAGGCGCGCACCACGAC
>PMZX01000434.1:0-3734 GCA_003170035.1 Myxococcales bacterium | reverse complement strand
TCCCGGGGGCACGTCCATGAAGGCAAAGCGACCATCGGCATCGGTCTGCGTGGCCAAATCCAGGTCGCCCAGGGCGACCTCGACATTGGCTAGCGGCTGTTTGCTGAACCGATCGAGCACCACCCCGTCGAAGTTCACCTGTGGCCCGGCCGATACGATCTTGGTCTGGATGGTGAAGTCGTAGCGATAGGTGATCTTGACCGGGGTGGGGTGCCCTTCTGATTCCGCCGGCTCAAACACGAAGCGGCGCGCTGCCGCAACCGCGGCGGCGTCGAAGTCGGGACCTCCGCTCTCCACCACCTCGACCTCGCCCACATTGCCTTCCTCGGAAATCTCGATGGAGAGCAGGACGCGCGCGGTGATCCCCGCATCGTGTTTGTCCTTGGGATACTCGGCCGCGACGAACCGTACAAGCCGGGGCGGTTTGTCGATAGCCCCCGGGTCATCCGCGTACGCAGGCGTGCGCGGGCACAGGGAGAGAGCCGCGACAGCCGCCACAGCGACCGCCATCGGGCGAGACACCAGGCGTTGCAATCAATCCCCCAGCTCGAACCGCCGGGCAACGATGTACACGCCGCCTGCTACGGGTTTGCCACACATCATCGCAGGCTTGAAACGCCACCGGCGCACCGCCGCCACAGCCGCCGCGTCCAGTTCGGGCGCCACACTCGAAAGCACGTCGACCTTGATGACTTCACCATCCGCGCCGACGGTGATTCTCAACTTCAATTTGCCTTCGATGCCCTCAGAGCGCGCCGCCGCCGTGTACTCGATCTCGGTCTTGTAGATCGGCTCCGGCTTGCTCGCCTCCTCGTGGCACGCCTCGTCCACAGGCATCGGGCCGTGGGTCGGGCCGCTGGTCTCGTGCAAGCGACGGCGTGGCCGTTCGGCCTCCATGGACGCCAGCTTCACCGGGGCTGCCGCGGCAGGACGGGCCACCGGGATAACGACGTCGCCGTCGCCGATCGGCTCGTCGTTGCTCATTTCGATGGCGGCGGCGATGGGTGCGACGCGAGCGACCGGGGGGGGCGCGGCCATGGAATGGCTCGATGCGGTTGCCACCTTGCGCTCAACCGGCTGCGCGCGCGGCTTGGGCGGTTCGCGCTTCTCGACCTTCTTCTCGACCGTCTTGGGCTTCTTCTTCGCGTTCTCGGTCATCTGCACGAACACGGTCTTGCCGACGACGCGCTTCTGCGCAGCCCCGAGCAGCGCCAATGCGACGCCGCCGTGAATGACGACCGACGCGAACAATGTCAGCTTTTTCACTTCTGCCCCTCGAAGGCAGGAGGCCGAGGGCGCCGGGCGCGCCTATTCGCCTCCGACCTGCATGATGTTGATGGCGAACTTGGTGATGCCCGCGCGTTTGGCCATGTCCATGATCTCGACCACGTTTCCGTGCATAGCCTCCTTGTCGGCGCTGACCACCAGACTCATTTCCGGCTCGGCCCCGATCGCGGCGCGCATCTTGGCGTCGAGATCGGTCTTGCTCACCGGCTGCTCGTTCCAGCGCATTTCGCCCGACTTGAAGAGCTGCACGGTGTTGGGCTTTTCGGCCGTGCCGTCGGACATNNATGACCAACAGAACCAGAACCACGTCCACCAGCGGGGTGACGTTGATCCCCGAGATGGCGCGGACGCGGCCGCTTGTCGACATCGTGCCGGCCATTACGCTGTCACTCCCGAATCAACGTAGGCACCGGCCATACCAACATCCTCCCGCTGCTCGCGGCCATCATCAGTTCCCGCCGTTTTTCCCTTGTTCTTCGCTGCGGCGTGCCGCCTGCGCGCCGCCATCGAGGCGACAATCACGTTGCTCAGGGCGGCCGAGTTCTCCTCGATGTCCGCGCCGCGCTTCTGGAAGAGGTTGTAGGCGATGACCGCCGGAATGGCGACCAAGATGCCGATGGCGGTGGCGACCAACGCCTCCGCGATGCCACCCATCACGTTGTTCATGCCTCCCCCGGCCGCCGCCATGTTGGCCTGGGCAGCCCCCAGCTCGCGGAACGCGGCGACCACGCCGAGCACTGTCCCGAACAAGCCAATGAAGGGCGCATTGTTACCCAGGGTTCCCAGGAAGAGCAGGCCGCTTTCGAAAACCTTGCGCCGCTGGCGCACGCCCTTTTGCACGATCTCCTGCACCGCCTCCGGTCCATCGTTGTACCAGGCGAGCGCGTCGCACAGGATCTCGGCCTCCACCGCCTTGCTCTTGCCGAACTCCTTGCGCGCCCCCTCGACGTTGCCCGCGCGGAGCTGCTTTTCGAGATCGGCCGAAGCGGTCGCGAGATCGAGGCGGCGCTTGCGGAAGTACCACCAGCGCTCGATCACGACGCCCACGGAGATTACAGACAGAACCAGCAAGAGGTAGAGCACCGCAGAGGCTCCACTCTGTGCCACGAACACCAGTTTTTGCATCAGCATGGTTTTCCCTTTCCCTTTCTTCAGTCGTTACAGTTGGAAGACCAGGGCTTGCACCCCGGCCCCGGCACCGTGGGCAAAGCGGGTGTCGACGTCGTTTGACTGCCCGCCGACTACCGATCCGTTGACCTCTTCGCCATTGCGCACCAGCCGCAGGCGCCAGTGTGCCGCTGTTTCCCCACACAGCGAGAACGTGTCGACGCGCACCACGTACAGCCCAGGCACCGGTGCGGCCGGCCAGACGATGTTCTCTTGCCGTCGGCCATCGATCACACACTGCGCGTTGGAATCCATGTCGAGATAGGCGGCTGCCTGCACCTGCTCGTCGCTGGGCTCTGGATCTCCCGGCGCGGGAGGAACCAGCGAGGTCCTCTTGCGCGTGCCAACCTCGATTGTGCTGCCATCGACGGTCGGCATGGTGACACGCAGGTCGAGATCAGCCTCGGTATCCCAGTCGAGCGACACCACCATCTCACCTTGTGGCGCAGTCGCAGCAAGACTGAACGACTGAACCTGCACCGGGCCCCCGTGGCCGTCGCGAGCCACGGCCTGAAAGGCGATCGCTACCGGCGGCGGCGGCAGAGTGGGCGCAAACGACGCTTTGGTTGAAAAGGTCAAGTTACCGGTGGACTGATCCACGCTGCCCACGGGCACCACCCAGTGCCCGCTGTCGCCGACAAGGCCAATCAACACCGCGGTCGCGTCCGTCCCAGCCGTGCCCGCGAGGGTCTTGCCCGCGGTCCCGGGCGTGATGGAGTAGTTCAGGCTGGTGGGCAGGACCACGGGGCTGGTGGCGCCGCCAGCGGAAGTTTGCGTGTCGAGCGCGCCGGGAATGAACTGTGCACCCGGGATGTACATGTACGATCCAACGCCATTGCCCGGGTCCGCGCCCGAGCAGGCAGCCAACCACAAGCAGGCAGGAATAGATGCCCAGCGCATCAGAAGCGCACCTCGGCGCGCAAGGTGAACGCATTGTCAGCCAGGTTGGTGGGCAGGCCGGCAACATCCCGGCCGTTGTGGTTGCGGTTGACGTCGTACTCGGCAATCAGCCGGCCGGCCGGAATCCGCGCCGCAGCCACGAATGCCCAGGTCTGGTACGACTGACTCGATGGCACCTGTCGCGCCTGTTGCAAGTCGGTGCTGTCGCGGTTGGGATCGTAGAAGTCGTAGCGGAGACCGACTTGCAAAAAGCGGCCAATGTCCTGAACCAGTGCAAAATAGTACCCAAGTTCGCGCAGATCCTGGCCGCTGTTGGCGATTGGATCCGCGATCATGCGGGAACCACGGCCCAGGTTCTTGGCCCATGTGACTTCACCGTA
>PMZX01000117.1:4737-5544 GCA_003170035.1 Myxococcales bacterium | reverse complement strand
CGATGACCCCACGGTCAACAAGACATTCACGGGCGTTCTCGAGATGACCAGCATCGGCACGAATGTCTACCAATACGCCAGCAATCCGCATCTTGCGGGCCCGAACAATGGCTTCTACCCCCTCGACCTGCTGAATCCCAGCCAGGTCACGCTGTGCAACCTATGGCCCTACTGGAACCATGGCAGTGGCACTCCCTTCTGGACTACCTGCACCGGCGACCAGTACTTCTTCCCGCCCCGCGTGACTGCGGCGGACTGTCCGACTGGAGCTGTATTGACGAATGGCTGCTGGGTCGTAGCGACTCCCGGCACCAAGCACGACTCCTACTTCACCGACGAGGCGCGCTACTACTTCGTCTACGACGGCACCGCCGGCATCAGTCTCAGTTTCTACGGCGACGACGATCTCTTCATCTTCATCAATGGCGTTCTGGTCCTCGATCTGGGAGGCGTTCACCAGCAGTTGCCTGGCAAGGTCACTGTCACCGGTAGCCCAGGTAACGCGAGTGTCACGGAAGGTGGCTGCCTCGACGCTGCCGGAAACATCACCGGGGTCACGGTTGGCTCAAATGCCTGTTCTCCTACCAACACCACCCCCCTGCCTCCGCCAGCCGCGGACGGGGCCGATTACCACGTCCGTACCGTCCCGCTGGGCCTCGTCACCGGCAAGGTCTATGAGATCGCGATCTTCGGCGCCGACCGGCACCCGCCCGAATCGAACTACCAGCTCACTCTGAGTGGTTTCACGACGACCCGATCGGTCTGCGCGCCTCGATGTGGCGACGGCGTCGTGACCGGCGGGGAGGA
>PMZX01000117.1:274-4697 GCA_003170035.1 Myxococcales bacterium | reverse complement strand
CCGGGCTGCAAACTGCCCGCGCGCTGTGGTGATGGCGTCGTTCAGACCGACTTCGACGAAGAGTGCGACGATGGCGCCAAGAACGCAACCAGCAGCGATCCCAAGGTCGTGTATGGTGGCTGCACGGCGAGCTGCAAGCGCGGTGGACGCTGCGGCGACGGTGTGGTCAACGGCAGCGAAAAATGCGACGACGGCGTCAACGATGGGACCTATTCGACCTGCAATCCCGATTGCACGCTGGCGCCCAGGTGCGGCGACGGCAAGGTTGACGCGGACTACGGCGAGGAGTGCGAGCCCACCATGTCGAACGATCCGAATTGCACCGATGCTTGCCGCAAGCCTGGTGGCTGTGGTGATGGCAAGATCCAGCCGCCCGAAAAGTGCGACGACGGGGCGCTGCTCAACAACGGCGACTACGGTGGCTGTGCTCCAAGCTGCATCTTCGCGCCCCATTGCGGTGATGGCATCAAGAACGGGCCTGAGGATTGCGATGACGGCATCCTCGATGGCTCCTATGGCGGCTGTACCCCGCAATGCAAGCTCGCCCCTCACTGCGGCGATAGTATCGTCAATGGCCCCGAGCAGTGCGACCACGGCGACCAGAATGGCATCGACGGTGATTGCAGTTCGTCGTGCAAGATCATTACCTACGTTCCGTAGGTGCCCGATTGCGTACGCCTATCCGTCGCTGACGCAACGAAATGGGGCAAATCTCTCGCGGCCCGCAGTGGGCGCCGCGTGCGTCCACTCCATCGGTGCCTCAGGCGCCGTTGGATCGGCGGCGGTGCGGAGCTCGTCGGCGCTGGGGAGCCTGGCTGCGCGGCTCTGGCAATAGGCGTCTGCTTGCTTCCATGTCACGCATTGAATCGGAGCCGGTGTCGCGTTCTTCCCGGTAGAGCAGAACTCGGAATGCGCTCTCGTCCTCTGCTTCGGCTTCGACTTCGAGCTGGCCGGTCCTGGCTGGTCACACGTGGCGCATGCGGCATAGTCGACTTCGCTGACCGGGCGCTCGTCGACACAGACGGCTTTGGTCGAGTCCCTTCTTGCTGGCTCACCGTTGCTGGGTCCAGTGTTCTGGTCACTGGCGGGAAGCGAGATCACACGTCGTGTGCCGGCCGGGCACTCGGGTGACGTTCCGGCTTGACCGCCCACGCCGGGCAAGCTGGCTACCGTGCGACCGATGACCTGTTGAGCGCTCTCGCGCAGGCTGGGGAGCCAGCGTGCCGCCGTTTTCCTGGCGGCCTGAACCACTGAAGAGATCAGCGCGCGGGTTTCTCTTGCCCCCTTGAGTTCGGTGGCGCTGAATGCGACGGTGCCGCTGGCGAGCGCGATGAGCATGAGCAGCGTCACCCCGAGCTTTCCTTCTTTCGGAGGGACGGGCTCTGGCTCTGGCTTCGTCGTCGACCGGGCAGCGTTTTGGGTCTTTGGGGAAGCGGTCGGGGTTTCCGGCGGCACGAGGACCGTGGGTGCGAGCTGCACACTGGGAGACGGGACAGAATGCGGCTGGAAAGTTGAGGCTGGATTGAAACCCGTAGCTGTGAGCTGCCCCGCCGCCGCGAGAGCGCTCTCGAGAAATTCTCCCGCATTCGGGAAACGGTCGGCAGGGCGTACCGCCAGGGCCTTTTTGAACACTGCTTCCAGTTGGTCCGAAACCTGCGCTCCCAGGGCGCGCGGGGTGGGTCGCTGTGCGGGATTGGCCGAGGAGAATCCGAACTGGACGAGATCTTCTCCCTGCAGCGCGACTTTGCCCGCCAGCATCTCGCAAGCCACCAGGGCTACCGAGTACACGTCCGTCCAGGGTCCGGTGGCACCGTAGCTTCGCGTGAATTGCTCAGGCGCTCCATACCGGGGCGTGAAGGAGGTGATGGCCACGCCGGTCTTCGCCAGAGCTGCGTCGATCTTGGCGTGATCGGAGACCATCTTGGCTACGCCGAAATCGAGAAGCTTGCAGGGTGTTTCAGGTGCGCGAACTGCGCCGCCCATGACGAAGATATTTGCCGGCTTGATGTCGCGGTGGGCGATACCTCGCCGGTGCGCCACATCGAGAATGGGCAGGATCCGCTTGAGAAACCCGACCACTTCGTCCTCGGTCCACGCCAGCCCCTGGCGCTGGTCTTGCTGAAGAATGGTTTCAAGTGGCGAGCCGTCGAGCCACTCGAGAACCATATAGGGCACCCACTGGCCAGCGGGCGTCGTGTAGGCGCCGACGTCTCGGGCTTGCACGATGCCTGCGGTTTGGCTCGAGAGCTCGGTCAGCAGAGCGCCCTCTTGTATGAACTGATGGAGCAGCTCCTCCCTGTATTCTGCTGGGGCTTGCGACAGGCCGCTGAAAAACTTCACGGCCACCGGCTGTTTCCAAATGGTGTGCTCGGCCAGGTACACCACGGCGAAGCCACCCTCGCCCACAAGATGCTCGATGCGATACTTCTCGGCGACAAGCTGTCCGGAGATCTTGAGCGGATCGTTTTCAGGCATTGGGGACGCTCCGAACGCGCGCGGCTATCATCCTCTGGATAGGTGGTTCGATCAATTANNGCCGCAGCTGTTCTCCGTGACGCTCCAGCTGTCCTGGGGCCAATTGCCGTTGAAGTCCAGATAGGACTTCATGGCCGGCTGGCCCAGAGGAGGGGTGACAGCGGCGACGTTGCGCTTGGCATTGTTCGCAACGCTGCTGCAGCCGCTCGGGCAGCAGCTGTCCAGCGCGTAGCTGGGGTTGGGGCCGCCGGTCATGAACCCAGGGGCTGGACCATAGGTTGAGACACCCACGCGGTCCCAGAGCGGGCTGCCGTCGGCAAACCAGGTGTGAGAGAACTCGCTCACCGAGCGCGTGGCACCTGCCGACGCCATGTCGGACAGATACACCAGGCCCAGCGGATTGACGCCGTGGATGTAGTGGATGTATCGCTCGGCCACGCGTTTCATGGTGGCGTCCTGAGTGGGGTCGATGGCGTGGGTGACCATGGCCCAGAACAGATTGCCCTGGTTGCTCTTGGTTGAATTGCTGCCCCACACGTAGTCCTTCATATAGGCGCGATCAGTCGGCGCCGGGCATTTCGCCGTCGCCGACATCGCTACCGTCGGCCAGTCCGCCGTCGCGATTGAAATCGACGACCACAGAAGAAGGGTCGAAATGCACGGACGGGGACAGGACTACCCAGTATCCACGCCCGGATGAAACTGCGCAGCACATGCCGCTAGGCCCATCGTAGTTCTGCACGATCGCGACGGAAAACGTTTCGCTGCGTCCGTCGGTTGAAAGGGCCAAGAAATCGCAGGTTGTGCCGCCGTCGGGCACCACGCTGATCCTGGGAGAAACCGACATTGTCTGGCAACCCAAGGGGCAGGCGGGCGAGGCGACGCATGGACCGGTGGTCACCTGAAGTTTGGCCAGCAGCGGGCCGCCCTGCGCAGCGGACATACTCATAGTGACTGGAAAGAAATCGCATATTGCAGCGACGCATGTGGATTTTACGCACGACGCTTCGTCGGATGGCCAAGCATAGCAGGCGGCCTGATCAGGTGCGGCATCAGGGCTCGCGGGCGCCGACTGCGAGTCAGGAAGTTCACCGTCTGCGCCAGTTCGGTCGACAGCGCCGTCGTTGGCGACTTCGGGGCCGGCGGCCGCTGTTTCTGGAACCGGCTGCGAGTCAGGGATCTCGCGGTCAATGGCTGGTCGGTCGGCAACGCCGTCGTTGGCGACCTCGGGGCCGGCGGCCGCTGTCTCGCGGCCGGTCCCGCTGTCAACAGCGCCGACCTCCACCCCCACGTCGGGTTTGCCCTGAAAGGATTGGGAGCTGCTCGTGCAGGCGGAAGCCGCAACGAACAAGACCAAAAGACATCGTGATATTGGACGCATGCGCGACCCTCTCGTCCCAGCCACGGCTTTGAAGCCGTGAACTACAGGGTAGAGTCACGCCGCAGAAGAAACAACGATCCGCAGCCCCGATGTTGCGACCTCGTGTGACCGCCGTCACCAGCGGTTTTCACCCGCCGCTGCCGCGCACCTTCACGAAGGTACCTTTTTGTAGTTCGTCGTACGCGACCCGCAGTTCCTCCTGCGTGTTCATCACGATGGGCCCGTACCAGGCAATGGGTTCCTTGATGGGCTTTCCCGAGATCAGCAGAAAGCGCACCGGCTCGTCGCCGGCATGGATGGCAACGCTGTCCCCGTCGCCGAACAGCACCATATGGCCGTCGCCCAGCAGCGCGCTCCGTTCCATGTCGAAGTAGTTGCCGCCTTCGGCTTCATAGCTGTAGGGATCGTTCTGCTGGCAGAACACGGCCTTGCCGCCGGTCACGTAAGCCAGCACAGTGTGGCCGCGCGGCGTGGCCCGCGTGAAGGTCACGCCTGCGGGCACCGTGACGTCGAGATATTCGGGCGCAGTGACCACGTCGCGCACCGGCCCGGTCACCCCGTCGACCG
>PMZX01000117.1:0-254 GCA_003170035.1 Myxococcales bacterium | reverse complement strand
TGGTGAATGATGCCGCTGCCGGCTGTCATCCACTGCACGTCGCCGGCGGAGATCGCACCGCTATTCCCCAGGCTGTCGCCATGTTCAACATCGCCGCGCAGGACGTAGGTGATGGTCTCGATCCCGCGATGAGGATGCCAGGGAAATCCCTTGAGATAGTGCTCGGGCCGGTCCGAGCGAAAGTCGTCGAACAGCAAGAATGGATCGCAGAGCTGCGGATCACCGAAGCCGATCGCCCGACGCAGATGAACGCC
>PMZX01000347.1 GCA_003170035.1 Myxococcales bacterium | reverse complement strand
TTCATCAACGAAGGCGATACCATCAAGATCGACACGCGCTCAGGAGAGTACCTTGAGCGCGTCGGACGAGCCTAGGGCTGAGCCAGCCGCACCACCACACGTGGTGAACCCCACCAGCAGAGTAGCAGGGATCGAGGCGCGGGCGAGGGTCCGGCGGGCGGTGCGCTCGTGGTTTGAGGGGCAGGGGTTTCTCGAAGTCGAGACNNGGCGGCCGGCCTGCCGCGCATCGTGCAGATCTGTCGCTGCTGGCGTGGCGGCGAACGAGGCAGCCACCACCAACCCGAGTTCACCATGATCGAGTGGTACCGGGTCGGCGCCAGCCTGGACGAGATCGCGCGTGACTGTGAAGCGCTGGTCGAGGTGGCGGCGCGCGCCGTTGGCCACTGGCCATCGGTCGACGTGCCGGCGGGACGGGGGCGGGAGGGGAAGTCCGGGAAGCTGGCGGTTCAGGCGCCGTTCGAGAGAGTCACGGTGCGCGAGGTGCTTTCTCGCTTCGCTGGGATTGCGTTGCGTGGCGATGAGAGCGTGGACGAACTGCGCGTCCTCGCAACACACGCTGGCTGCAAGTCAGGGACCGCTACAACCTGGGACGACATCTTCTTTCAGATCTTCCTCGACCGCGTCGAGACCCACCTGGGACGCAGCCGGCCGACCTTTATGTTTGATTGGCCGCTGCCCCTGGCCGCGCTGGCCCGGCGCAAGCCAGGCGATCCCCTGACCATCGAGCGCTTCGAGCTCTACGCCGGCGGGCTGGAGCTTGCCAATGCCTTTGGCGAGCTCTGCGATCCGGTCGAGCAGCGCGCGCGCTTCGTCGCGGAGGCCGAATTGCGCCGCCAGCAGGGCAGGGCTGTCTATCCCATCGACGAGAAATTGCTGGCAGCCCTGGCGGAAATGCCGCCCACCTGCGGTGTGGCCATGGGTTTCGACCGCTTGGTCATGCTGGCCACTGGAGCTGACAGCATCCGCGACGTCATGGCCTTTGCGGATGACGAAGCGTAGTGGCGCGGCCGGCGGCGCTGGCTCAGAAAAATCTGGTCTCCGTGTGACGTTTCTTCAACAATGGCATCCGAATGGCCCGGAGGTGCTGCATGTTCGACCTGAGAAACCTTCCTTGTTCATCGGCACGGAAAGCGAAGGGCCTGCTTGTGGCCGCGCTGGTGACGCTTGTCTTGACGTTCGCCGGCGGCCGCGCCTTGGGCCAAGACACTGTGGCCGAGCCATCGACTGGGCCAGCCGAAGCATCCGAGGCCAAGCCTGCACCTCCAGCCGAGGCGACCAAGGCCGAGCCCACGCCGCCGGCTTCCGCTGCCAAACCCGAGGCCCCTCCTGCAGCGCCGCCGGCACCCGCGGTGGAGTGGAAGGTGCAGAGCAAGGGTGGCTTCATCATGACCTCGGGGAACTCGCAGGCCACCAACATCACCGTCGGCGTGAACGGTTCGCGCAAGGAAGGAAACAACAAGCTGGAACTGGAAGCGGGAATGGCCTACGGCCGCTCGAAGAATCTGCACGCCAATACCACGACCGATCCCGCCACAGGCTCTACCGTCATCGACTCGCTCGACCGGCAAGAGGTGGTCAGCACCAACAACTGGGCCACCAAAGGCCGCTACGATCGCTTCCTGTCCGAGAACAACGTCGCGTATGTCAGCAGCCAATGGGCCGCGGACCGGATCGCCGGCAAGACACTCTTCGGCGGCGGGCAGGTCGGCTACAGCCGGCAGNNCTGCTCAACCTCAACCGCGAGACCAAGGCCAACAACGCCAGCGACGGCACCGTCGGCGTCGATGCCCTGCACGACACGCGCATCAATGGCAAGCTGGGGATCAGCACGAATCTCTTCAAGAAGCTCGGCATCGGTCTCAGTTTCACCCTCAAGTACGATCAGAACCCCGCGCCCCGGCCGGTTCCTGCGGGTGTGCCCGCTGGCACGGCCTTCCCTCCTGGCGTCTCCTGGGCGTTCGCCGACAAGGTGGACACCCTCACCGAGGTCACGCTGCTCTACTCATTCTTTTAAGATGGGGACCCTGCGAGGGTCCCCAAACCCTCGCGCGATGGTGTGCGGCGAGCAAAGCTCGCCGGCTCCCCACGCGATTAGGCGCCTCGCGCCGTCTCTACTAGAGAGGTGGTTTTCATGGCCGACAAGAACAAAGAATCGCACCGGTGGAACTTCTTTCGTGCGGGTGACGTGGATCAGGTCGTGCTCGCCGAAGGGGCCGACCTCGAGAATCTGGGCGAGCTCGACCAGAAGTTGTGGCTGGCGCTCTCTTGTCCCACCCGGGGCCTCGAGTTCGACAACCGTACCTTGTCATGCATCGACACGGATCACGACGGGCACATCCGGTCGCCTGAGATCTTGGCCGCAGTGGACTGGGCCAAGCAGGTGTTTTGCAACCTTGACGATCTTTTTTCCGAGGGCAGCTCTGTCCCGCTTACCTCTATCAAGGAAGACACCCAGCTCGGCCGCGATCTGCGGGCCGCGTCCCGGCGTCTGCTTGCCAAGCTGGGCCGTCCCGATGCCGGAGCAGTCTCGGCCGAAGATGTGGCCGGCGCCGCCGAGATCTTGACTGCCAGTCGATTCAACGGCGACGGGATCGTGCCAGCCGACTCTGCCGAAGACGAACCCACCCGCCGTGCCATCGAGGAGATCATCGCGGCCATGGGTTCCAAGACTGACCGGAGCGGCAAGCCGGGCGTGGATCAGCCCACCATGGATAAGTTCTTCGAAGAGATCGCCGCCACGGTTGCTTGGCTCGACCGAGCCGAGCGGGATCCTGCGGTTCGGCCTTTGGGAAAGGCCACGCTAGAGGCGGCGGAGGCGGTGGCCGCAGTCCGTGCCAAGGTCGACGACTACTTCACCCGTTGCCGCTTGGCCGCCTTTGACAGACGCGCCGTCTCTGCGCTGAATCCTGCAGAGAGTGACCTGGCTGCGTTGGCCGGCAAGAGCCTGACCAACGAGACGGCCGAGATCGCACAACTCCCGCTTGCCGTGATCGGCCCCGAGCGCCCGCTGTCGCTGTCCGACGGGCTCAATCCGGCCTGGGCATCGCGGGTGGCGGCGTTGGCTTCTGCCGCGGTTCGGCTCATGCTGAGCCCTGACAAGACCACATTGACCGAATCGGACTGGACCAGCATCAAGGAGAGGCTGGCGCCCTTCTTTACCTGGCAGGCTGCCGTACCGTCGCCTGCGCTGGCGGCGCTGACTGACGCACGCGTGCGCGAGCTGCATGCCGGGACCCTCCGGCAGGAATTGAGCGCGCTGGTGGTCAAGGACGCGGCGCTGGAGGACCAGAGCAGCCAGATCGATCTGGTGGAGAAGATGATCCTGTTCCGCCGCGACCTGGTACGCCTGGTGCGCAACTTCGTGAACTTCTCCGAGTTCTACGGCCAGCGCCGCGCCGTCTTCCAGGTGGGCACCCTCTACCTTGACGGACGTAGCTGCAGTTTGTGTCTGCCGGTTGAAGACGCCGGCAAGCACGCTGCAGTCGCGGGGTTGGCCCGGGCCTATTTGGTGTATTGCGACTGCACCCGCCCCGCCGGCGAGAAGCGCAGCATCGTCGCGGTGGTCACGGGCGGCGGCACTGACAATCTGATGGTGGGGCGTAACGGCGTGTTCTACGACCACAAGGGCAACGACTGGGATTGCACGGTCACGCGCATCATCGAGAATCCCATCAGCATCCGGCAGGCTGCCTCGGCGCCGTACAAGAGGTTCGTGCGCATGATCGAGGAGCAGGTGGCCAAACGCGCCTCCGCCGCCGATGAGGAAGCCCGGCAGAAGACGCAAGCGGCCGCCACGCGAACCGCCCACGCCGACAAGACCAAGGCCGACGAGCCGGCAGCAAAGCCGCCCGAGTCCAAGAAGATCGACGTGGGTACGGTGGCCGCCATCGGTGTGGCTGTGGCTGGCATGGCGACCTTCCTGTCCAGCATC
>PMZX01000376.1:4747-17171 GCA_003170035.1 Myxococcales bacterium | reverse complement strand
ATGCCCCGTTCATACGCCCCGGCATTAGGGACACCCCCTAGTACTGCCCGTCAGGAAACTCGTAGCCGGTTGTGAACGCCCGTTGGCGGGCGGCGGAGGCTGGCTTCCGGTGGCCGGTACCGGATCCGGCACCGGCCCAAGCAGCTACGAACTTACGAGAGACGGTAGTGGTTAGTGGGCTGCGCAGGCAAGGCCCGGCCCGACGTTGTGGGCCTGATCGTTCACGTTCGCCGTGTCGGTGGCGTTGTGGGAGTAGGTGTTGCTGGGATCGAGCGACACCGTGGAAACCGGCGGGGAGGTCGCATCCGCGCAGCTGAGATAGATGCCGTAGCCCAGGCTGTAGGTGAACGACGAGTGATCCACCGCGAGTTGGGAAGTGGAGTTGCCGCTTTCAAGAGTAAGGTTGCCTCCGCCCTGGCCGGCGCCGCCGCCATAGGAGATGTCGGCATAGCTCAGCTGTGCGCTGGCATCGCCCCAGACATTGATGCCAGCCCAGACGCCGGGCAAGGGCGAAGCCACGAGTGACGTGAGGACCACGCGATTGGCGGCAATGCCCGCGACCACGAGCTTGCCCCCGAGTGAGGAGCCGATGTTGAACGTGCAGTCGGCGTCGAACTCGAACGTCATGCCGGGACCGATGGTCAAGACCGGGCTACCCGTGCCGTCGACGGCCAGGTCGTAGGTGACCGCGATGGTCGTTCCTGGATCGACCCAGGACGTGGTCTT
Organism: Myxococcales bacterium; assembly: GCA_003170035.1. Classification (GTDB taxonomy): domain Bacteria; phylum Myxococcota_A; class Polyangia; order Fen-1088; family Fen-1088; genus Fen-1137. The sequence goes on along the minus strand of PMZX01000376.1, from coordinate 16,445 downwards.
GGCGATTGTCCCGCCTTGAAGCTCGATCATGGCACCACCATTGAAGGTGTTGCCGGTACCGATCCCGGCAAACGAAGGCGCCGAGACCGCGATGGCGTATCTGCGGAACGGGGCGGTGGGGATGTTGTTGAAGTTCGAGTTGGTGATGACGAAGTTCGCGTCCTCGTCGTTCTCCAAGATGCCATCGGAGCGAAGGCCGACATGGTCGATGGTCAGATGATCGAGAGTCACGCGGTTGGGTTGCACGCCGTAGCCGACGATACAGGCGTCGCGATTCGAGCCACAGTAGTCCAGTTTGGCGTACGCGACCTTGGTGCCAGCCATGGTGAAGTCGTAGAAATAGATGTTGGCCCAGTTCCCGGCTGCGGGCCCGGCCGTGGCAGAGGTGAACACGATCGGGTCCTGTGCGGTTCCGACCGCGACCAGCTTGCCCGCTGTGGTGTAGCCGACGTTGAGCCCAATGGCGTCCGCGAAGCCAAGCGTGACGCCCGCTTCGATGGTCAGCACCGCGTTGTTGTCGATGTAGATGGCCTCGGTGATGGAGTACGGGCTGCACACCTTGGTCAAGGTCAGGCTGGCAGTGATCGGGCCGCCGGTGAATGGAGTGCAGGAACTGGGCAGGGTATCTGTCGCGGCGTCCGAACCTTCAGCGGGAGCGCCGCCGTCGGCTGTGTCGGCTGGGGCGTCTGCAGGCGCATCAAGCGTGGCAACCGGGACGTCGCCGGTAGCACCAGGATTGTCTACCGCCGCGTCGCCGCCAGCGCCGGTGGTACCGCCCGTACCGGTGGTACCGCCTGTACCGGTCGTACCGCCGGCTCCCGTGGCCCCGTCCGTGCCAGTCGTCCCCCCCGTGCTTGCCGAGTCGACGGCAACCGGGAGCGTGTCTGTGGCCGAATCAGGCGCAGACCCGTCCGTGGTCGTGACGGGGCCAAGATCAGGGATCGCATCGAGCTTGGGCGCGTTCGCGAGATCGGTCGCAACCGAGGAGCCGTCCCGGACATCCGGTGTGGCGTCCTTGTTGCTGCTGCTGCTGCTGCTGCAGCCCACGATCAAGAGGGAAGCGCCAAAGAGCGCGAGAACAAGAGAACGTTGAGCTAGCCTAATCATTTTGTTCCTTTCTGTCCGTCCATCGAAAACCAAGACGCATCGCGAAGCGCAATTCTACTCACTCCGCCAGTCTTCGCCACTATGAGAGACATTGGGCCGTCATCCCGTTACAGGCCGTCCATCAGGTTGCTGAAGACGGTGTCCGGTTGGCGCCCGGTCACGCACTGCCTGCGTCGCATGCGGTCGGCGTGGCGCTCTTGGCAAAGTCCGCCTGGGCGCGGCGAGCGTCGAGCCAGGGCAAGAGGACGAGAGGCAGCACCTCGATGATCGCGCTCAGGCCGAACATGGCGGGCGCTGGAATGCGTTCGGCCAGGCGTCCGCCCACTTTCAGCGCCCACGCGTCCTTGGCGTTCAGCAGCGCCATGTAGATCTGGAACTGCGTGGCGGCGAGGCGTGGGTTGGTGAGATCCATGAAGAGCGCCAGGGTGGCGGTGTAGACCACGCCGGCGGCGATGCCTCCCGCAGTCGTGTACGCAAGCATGAAGGAGAAGTGGCCCCACAGCCCTCCGCAGGCGGCGAATGCAAGGTTGATGCCCGCCACGGCCAGGCAGCCGCCGAGAAGCGTGCGCCGGCAGCCAAGCCGATCGCCCAGCATGCCGCCCAGCAGGGAGCCCAGGGCACCGACGATCCCACCGATGGTGGCCAGCGACGCCACCTGCTGTTCGGAAAAGCCGAGTTGATTGCGATAGAGCGGGTAGGTGAGCGGGAAGGTCAAGCTGGCGGCCAGGTCGACGACCAGCGCGAAGACCACTGCGAGCAGGACGACCCGGCTCGAGAAGGCCCGCAGCGCCAGGCCGAGCAGGTGCGGGCGTAGCGTGGGCAAGGGTGACTCGCGTACGCCGAGCACCAACGTGGCCGGCACCAGGAGCAGCGCGATGGTCAAGCCGTAGGCAGCCGGCCAGCCTGCCACGCTCGCGACCCAGAGAAGGCCCTGGCCGCCCACGACCATACCAGTGAACTTGCCTGCGGACATGATGCCGTTGGCGCGGCTGCGCTCGTTCTCGGCCAGAAGATCGATGGCCAAGGCGTCGGTTCCCACATCTTGAGCCGCGGCCAGAAGGTTGTGCAGGAAGAGCAGGACCGAGAACAACGGCCGGTCGCCCAGCGGGTTCACGAAGGCCATGGCCAGCAAGCTAAGCGCCATGCCCGCCTCGGCCAGCAAGATGAATGGACGCCGCCGGCCCATGCGGCCGAAGGAGATCCGGTCGACCAGCAGGCCGATCACGGGCTTGCCGGTCCAGGGTAACCAGGCCACGAACATCAGATCGCCGAGCCCGGCAGGCGACAAACCCAGCGAAGTGAGACGTAGCGCGATGGCCACAGTGAAGAAACCCCAGGGCACACCCTGGGCAAAGTAGAGCCCGCCGAAAATCAGCAGGCGCGAGCGGAGCGTGGCCCCCGAGGTCACGTCGCCATCATAGGCCCGATCGGAACCCGGCGCGCGCCTGGCAAGGCGCGCGGGTCGCTGCCCCACGACGAGGAATTGTTTGGCAGCGACGACCGGCCGTGCGCCTCTACGGCTATACTTAGGAGCAGTCCAATGATCATGACGCGTTTGTCTCTGGGCACGCTGCTATTGCCGATGTTGTTCGCAGTCGCATGCGGCGGCACCGGATCGAAGACTGCCGGTATTCGGGACGGCGGCGCTGGTTCAGGCGGAGCCACCGGCAGCAGCGCTGGAGCGACCGGATCTGGCGGCGCAAGTGACACTGGCGCGGCGTCGGGCGGAGCCTCTGGCGGCGGCGCCGGAACTGTCGCAACCAGCGCCGGCGGAACCGAGGCAAGAAGCGGCGGCACCACGAGCAGCGGTGGGGGCGTGGCAGGAAACAGCGGTGCCAGCGGTGGCCGCGGCGGAAGCGGCGGCGGAACGACCGGCAGCAGCGGCGGGACCGTCGCAAGCAGCGGTACGGCGAGCAGCGGCGGAGCCGCGGCCGGAAACAGCGGTGCCAGCGGCGGCCGAGGTGGGAGCAGCGGCGGAACGACCGGCAGCATCGGTGGAACCGTCGTGCGTGGTGGAACGACAAGCGTCGGCGGAGGCGCGGCGGGAAATGGCGGAACGACAAGCGTCGGCGGGGCCGTGGCCGGAAACAGCGCGGGCGGAAGTAGCGGTTTCGCAGGCAGTACCGGCGGAGCAGCAGGCAGTGGCGCGGGAGGAATCGGAGGTGCGAGAGACGCCGGAGTTGCCGGTGCGGGGGGCAACCGTGACGCCGGGTCAACGTCATCCGGTGGCACGGGCGGCTCGACCGTCAGCAATTGCACCACACCACCCGCTCCCAGTCCGCTCATTGGTTGGGCCACGGCCTCGGGCTCGACCACAGGCGGAGGCAACGCCACGCCAGTCACGATCACGACCCTCGCGGCACTGCAGAGTGCGGTCAAGGGTACGACGGCCGCGGTGATCTACGTCAAGGGCGTGCTGGCGCCGGGGGTCGTGGCCATCGGCTCGAACAAGACGATTGTCGGTCTGTGTGGGGCCGAGATCCACGGACACATGGGGATCAACGGCTCGTCGAATGTCATCATTCGCAACATCAAGATCGTCGGTTACGCAGTCGGCAACTGCGCGCTTGATCCCAGCTACTCGTCCGCTACGGGCTGTTCCTCGGGCGATGATGCCATCTCGATCCAGGGCCAATCCAACCACATATGGCTCGACCACGACGACATCTCGGACGGGACCGACGGCAACCTCGACATCACCCATGCCTGCGACTTCATCACGATCTCGTGGACCAAGTTCCACTACTCGTCCGCGCGCACCGATCCTACCGGATCCGACTCGACCGGAGCCAACGGCCATCGCTACAGCAATCTCGTCGGACACGACGATGGCAATGCCAGCGAGGATACCGGGCACCTGACCATCACCTGGCATCACAACTGGTGGGCTGACTACGTCATGGAACGCCAGCCGCGCGTGCGCTTTGGTCGGGTGCACCTGTTCAACAACCTGTACACGTCGGTGGGCGACGACTACTGCATCGGCGTGGGCGTGGGCGCCAACCTGCGCACCGAGAACAACGTGTTCGTCGGGGTGAAGACGCCCATCGATACCACCGGCTACTCCGATGCCACCAGCGCCATTCGCTCCACTGGCAACGTGTATACCGGCACGTCAGGAGCTGCACCGGCCGATCTCAGAGCAAGCAGCGTGTTCGATCCAGCCTCGGTCTACACCTACACGCCGGACGACACCAGCGGTCTGCAAGCCGCGATCGAGAGTGGCGCCGGACCGAAGTAGCACCACTGATTGAATACGACTGGAGGACAACTCGTGGAAGAGATTAGGTTGACTTCGCCCGTGTTCGGTTTCCCGCTCTGGTGCGTGTGTGTCGCGATGGTGGCGTCGGGGATGTCAGCGTGTTCGAGTGGTTCTCTTCGTACCAACCGGGACGGTGGGGTGGACGCCGCCGCTGTGAAGTCGGACAGCGCCCTTGGTGGAATAGGCGGGGTCAGCACGGCGACCGGCGGAGCAGGNNGGTGGCCCTGGTCAGCCCTGTTGCGCAGGGTCGGTCTGCGAAAATGCTGGATGCTGCGGAATCGTGAACGGGGAAAGCAACCGGTGTATCGCGTTTGGTAGCTACTGCTTCCCCGATACCGGGGGCGCCATCTGCACAGGAGGAACTTGCCCATCGAATCCGGGACCCTGCGGCGCTTCTGGCCAGCCTTGCTGCGTGAGTGGCGGAAGACCTGTTTGCACAGCCCCTGACACGGCTTGCGTTACATACAGCAAGATCTGCATGATGCTTCCGTCGAGCAGCGCCGATGCGGCGCCCGCGGATAGGCCTTTGGTCGCGGACGGCGCGCAGGGGGAGGGGCGTCGGGTTCCGGACGCCGGCTCCGCGACAGGTTGCTCCCTTCCCACCACGCTCACGTTTGGATACGACGGCGGGGACGTCCTGTACCAGGACGTCAACAAGCTCGACCTGTCGGGGACCGTGACTGCCACACGTACACCGGTGCGCGCTTCCTGGGACGGCGGCCCGCCGTCTTGCTCACGGGCACTGCCTGCTTGCGGTACGCCGGGGGCGATTACCGCTGTAACGATCGCAGCGGATTTGGCCGACGCCGGCGTGCAGGCTGCGTTCGCTGCAAGCTCGACGCCGCTTTACGGCTTCGACTGGCGGCCGGCCGATGGCCCCATCTATTCCATCGCGCAGGCCGACGGCCACACCATCCTGGTGGGCGCGCCATGTTCATCGTCTTCCGGTAGTTCGTGTCTGGCGATTCCGGCCGGCGTGCAACACTTGACCGACGACCTCAGAATCCTGGCCACGGCCACGCTTGCCGATCCCGCGTGCCAGGGGCTTTGACGTCAACCAGGCAGGTGTTGTTCTTCTACGGCAAGGGCGAACGATTTCGCTGGTCCCGTTTGGGCAAGACCATCGAGTGAAGCCATCTGGAGCTACCGGTTAGCGAGCGTCCGGAATCCTTTGCCCGCCAGCAGCCGTTCGTCGGCGGTGGCCAGTACCAGGTCGTAGACCGCGGCCGTGGCGGCGAGGAAGCGATCGGCGGGATCCTCGTGCGCAACCTTGATGTTCCGGCTGTTCAGGGCGACCTCGTGGTTCAGGGGAGCCTCATGCATGGGCGCCTCGGCCAGGGCAGCGGCGATCCAGTCCCCAGGATCTTCCGGGATGGCTAGCCGCCTTTTCTCGACCAGCACCAGGAATTCCCACAGGCTGATGGGCGAGAGCCAGAGTTCGTTCGCCGGATCCAGGATGTGCTGGGTGAGACGTTTGCCGATGCGGTCAGGATCGAGATGGCTCCAGATCCAGACATGCGTGTCGAGAAGAATTCTCACTTTCGGACCTCCCAGGCGACCAAGTCGCCGGTGGGGCCGACGATGTCCCCCAGGATCTTTCCCGTATGCCGTCGGGCGCCCAGCCAGTTGGGCGGGGTGGGCGCGGGCGTCGGGGGACGGATCTCGGCAATGGGCTTGCCAAAACGGGTCACGCGCAAAGGGCGCCCGGTCTTTCGCACGCGCTCCAAGGTGGCCAGACAAGTGGCCTTGAACTTCGAGATCGCCATGGAATCCATGGAACTACATATACCATGGTCCATAACCATGGTCCAAATCTTGTCAGTGCCGCAGGAGCAAGTTGTTCACCAGCGCGATCGCGACGCTGACGATGGATTCGCCCGCGATGATTCCCGAGGCCACCGGCACCACGTAGCGGTCGGCATGCGCGTGATAGCGCCGCGACCAGAGCCATGCCAAGAGCGCGCCCAGAAGCATCGAGAATGGGTTGAAGAACGGGAGGATGAAGCCCAGCCCCAGGCCAGTGGGCGAGGGGAGCCATCTGCGGTACCTGGGCAGGACGAACTCGACCACAACCAGCAAGGCACCGACGGCAAGGCCCCACCAGATGCAGGTGCGAGCCATCGGGTGAAGGTTCTGCAGGCCCTTCTGGAAGACCTGGGCCACGGCCAGCCAGGCCTGGGCTGACGGTGCCGCAAAAGCAGCAGGGCTGCCGGCTGTTCCAGTCAGAACTGTGGCGTCAGGCACCAGCAAGCGAAAACCAAGCACCGTGGCTGCGGTGCCGGCGAAGAGGCCGAAGAACTGGGCCACGAATTGCCGGCGCGGATGGGCGCCCAGCAGGTAACCCGACTTGAGATCGGTCAACAAGTCCGCACTCGAGGCCGCGGCGTTGGCGGTGATACTGGCAGTCATGAGGTTGGCGGTTGCGTTCTGCGGAATGAGCACGCCATACACCAGCTGTGTGATCTTGCCGAGCGCGCCGATGGGCGTGATGTCCGACTCGCCGGTGGCCCGGCAGGCCACCAGGGAAAGGAAGAAGGTCATCAACACCGCTAGCAGGCCCAGGTGCCAGGGAATGCCAAAGTGCACATGGCCGATGGCCAGCACGCCCACCGTGGCCACCAGAGTGCCGACGGCGAACCAGGTTACGGGCACTTCAACCCCGGCATGGTTGCGCGCGCCGCCGCGCATGCCGAGGCCGCGCAAAGCGCGGCCGAGCGTGCGTCCCTGCATGGCAAAGCTGAGCAGGCCCGCGGCGATCATCATGGGCGCGCCCACCCAGACACCGATCTCGCGCCAGGCGTTGGCAGGCTTGTGTACAGCGCCGGCAGCCAGCCCGGCCGGGCCGAGCCAGTAGCAGAGCAGAAGCCCGCTGGCGACCATGGACAGGCAGATGCGCGGCCCGGTCAGCGCGCCCGCTGCAATCATGACCAGCTTGTTGTCGAGCAGGATGTTCCAGTCGGCTGCGCTGAAGGCGGCGCCGGTCTTCGGGTTGGTGCCTCGCGTGGGCAGCCAATTGAAGATGGGCGAGGTGTCCGGAACCAGGCCCTTGCGTGCGCCCGGCGTGTCGCCCGCGCGCAAAGGAAGGTCCATGATGAGGGGCGGCACGCCTGCCACCAGCGCCGCGTAGAACAGGGCCTTGGCCTTGGCCGCTGCCTCGCGCCCATGGTTGAAAAGCGACTGCAGGGTGACGGCTGCGGCGATGCCCGAAGGGAAGCGCAGGCGCTCCTGATTGATCATGTTGCGTTTCATGGGCACGGCCAGAGCCACCCCCAGCATGGCCAGGAAGAAGGTCCAGCCGGCCAGCACGGCCCAGGGCAGATGGTGACCCGCCGGATCCTGCGGCGTCACGCTCAGCAAGAGCAGCGCTGGGGTGGCGGAAACCATCGTGCTGCCAGTGGAATACCCTGCGGCCGAGGCGGTGGATTGCAGGCAGTTGCTCTCCAGGATGGACAGCGGCGAGCGGGCCAGGCCGACCTTCAGGCAGGCGTTCCACAGGGCGAACGAGACGATGCAGGCCGTGATCGCCACACCCAGGCCCCAGCCGGTCTTCAGGCCCACGTACAAATTGGTGAACGCGAGCAGGAACCCGAGCAGCGAGCCCATGACCACCGCGCGCAGGGTGAGCTGCGGTACTTCGTCGCCACGGAAGACTCGGCGGTACCACTCGTCCTCGTCCAGGGACGCCACCTCGGCGGGCGAGATGTCGAGCGGGCGACTGCGCGCGATCTCCTCGGGCGTACGGGCGGGCTTCTGGAACAGAGCCATGCGTGCCTTTTTTACCCTGATTCCCTAGTCCCGCGATAGCAGCAGAACCAGCGGCTCAAGGACGAGATCGCCCGCCGCGAGGACGAGGCCTCGGTCGCCCACGAGCGCGAGGCGACCGAACGCGAACGGCTGCTGCGCATCTACGGTTTCGCCGACTTCGGCATCATCCGTACCATCGCGCCCAAGGACGCGCGGCTGGCCAGCGAGTTCACCAAGCCTCTCACCTTCTACCTCGGCCGCCTGAACCTGTACTACGACGCGCACCCAGACTCCGATTTTCGCTTCCTGGCCGAGACGCGTCTGTCCCTGTATCCAAACGGTACCACCTCCAGCATCAGTTCTACCGGGCAGGTGCTCAAGACCTCGACCGCAGTGGGCGATATCTCCAGTCCCAATGCTTCCGCCACCGTCAACTGGGGCAGCGTGATCCTGGAGCGCGCCGTGCTCGACTAACGTCATCGTGAAGACCTCGTGAGCCCGATAGCGCCTCGCAGCAAAACTTCCATACCTTCAATGCGATGCTGGTCTGGGCGTTCTGACCAGGCGGCGTCAGTTGTTGCGTGGTAGCCGCCACCGTCGGCGGGGGGCGCGGATATGTGGCGGCGCACGCGAGCGTGTCCTGGTGTGCCAGCCGGCCTTTTGAACCGAAATTGCCTCAGCCGCTACTGCTAAATGCGGCAGGGTCTTCATGACGCAAGTGGGGCATTCTTTCTCGCGGCCACCGGTCGAGAGAAGGTCTCGCTGTCGGCAGCACATTTAGAAACAGACCGCTTCAAGACAGGAGGCTTCGCGATGACTTCCATCCCTCAGAATTCGATTCATCTCGGATTGTTGGCNNGAACACCGGCGGCAGCAGCGTGGGAAGCGGCGGCGTGACTGTAGCCGGCGGTGGCACCAGCGCGGCGGGTTCGGTGGCAGCGGGTGGCAATCCGGCGCCCGGGACCACAGGAGGGACTGTCGCGCCGGGTGGGAGCATCCAGCCCTCCGGTGGCTCAACTGCCGCAGGCGGCACGAGCGCTGCGGCAGGCAGTCCGACCAGCGGAGGCTCCACAGCCACCGGTGGCTTTGTGGCCACGGGTGGTTCGAGCGCAATTGGCGGCGCCTCCGCAGGAACCACAGCAGCGGGCGGGATCACGGCCAGCGGGGGAAGGGCAGGTGGTACCACGGCCAGCGGAGGAGTGGCTGGCGGGACCACGGCCAGCGGGGGGAGGATGGGCGGGACCACGGCCACCGGTGGATCCACGGTTGTCGGCGGGACCACGGCGAGCGGTGGGAACACCGGTGGATCTGGGCCGACCGCGGGGACCACCAGCACGGGCGGAGCCAGGGGCGGGACTACCAGCACGGGCGGAGCCAGGGGCGGGACCACCAGTACCGGCGGGGCTGCGGGCGGAACCACCAGCGCGGGTGGCACCACGACGATCGGTGACGGTGGCCTCCTGGCCACGGAGTCGGCCAGCTTCCATTGCTTCAACTGGGCCGACGCGGGCGATAACTTCCAAAAAGGGGCGCTTGTGCTGACCGGGTTGGCCGCCACGGATTCCTATGACACCGTTCTGGCCAAGTCCAATGCGATCCTCTCAGGATTCAAAACTGTGCTGGGCGCGAACTCATTCCGCATTCCGATCAACGAAACAACGGTCAACACCGCTACTACATGGGCCGCCTACAAGGGCATTTTCGATGCGGCTATCAGCCAGGACATGAAGGTGATCGTTGCGTACTGGCTGCCGCCGGGTAGCAATCACGTAGCCGACACGACTACGTGGAACACCATGTGGAAAACGGTCGTTGATGCGTACGTGTCAAGCGATCTCGTCTATTTCGACGTCTTCAACGAACCCTCAGGATACAGTGCGACTGCCTTCGTTACCCTCGTCCAGCAATGGATGGCGGCAAATCCGAGCGTTCCCGCGAATCGGGTTATCGTGGCCGGAACCACCACTGACATCGACGTCAATCAACAAGGGGCCGCCCTCCCCAACTGCCTCCTCTCACTTCACATTTATGATAGCGTCGGGAACACCGTGGCCGCTGCGGAGGCCGCCGTCAAGACGCACGCGGGCCCCTACTACAACCGGACCATCGTCACTGAATACGTCGGCCAAAGTCTCTTCATGCAGGGCATTACCACCCAGATGAAAGCTTATGGAATGGGGAGCTGCTACTGGGCGGGCCTGGAAGGCACCGGCGGCGTCGCCAAGCTGAGCGGCACGGCGCCGAACTATACGGTCACAGTAAACAATGCTGCCAACCTCACCTTGATCCAGTCGGGTTGGACCCAGTAGGGGTGTCGCAGGTCCTTTCCGGACGCAACGGTTTCAAGAAATAGGATCGCCCTCACGACGCACCTGGGCCCCTACTGCAGCCGGACCATTGTCACTGAATACGTCGGCGCCACTGGCTTCATGGGGCCTGTAGGATCCAATAGCCCGCGCGCGGGAAAGGTTCTCACGCCGTCTCCACACTGACAGGGGTTGACACCGGGCAGGACCGTGACAAGAGTTCTGCCCATGCGAAAAACAACCCTGCTGGCCTTCTTCGTCGCCCTTTCTACCCTCGCGTGCAAGCGCGAAGCAGAAGGGAAGACGCCATCCGCACCTCTGCCACCGCCTCCTGCTGCTGCCAAGCCGGCGCCGGATCCGTCCCAGATCCCGGCGCCTGCCGATGTGGCCGCAGCGCCCGCCGAGGCCGAGAAGACGGCGAGCGGCCTGGCCTCCAAAGTCCTGCAAAAGGGCACCGGCAGCGAGNNCTCAACGGCGTCATCAAGGGCTGGACCGAAGGCCTGCAACTGATGGTGGTGGGTGAGAAGCGCCGTTTCTGGATCCCAGGCAACCTGGCCTATGGCGACACGCCACGGCGTCCTGGCGGCCCCTCTGGCACGCTGGTGTTCGATGTCGAGCTGCTCGGCATCACCGCGGGCATCAAGCCGCCGGCGGTTCCCGCGGACGTGGCGGCCCCACCCAAGGACGCCAAGAAGACCAAGTCGGGCCTGGCCTACAAGGTCTTGCAGAAGGGCAAGGGCAAGGTGCATCCCAAGGCGGAGGACACCGTGACCTGCCACTACTCGGGCTGGACCACCGACGGCAAGATGTTCGACAGCTCTGTCCAGCGTGGCGAGCCGGCTGAGTTTCCGCTCAACGGCGTGATCAAAGGTTGGACCGAGGGCGTGCCCTTGATGGTCGAGGGAGAGAAGGTGCGTTTCTGGATCCCAGCCGACCTGGCTTACGGCGATCCGCCCCAGCGACCCGGCGCGCCGGCAGGCATGTTGGTCTTCGACATCGAGCTGATCTCGATCAAGAAGAAGTAGCCGAGTCTCTACACGAATCCGTCCGGGTGGCTCTTGCTCCAGGCCCAGGCGGTTTCGACGATCTCGCGCAGGCCATAGCGCGGCTGCCAGCCGAGCACCGCGCGCGCCTTGCGGTTGTCTGCCCACACGGCCGAGGGATCGCCCGGGCGGCGAGCCGTATTCTCGGCGGGGATGTCCACGCCGCTGGCGCGCCGGGCTTCCGCCAGAACCTCGAACACCGATGCGCCCTTGCCGGTGCCCAGGTTGAACACGTC
>PMZX01000376.1:0-4699 GCA_003170035.1 Myxococcales bacterium | reverse complement strand
AGGGCGGCGCCTGCGGCGTTGAAGTAGCGCAGCGCCACGGAGCGCAAGCCGTGGCAGGCGTCGAACCAGCGCAACATCTGCTCGACGACGAGCTTGCTCTCGCCATAGGGATTCTCCGGGCGCAGGGGCGCGTCCTCGGCCACGGGCAGGGATTGGGGCGTGCCGTACACCGCGGCGGTCGACGAAAACACGAAGCGCCGCACGCCGGCCTGCTGGGCAGCCTCGAGCAGGCAGAGCGAGCCGTGCACGTTGTTGCTGAAGTACTTGGCGGGATTGATCATGGACTCGCCCGCCGCCTTGTAGGCGGCGAAGTGGATGATCGCGTCCAGTTGATGGTCCCCGATCACCTGCCTGACCAGCGTCTGGTCATGAGTGCGACCGACCACCAGGGGTGTGTCACCGATAGCCTCGCGGTGCCCGAACTCCATGCTGTCGAGCACCACCNNCGCATGATCATCTCCTATTCTGGATGTGGATGGCCTGGCCCAGAGCAGCCTTGGCAGCTTCCATGATGGCCTCGGGCAAGGTGGGATGGGCGTGGATGGTGCCGGCGATATCCCCCGCCAGGGCACCCATCTCGATGGCCAGCGCGGCCTCGGCGATCAGATCGCCGGCGCCGTTGGCCACGATATGGATGCCCAGCACCCGGCGGCTCTCTGTCTCGACCACGACCTTCACGAATCCGTCGCTGTCGTGGTTGGCCAGCGCGCGGCCGAGCGCGAGCAAGGGAAACTTGCCCAGCGTGACCTGCAAACCCCGCTGCTCGGCCTCGGCAGCCGTGAGTCCAGCGGAGGCGATCTCCGGATCGGTGAACACCACCGAGGGGATGACCTCGACGTCCATCTCTGCAGCCCGGCCCGCGATCACCTCGGCCACTACCTCGGCCTCGTGCGAGGCCTTGTGGGCCAACTGGGGCTGGCCCACCACGTCGCCGATGGCGTAGATGCCGGCCACGTTGGTGCGCATCTTGCGGTCCACCGGGATGAAGCCGCGTTCCACCCGCACGCCGGCGGCCTGCAGACCCAGATCCTCGCTGTTGGGCTGGCGGCCCACGGCGACCAGGATCTTGTCGGCATCGATCTGCCGTTCGCCGGAGGCGCTCGCCACCGTGGCGACAGCGTGGTCGCCCATTTCCTTCCAGCCACTGGCTCGGCCGTTGACGATGATCTCCATGCCGAGCTGCTTCGCCTTGCGCACCACCACCTGGACGCAATCGGGCTCGCTGCCGGACAGGATGGTGGGAAGGGCCTCGACGAAAGTCACCCGACTGCCCAGCTTGGCGTAGAGCGTGCCGATCTCCATGCCGATGTAGCCGGCGCCGATCACCACCAGGCGTTGCGGCACCGCAGTGAAGGCGAGCGCACCCGTGGAATCGACCACGCGGTTGCCGTCAAAGGCGAAGCCCGGGATTTGCATCGGCCGTGCACCGGTCGCGATCACGATGTGCGCAGCTTCCACCTGGATAGTCTTGCCGGCATCGGGGCCGGTGCCCTGCACCTCCACCTTGCCTGGCGCCAGCAAGCGCGCGCTTCCGCTGCGCCAGTCACAGCCATTGGCCTTGAGCAACTGGCGCACTCCGGACGACAGCTTGCCCACCACGCCGTCCTTCCACGACTGCAGCTTGGCCATGTCCACGCGCGGGTTGTCGGCCAGGATGCCCAGGTCCGCCCCATGCGCGATCTTTTCGTACAGCTTGGCCGCATTGATCAGCGCCTTGGATGGGATGCAACCCACGTTGAGGCAAACTCCTCCCGCCTTGTCGCGTTCAACGACCAGGGCCTTCTTGCCCAGTTGCCCGAGCCGGATCCCGGCCACATAGCCGCCGGGGCCGGCACCGATGACGAGAGCGTCCACGCGCAGCGTTTCCATGTCGGGCTTCCTTATAGCAGCGATGGTCGCGCCGGGCGACCTGTGCGGCGGTGTCGCGGCAAGCTTGCTTAGGCCGCGCGGTCGAACGTCGCAAGGCAGGAAAGTGGGGCCCAAGGACGGGCGGCTGGCGGGACGGGCGCCGGCGCTGCGGGCTTGGTGGGCGCGGCTGCTGGCACTGGCGGCTGCACGGGTGCCGGAGCCGGCATTGGCCGTGACTGTGAAACCGGTGGCGCTTGGTTTGCGGCTGTTTCCAGTCGTTCGATGACGCCGTCGAAGTTGTTCAGCGTCGCCGTGCGGACACCGACCAGATCCGCGGGCTGCAGATCGCATAAGCGCACCTCGCGTCTTCGGCCAGCCGCATATTCCAGGTGCACGGGGTGCTCGGGCGAGGTGCGGATCCAGCCGTCGAACGTCTCCTCTGGTTGAGCAGCCTCGGCGATGACTGCAACCAAGCCAACCAGCAGAACCACAGCCAGCAGGGCACCCACCGCGGCATCGGCGCCTCCGCCACCCGAATGGTGCGATGCGGACGAACCTCCCGAGTGGCCACCGCCCGTTGGATGAGGGCCCGGCGCAGAGCCGCGTACGGGGGACACAGACGGGCGGGGCGTCGTTGCCGGAGCGGCGATGCGACCGGGGGCCGGGGGCGGGAGGCTCGTGTGAACAGGCGCTGGAACCGTTCGCAAAGAGGGAGAAGGTCGCGCCTGCACGACCGGCTGGTGCAGCGGGGCGCGTGGTCCAGCGTTCACGGCCACCACGATGGCAGGCGCAGGTGGCCCCGGGTCGGTCAAGTCGGCCTCGTCCGGCCCAAACGGATCGGGAACCATCTCGACGGTCGCAGTCCCATCGGGTGGTGGCGGTGCCAGCGGGGTTTCCGGAGCCCATGCAGCCGGTGGTGGGCCGGGGGGCGCAGCAGCGACCGGTGGCGCTGAAGGCGAAACAACGACCGGTGGGCTGGGCTGGGTGACTTCCACCTGCACCACGCCGGACGTGAACGCCCGCACGTGGTCTCCACGCTGGGAAGGTGGAAGCTGGGTCAGCCGTTGCAGCTCCGCGGGTGGGATCGTGTAACTGGAGCTTCCACAGCCCGGCAGCAGCATCGTCGCCAGCAGTGCCAGGAGCGCCGCGAACCGCATTGCCCGAAACGACTGAGCCGTCATGCCTACCTCGCCTCTTCAATCCCTGGGCCAAGCGCGGTTTGAGGCTTGGGCCCGCAAGATTGCGCACTTCTGCTTGCGCCCCGGCCAGACCGTCCCGGCCGACGGCTGAATTCACACCAAGCTGTGACCCTGGCTCACAGTCGAGCAGTGGACACGAAGAAGGACGCGGCCGTCAATCCGCAACTCCCAGCTTCCCCGGATTGCTACAGGACGCGGACGAGCGCTGCGCTCGCGGGAGGGACGTACACTGAAACGGTATTGCCCGATGTCGTTTGAATGTAGGGTGGATTGCGAGGCCAAACGCCCGCCACGGTGACCTTGGCGCCAGCAAGGGTCACGGACCCTGCCGGTACCGACAGTGAGTTGGCAGGCGTACCCTGCAGATATATCGCGCTCGCGCTACTCACCGCGGATCCGAGATTCACCGTGGCATTGACGCCATTTGCTGCGTCTTTGTTGTTGAGCACCACGCCAGTAAATCCGTTTGCCTTGATAGCCCACGCGGTGAAATACGGGGCGCTCGTGGTGACGGTCGTGGAGACCATCGGGCCTGTGCCGGCTTGGGTGAAGAGGAGCATCCCGTAGTATTCCGGTTGCACCTCCACCACGACGCCATTGGTCTCCTTGATCGGCTCATAGTAGAAGGGCTTAGTTCCATCCATTCCCGTCTCGCCGTTGTGGAAATTGATTCCGCTGCCGCCATGCCTGGCAACCTCGAACATGTAGTCGATCGCCCAGAGACCCGCGATGAGCGTGTCGCTCACGCCCTGCTGACCGTGGCCGGAGAAGGTATTGTTTTCGTCCATGCGGTAGCCATTGGCGATCTTGTTCTTTGTGGCTGCACCCTGCATCGTGGTGAAGATATCGGTGAGCTTGGAAATTATCGTCTGGAGGTTGGCCGCTGTCGCGCTCGTTGAACCGGCTCCGGCAACGTAGGAGTGCTGCGTTAGCATGACGAGCTTGCTCCCTAGCTTTGCCGCCTCGGAGTCGGCAAAGGGAGCACTGAACGATGCGGCTGATCCACTGGTGCAAGCCGGGCCAACCATCAGGGCACCCGGTGTGGCGAGGATGGCGGTCGCGAACGACTCCCACTGCCCTTGTTGGGCGGCCCAGGTTCCAAACTTGTCGGGCTCGTTGCCGATCTCGAATGCAACGACGCTCGACGGACACTTGCCCATGACGTAGGCCGCTTCCGCTGCGGAGGCAGCCGAGTCGCCCAACCTGAAGTTTACGGCATAGATGACCTTGGTTCCCGTCGCGGCCAAGAAGCCGCAGAGTTGATCGACTCCGCCGGACGTGATTTTCGTGGCGAAAGGCTGCCCATTTGGCTGCGCAGGCGCAGCCCCTGTGCCACCCCAGCTACAGACCTCGACGTCGTTGGCTCCAACCCGCATCATCGGAGAACCCAGCAGCTTGTAGAGCGCAATCATGTTCGTGTTGCTGCTGGTGAGCGAACCATTCATGACGTGCGTCTTCTCGTAGCTGAACCCGGTAAAATCGGCACCGATCGTCCCTACGGTGGTGTTTGGGTTTACCGTCACAGTGGCCGTGGTCCCCGTGCCTGAGGGACCGCCAGTCACGGGCGTTGCCCAGCCGGGCGTCGTGACCGTTCCCGCAGTCCCACCCGCCGCGCCCGCTGCGCCGCCTGCGCTGGTGGTCCCGCCCGCGGT
>PMZX01000144.1 GCA_003170035.1 Myxococcales bacterium | reverse complement strand
GAGGTGGTGGTGGCGGGGCGGGCAGGGCGGCCGGTGGTGGCGGTGCTCCTGGCGGAGGCGGAGCCGAGGCCGCGGGCGGGGCAGCAGCGGGAGGTGGCGCTGCCGGCGGTGGAGGTGGCGGCGGTGGAGGCGGAGCAGCAGGAGGCGGTGGCGCCGCAGGGGCCGCGGCACCCACCGGCGGTGGCGGCGTGGGCGGCAGTTCAGGCGGGTTCACGCATCCGGAGAGGTCGAAGAACATGAACTCCATCGCCTTCTCTTGGCCGTTGAGCGGGCGGATCTTGCATTCCGTCGGGAACACGGGTGTGCCGCCAAGCACGCGCACGGCGTCCTGATCCGTGCCGGAGTTGGACGAGGACACGTGTATTCCCGTGTAGACGATGCGGCCACACTTGGCCGTTTGGTCAGTCGGGGTGAGCAAGTCGAAGTAGTGGACGTGGCTCGACGTGTTGTCCGTGCTGGAGACCGGGTTGAAGATCCAGCGCGTGGCCGGCGCGCTGGTTGTCTTGGCGGTGTATTTCGATTTCAGCGAGGTGTTGNNACCAGCGATTGCTGTCCCCAGTGTCCCGTCCCACGTCGCCAGCTCGCCATAGGGTGCGGCAAGCGTGCTGGTGGACCGCAGGAAGCTGGCGAAGTAGTGCTCGAGAAAGACCTTGCCCCCGCCGTTGACATAGGTCTTCAGATTCTGACGGCGGGCCTCAGTCACGTATTGCCCGTCCCCTGCGTTGAGGTAGTTGGAACCAGCGCAGTTGACTATGATGATGTCGTAGCTCTGTAGTGTCGCCACCGAGTCGAATAGGGTCGTTGCGACCGGAAACGTGGCGCCGCCGGTGCCGGCGTACTTCGTGGCCCCGTTGTCCCCGCTGGTTGCGAAAAGGCTGTAGAGATTGATGTGCCCAGTTCCCGAGGGATTCGTGAATTCGGCGGTGTCGATTCCGGCCCGGGTCAGCAGACACTCGAGAGCGTCGATCTGGCCCGTGGTGATGGCGATCCTGGGCATGCTGGTGTACTGGCCATTGTTGTCGCCGTCGTGAATGTTCCTTGGCAGGCGCAACAGTCTGTCGGGCAGTGTTCCGGCATCCGGCGGATTGTCGGTGATGGGATTGTCGGCACACTGGTGAGTGACCATCGACGCGCTAATGGTCACCTGGCGCCGCCACT
The DNA here is from genome assembly GCA_003170035.1 of Myxococcales bacterium. GTDB lineage: Bacteria > Myxococcota_A > Polyangia > Fen-1088 > Fen-1088 > Fen-1137. The sequence goes on along the minus strand of PMZX01000144.1, from coordinate 2,946 downwards.
TGCCCAGTTGCATGACCAGGGGGAAGTCCGTGCCCCATGGCACGTTGTTGAGAGCGAAGTGCCCGGTCGCATCGGTCAAGGCCGTGGCAATGGGCTGGCCCGATACCTGGGCGTCACAGGAAGCGCAGCTGGCACCCGTGGGGATCGGGTCCAACGCCGCGTTTGGTATTGATACGATCACGTTGTAGAGCGGGTTGTAGCCCGCGGGGTCGTATACCGTGCCGCTGATGCTGGTCGTGGCCCCACCGTCGCAGCGAACCTGCTTCAAGCACAGATTGCCACAACTGTCGCAGACATGGGACGAGGTTGCACCACAGGGCACGCTGTTCGAGCATGTCGGAGGGCAACTCAGCGTCCCGCCACAGCCGTCACCGATGTCGCCGCAATACTGCTGCACGCCCTTGGTGTTGTTGCAGGTGGCTTTCACGCAGTCAGGCCCGCCCACGCATGCCTTCTTGCCGCCGCACACCCAGCCGGTGCCCGCAGCCGAGCAGTCCGCGCCGCAATCCAGCGAGTTGCCGCAGCCGTCGCCGATGGTTCCGCAGTATCGTCCGCCCGAGGCCGGATTGCAGGCCAGCGGAGTGCAAGCCGGCGGCTGGCCTCTGCACAGGTTGTTCTGACAGGTCCAACCGCTCTTGGGGCATGTGGTTGCGCAGTCCAGCGGGTGGCCGCAGCCGTCGCCGATGCTGCCGCAGTACTGGTCGCCACTGGCGGAAAGACAGGTCAGTGGCACGCAGCCAGCGATCGCCCCTGCCCTGCACAGACCATTCTCGCAAGTCCACCCGGTTTTCGCGCAGGAGGTTCCGCAGGGTAGCGTCGATCCGCACCCGTCGCCGATGTCGCCACAGTACTGGTCGCCGTTCGCGGTTGTGCAAGCCAGCGGCACGCAATTGGCCTTGGGCCCTGCCTTGCACAGGTTGTCCTGGCAGAGCCATCCGGCTTTCGTGCAGGTGGCTTCGCAGTGAAGCGTCGATCCGCAACCGTCCCCGATGTCACCGCAGTACTCATCCCCGGCTGCCGTGGTGCAAGCCTTGGGCACGCAGTGGGCGTCCGGCCCCGCCTTGCACAGACCGCGGTCACACAGCCAGCCAGCCTTGGGGCAAGTCGCGCTGCAGTCGAGTGTCCCGCCACATCCATCCCCGATGGCCCCACAGTAGCTGTCCACGCTGGAAGCCGCACAGGTCAGCGGCGTGCAGGCTGTCAGGTCGCCCTTGCACATGTTGTGGTCGCAGGTCCAGCCGGCCTTGGGACAGGTCGTGCCGCACTCGAGCGTGCCGCCGCACTTGTCGCCGATGGTCCCGCAGTAGTGATCGCCGTTCGGTGCGTCGCATGCGGTTGGCGTGCACACCCCGACACCGCCCTTGCAGACGTGGTCCGCTCCACAGGTCCATGCTGCGGGGCAATCGTCGCCGCAGTCCAGGACGCCGCCGCACCCGTCTCCCACAATTCCGCAGTAGTGATCTCCGCTCAAGGTCGTGCAGGTGAGGAGGGTACAGACCGGCGGTGCCCCCTTGCAGATGTGGTCCGCTCCGCAGGTCCATCCTGCCGGGCAGTCATCCCCGCACTCCAGCGACCCTCCACACCCGTCGCCCACGGTCCCGCAGTAGTGGTCTCCGCTCGCGGTCGCGCAGGCGATCTTGGTACAGACATCGGGAGGGCCCTTGCACAGATGATTGTCACACACCCATCCAGGTTGCGGACAGGTCGTGGGACAGTTCAACGTACCGCCGCAGCCATCCCCAACCGGGCCACAGTATCGTCCTCCGCCTGGCGTGTCGCAGGTGAGAGGCGGGCAGACCAGGGGCCCGCCCATACACACGGAATTCACGCAGCTCCATCCCTTGGGACAATTGACGCCACAATCGAGCGACCCGCCGCAACCGTCGCCGATGATCCCGCAGTAGCGATCCCCGCTGGCCGTCGTGCAGGCCGCCAACTCGCACACGGGTGGCGTCGCCTTGCACACGTGCCCTTCGCAGGTCCACCCCGCAGGGCAGTCGCTTCCGCATTCGAGCGTTCCGCCACAGCCATTGCCAATGGTCCCGCAGTAATGGTCTCCGCTCGCGGTCACGCAAGTCAGAAGCGGACACACCGTCGGCAAACCCACGCAGAGGTTGTCGACGCACCCCCATCCTTTGGGACAGTCATCGCCACAATCGAGCGCATTGCCACAGCCATCCCCGATCTTGCCACAGTAGTGGTCTCCGGACGTCGCCAGGCAGGTGGCTGCCGGGCAGAGGGCGTCGCCTTTGCAGATGTGGTCCGTCCCGCATGTCCAGCCGGCCTGCGGGCAGGCGGGCCCACAGTCGAGCGTTCCGCCGCAGCCGTCCCCGATCAACCCGCAATACGCACCACCTGGAAAGGTACATCCTGCAAGGCAGTTGGTGCCGACGCAGACATTCTTCTTGCACTGCTGGTCAACGGGACAATCGCCACAGTGCAACGCCTGTCCACACCCGTCCTGGATATCTCCGCACCGCTGGGTGTTCCCCTTGCTGCAGGCAAGCGCGGGACATAGACCACCATCGGTCGTACCCGCCTCGGGCAAAACCAGAATGGAGACCTCAGGACCCCAGGATCCCGCGTCGCTTGCCTCGATTCCAGCCGGAGCGTCTCTCGAGGCATTTCCGATGTCGTCGACGCTGCAACCGGCGGTCCATGTCAAAACAGAGATCGCCCATAGTGTCTCACGCCTCATTGTATGTACCCTCCTCGCCAACGGCCCAATCACAAAAAGATGAAGGCGTCATCCTGCTCGTCCAATGAATGAGTCAAACTTCCAAAACCGGACTACGGGATATACGGATTATCGGGCGGCGGTTGTGCCGGTGGCGGCGCTGGTGGTGGTGGCGGCGGAGGTGGCGGCGCTAGCGGAGGTGGCACCGATGGCGGCGGCACCGAAGGCGGCGGGGAGGCGGGCGGTGGCGGCGGCGGCGGCGGGCGTGG
>PMZX01000248.1 GCA_003170035.1 Myxococcales bacterium | reverse complement strand
GACGGGCACAGGTAGTAGCTCATGTTCTCGACCACGCCCAGCACCGGAACCTGCACCTTCTTCCACATGGCCATCGCCTTCTCCACGTCGAGGATGGAAACCTCCTGTGGCGTGGTGACCATGACCGCGCCGGTCACGGGAATGAGCTGCGACAGCGAGAGCTGCGTGTCGCCTGTGCCGGGCGGCAGATCGACGACCAGGTAGTCCAGCTCGCCCCACTCGACGTCGTCGAGAAATTGCTGCAGCAGCTTGTGCACCATGGGCCCGCGCCAGATGATGGCGGTGCCTCGCTCGACGAAGAAACCCACCGACACCACCTGGATGCCATGGTGGACCGCGGGCTTGATCTTCTGGCCCGCGCCCAGATCCGGTGGGACCTCGGGGTTGCCCATCATCTGCGGGATGGAAGGCCCGAACACGTCGGCGTCCAGCAGGCCCACCCGGGCCCCTTGCTGGTGCAGGGCCGCGGCCAGGTTGGTGGCCACCGTGGACTTGCCCACGCCACCCTTGCCCGCCGCGATTGCGACGATGTTGCGGACGCCCGGCAGCCTCTCGCGCGCCGGGCCCTGGCCCTGCGCCACCTCGGCCGAGAAGACCACGTCCACGCCAGCCACGCCGGCGAGTCGGCCCACCGCCTCACGCACGGCCAGCGCAATCGCATCGCGCGAAGGGCAGGCAGGAGTGGTCAACTGGACGTCCACGCGAACCTGCCCGCCGTCAACGGCCACCTCGCGCACCATGTTCGCCGCCTGCAGGCTGCGTCCGAGCGCCGGGTCTTTGACTTGGGCCAGAATCGCGTGAACTTCGTCGACGGTGGTAATGGCGATCTCCTGTTTGAACGCTAACCCTTGCCGGACTTGGGCACGGCATAAAGTACAGGCAAGGGGTCGGACCCTTCAGGTCCCCGGGCATCGGGATGGTGGCCCATTTTGTGGCGCTTGACTGCCAGGTAGCCTGCGTTGTGCTGGTTCTCGCCCACCCAGTGTGAAACGCGATCCGCTACCGTCACGCCGGCGTCTTCCAGTCCCTTGACCTTGAGGGGGTTGTTGGTCATCAGCCGCACCGAAAGCACGCCCAGATCGCGCAGGATGGCGCCCGCGATGTCGTAGGAGCGTTCGTCGGCTTCGAAACCCAGCGCCAGATTGGCTTCCACCGTGTCGGCGCCACTCGACTGCAAGGCATAGGCGCGGATCTTGTTGCCCAACCCGATGCCCCGGCCTTCCTGCCGGAGATAGACCAACACACCGGCGCCCTCGGCCGCAATCTTCTCCAGCGCCACGTGAAACTGCTCGCGGCAGTCGCACTTGAGCGACCCCATGACCTCCGAGGTCCAGCACTCGGAATGAACGCGGGTCAGCACATGCCCCTTGCCCTGGATGGATCCCCGCACGATGGCCATGTGCTCCTGATAGGGGCTGGCTGGGCTCACCCCGTTTTCGTCGCCCGACTCATGGTACACGAAGAGGCGGAACGATCCGTGGACCGTGGGCAGATCGGCTTCGGCATATCGAACGAGCTTCATGGAAGTGAAGCGGGCAGGGTGGCAAAGCTACGAGTGGGATCCTGGGTTGTCAACGCGCGTTCCTTGCGCATTTTCAAGCGAGGCCTCCCGGTTAGACGACACCCGCGCTGCCGCGTCTTGCTTGCTCCGTCGTCGGATGTCATCCTTTCTATTGAGATGTCCATTCTTCCCATCTTGCGTTTTCCCGACCAGCGCCTGCGCGAGACGTCGCGCGATGTCACCAGTTTTGATGACGATCTGAAGCGTTTGGTGGCGGATATGACGGACACCATGTACCTGGCAGAGGGTGCCGGCCTGTCAGCCATCCAGGTTGGCGTTCCGCTGCGGCTCTTCCTAGTCGATCCCGAGGTGGCGGGCCGTCAGCCCACCGATCCACCCATGGTCTTCATCAACCCCGAGATCGTGCGTTTGTCCGAGGAGGCGCAGACCGGGGACGAGGGGTGTCTTTCATTTCCGGGGATATTCGTGCCGGTGAAGCGGGCCATGACCGCCGAGTTCAAGGCGTTCGACGTCGAAGGCAAGCCCTTCACGGTCGAGGGCAGCGGCCTTTTCGCAAGGGCGATGCAGCATGAATACGACCATCTGGCCGGCCGCTTGTTGATTGACATGGTGGGCCCGGTCAAGCGCCAGATCATCAAACGCAAAATGCGCAAGGAAGCCGAGGTGGAGGCTCCTTGAACGCGGGAGCAGCAGTGGGCAAGGGTGCGGCATAGGATGCCCACTCTGGTCTTGTCTCAGATCAGCTTCGAGGCGCGCCACGGCGCGATCCCTGCGGAGCGTCGGTCCTTGCGCCGGTTCGAGGTGGACGTCGAGATCGATGCGCCGCTGGAGACAGCACAGTCCACCGACCGCCTGACCGACACCATCGACTACCGGCAGGTGGCCGAGATCATCGTGGGGATCGGGACAGGCGAGACCCACCATCTTCTGGAAGCCCTGGCTCGCCACATGATCGATGCGCTCGCGGCGCGTTTTGCCGGGGTCACCCTGCGCCTCGAGTTGCGCAAGCTCAACCCACCCGACTGCCCAGGCCAGCCGGCCTATGCGGCGGTTCGCATGGTGTATCCGGCCGGCGGGTAACGGGTCAGGGCGGCCACAACTCCGAAGAGGCTATTCGTCTCGGGTGACCCCGGCGCGCAGGGCCTTCTTGGCACCCTGGGCGTGCTTGTCAGCCAACATGCGATTCTTGGCCCGGCGCGAGCGGCGTCGCTTCTGCCGCCGGATGCGCTCGGTCTCCTGCTGTTGCTGGCTCTGCCGGCCCAGCCGCGCGGCCTCGATCCGATCGGCCAGCAACTTGCGCGCAATGTAGCGGTTGAGTCCCTGGGTGCGCTCCTGCTGGCACTTCACCGAGGTTCCGGTTGGCCGGTGCACCAGCACCACGCAGGTCGCCACCTTGTTCACGTTCTGCCCACCCTTGCCGCCGGAGCGGACGAAGCTTTCGTCCAGATCCTCTTCCCAGATCTGCAGCGCGGCCAGCCGCAGGCGCAGGGCATTCGCCTTCTCGGACGAAACCGGAAACAAGCCGCTGCTCACGGCTCGTCCTCGTCGCCCTCGGTCGTGCTGACGTCCTCCCAGAAACGATCCCAGGCCTCGCTGGTCGAGGTCAGGGCGATGGCCATGCCCGGCGACAAGGTGCCCTCGTGGCTGCCTTCCAGGTCGGAGAAACAGCGCACGACCACGCCCACGGCAAACACCGCGTCGCCGCGCGGGCCGAGCACGCGCACGCGCAGCAAGGTACCCACCCGTCGGCATTCAGGGCACGCGACGAAGAGGCCGCCCCGGCTCACGTCCACGCTGCGGCCCAAGAGACTGCTGACCATGTCGGCAAGCTGCAGCCGTACCTGGATCGGGCTGCGTCGCGAGGCGCGACGTTCTTGCTGGACTGGCGAGCCAGGAACTTTGGGGGACATCTGCACTACTCCGTCGGTGCGCTGGCTGCGCCACTGGCCTTGCTGGCGTCCGCAGACCGGCCAGCCAGAATCTCCTTGAGGAAGCTCTTGGCCCCTTCGTCCCACGCATCACCGAAGGTCTGCGCGTAGCCCACGGCCTCCTCGCGGCTACCGGCCGTGGCTGCGCCCAGGTTGGCCGCGCGGGCGGGGATCCGGCCAACAAGCGCCGTGCCGAAGTGGGAATTGGCGTCGAGAGCCTTGAGGATCGCGGCCTGGGCTGCAGGCCGGTCGCCTGAGGCGAAGCAGGCCAGACCCAGGCTCAGCAAAGCGCGGCCTGCCCCGGCCTCTGACTTGCTGGCCACCTCCAGTACTTGCACGGCGTCGGCCGGCCGCTTGAGCTTGAGGAGTGCGGCGCCGGCGATGAGCCGGGCCTCGGTGCCCACCGCACCCTCGTCCACCACATACACTCGTTCGAGGTCCACCAGAGCATCCTGGTAGCGTTCCTGATCGAAGGCCAGGCACCCGAGAGCGTGGCTGGCGCGAAGGTATGCCTGCGCCTCCTTGCGGGAAAACGCGTCCTTGGCCCCCGACTCGCGCAACTCGGTGGCCAGCTTCTCGGAGACGCGCAGAGCCTCGTTGAACTCCTTGCGCGCAGCATCCTGATCGCCTGATCGCAGGCGCGCCAGGCCGATGGCGACGAGTGCGTCCGCCCAGTCAGGCTTGACGGCAAGGGCCGCGCGGAATTCCCTCTCTGCGGCCGCAGGCCGGCGCTGTTCAACGAGCCGCCAGCCCTCGGCGAGCATCTCGTCAGGGTCGGGCGCCCGGGGAGGCACCGAAGCAACCGCCTGGTCGTCGGCCAAATGGCACTTCTTGTATTTCTTGCCGGAGCCGCAAAAGCACGGATCATTGCGTCCGGTGCTGGCCAGACGGCCGCGCGCGGCTTCGACCTTTTCGTCTCGTTGCGTTTCTTGGTTCGCTGGCTTCGCAGTCACGGCTGTAGTGTACCGATCGGGGCCGTCGTTCGACAGTGAGAAGTCGCCTATCGACCGAATGGACTCAGCCGGGTGACTTCGGCCTGCAGCCGCGCGAGTACGGCCTTGTCCGCGTCGGAAAGGCGAACTCCGAGTCGGTGTTCTTGTTTGGCCACCACCTTGCCTTTGCCGGCAAACAGCGCATGACCCTCGAAACTCTCGATCACCACCTCGAAAACTGCGCCCAGGGGCACGTTCTCGTCGGAAGGGACCACGAACCCGCCCAGGCGGATGTTGAGCAGGGGGTTGTTGGTGAAGTAGCCGACGGTCGCGGGCGTGAGCTTGACATGCAGGTCGCGCCCGCTGACCAACAGGCCGGGTTGCAGCGTGGTGGCGCCGCGCAAGAGGCCGTATCGGGAGGACCCTGTGGGGCTGGCTGATGGCGGTCCCGTGGGCTGACTGGCAAAGTCGAGCGACACCGCCGGCGATCGTCCTTCCGTCTCGTTCACCTGGGCGATGCGATCCAGGAATCGGCGTGCTTCCTCGTCGAGCTCACGGAAGCGAACGCCCATGCCCGCGACGGGCGATCCAGTCACACGCACGACCTCACCCTTGCCCCGGAGCAGCGACAGGCCATCGGACAGCGCCAGCTCGAAATCGATGACGGTGCCCACCGGCCGCGGATCAGCGCACGACAGGAACATGCCGGAACGGCTGATGTTGACCGACTGGGTCTCGTGAAAATCGAGGATGCTTTCGTAGCGAACCTTGACCGGTACGCTCACGTCCATGCGGGGCTCGCGCGGCTGCAGGTCAGGGCGCGACGAACCACCTTCGGTCACGAAAAAGGAGCTGGTCGGCCGCCGCGCGGGCTGCTCGCTGGCTATGGGAATGGCTCCCGTGGTGCGGCGCCCCTTGTCGTCAGGCATGGCGAGCTGTCACGACTTGGGTGCCACGAACTCGGGCGGGTTGAGGCCTCCCGCACCGAAGAAGAACTGCTCGGCCTGTTCGAGTAGAACCTGCTGCCCCACGGGCGAGGTCAGGTCGAGCCGGAACTCGTTGACGATTCGCTTTGAGTATTCGAGCCAGTCCATCCACGCTTGTTGCGAGACGTGGTCGTAGATCTTTTGCCCCAGCTCGTTGTTGAACGGCTTGTAGGCCACCCCGGGCAGTTCCTGCCCGAGTCTTGCACATTTGACCATGCGAGGCATTGGCTCCGACTCGTGTCCAGAGGCACCTATTCTAGCACCATCGTCCCCCACCGTCCCTATTGCCCCTCCGCCGTTCGGCGTGCAGCCTGTCGCCGTGGCCGCCGCCCGGCCGTTGCTGTGCCGGCTTTCCGTTCCCGGGAACGACACAAAAGGTCCCGAGCACCCGGTCGACCAGCTACCGTTGCTCCCTTCCGGGCCTGGCGGGGTTCGCAAGTGTTCCGTCACCCGGGACCAGCCTTCCTTTTGGCATAGCCGGCGCCCGTGCGCCAGGGAGATCTGACGGCATGGGAATTCGTCGAGAAACAGGTCGTGCGGACGACTGCTTGCTGAACCACAATGATCGCCCACCGGAGCCGATCACGAATAGTTGGTGCGAGGCATGTAGCACCGCAATGACAAGACTGTTCTCCGATCACTTCGGCCGACTCAGCCGAAACGGTTGGCTCGTGCAGCGAATAGGAAATCGGTTCGTCCTACGGCCCGGCCTGCATTCCTTGCCGTCTCAGGAACTCGACGTAGTACTCCACTGGCTGTCTTTCGAGGAGCTCGCCGCGCTCGATGGCGTCTTCGCACAGCTTGCGCAACTCGCCCACCCGGCGCGATGGCGGAATACCGAAGGCCTCCATGATGGCGTTGCCCACTCCCGGTGGCAGGGGTGGCACGCGGGCATCGAGCTCGCGCACGACCGCGATTCGCTGCAACAGCGCCTCGATGTTGAGTGCCGCTTCCTGGCGCCGCCCCGGCCGCGCCGAGGTGACATCGGCCCGTGACAGCTCGATGAGCTCGGCGAGCGCGTCTCCCATCTCGTGGTCAAACCGGCGCACGGCTGCGTCGGTCCACTCCGACTCGTAGGCATTGGCGCGCAAGTGGTTGACGATGAGGAAACGGATGCGCTTGCGATCGGAGCGGGAGAAGCCCAGTCGGCGGGCCACAGTGTCGAACAGGCGGGCGCCCACCTCGGCGTGGCGATGGAAGGTCACCTTGCCGTCGCTCAGCATGACCCGGGTGGACACCTTGCCGATGTCGTGCAGCAGGGCGGCCCAGCGCACGAGGGGCTGCGCAGGCGACTGCAGGACCACCTGCTTGGTGTGCTCCCAGACGTCTTTGTGCCGGCGCCCTGCCTCTTGCGAAAAGTCCACCGTGGCGTCCAACTCGGGCAGCACCTGCTGGAGCACGCCGGACTCATGCAGCCATTGCAGGCCGTCGTCGGCGTGCGGGGCTGTGATGAGCTTCTCAAGAGCGTTGCGTACATCGTCGGGCGCGAACGATCCAATCTCGCCCGCCACTGCCCGCGCTGCCTCAGTGAGTTCGTTCGGAAGTGACCCTCCGCTCTCGGCCAGGCGGCAGGCGACATCGAGGACTGCCGCAGGAGTGGCGCCAAACGGCACGACCTCGGAACTTCGCGCCATCTAGGTTTCAATCCTAGTGTGGGGTGATCTTCTTCTTGTCCTGATCCCACTTCCGCTGCAGGTGGTCCAGGATAGGCTGGGCTTGCTTGAGCCGTCCCTCCAGGCTCTTCTCGCTGATCGGGTAGTTGGTGCCGAATTTCATTCCTTCGTCGTAGAGGAGCGTGCCGACTTCCTCATCGTCGACGAACATGGGAATCTTCTTGCGTGCGTAGACGGCCTTGCGCAAAACCGGCCAGCGGCTTGCGAGCCAGGCGACCAGGTCCTTGCCGCAGGCCCCATCGAGCAGATCCAGCTCCTGGCCCAGGCGGCTGAGATCTTCGGCGAAGCGCTCTCGGAACGCCGGCGCCCCTTCACCCCCGTCTTGCAGAATCTGGCGCAGGGCCAGGCGAAGGACCAACACGTCCTCGCTGTGTCGGAGGTAGGGTTCGACGTTCCCATCGCGAGGCGCGATGATGTACACGACCGCAGCCGCCGCGAGTTCACGCGCGCCGTGGTCCAAGTCAGGGTCGGACACCGCTTCGAGCAGGATCTTAAGATCGAAGGGGAGCGAAACCAGGGCCCGCGCAATCGTCTCGAGAAAACTGCGCTCTAGGTCCTTCTCCATTGTCGTCAGGGGGCAGGGGGTTCTTGGGGTTCGTGGGCCAGGCCCGGTCGGACCTGATAGCGGTCAACAGGGGGGCATACTACCTAATTCTCAGCCGATTGACAGGGGGCCAGCGCTCTCCCTGGTCCCCCGATAGCCGCAGAGGGTCGTAGACGTGACCGTGGTCGTGGCCGGCCGCTCGCGTGGGGAGCCCGCCGGCTTTGCTCGCCGCGCACCAACGCGGTTTGGCGAGGCCGAGCGCNNGGGGGAAGCGAGCGGGGAGGAGGGGGGCAGGTGGGGCGGCCGAAGAGCGGAGCGAACCCTTTGAGGGTTTCCATTTTGATGAAATCAGCGTCCAAGGGTTTGCCGGCCCTTGCCTCCGCCTGCCGCTTGACCGAATCTTGAGTCATGAAGATCACCCTTCGTGAGGCCAGGGACGAGGCGCGTCGATTTCGTCGAAACGGCGATCCCCCCCGTGCCCTGCGCGCATACCAGCGAATCCTGGCCACCCTCCCGCTTGACTACGAGACCCGGTTTGCCATCGCGGACGTGCTGGCGGAAGCGGGGCACGCCGATGCGGCGGCCGAGGTCTACCGGTGCGTGGCCATCCACGACATCCGGGCCGGCCACCCCTTGCCGGCCATCGTGGCCGCCCATGCCCTTGGCAAGCTGGGCCGGCCGGTGGATGACATCTTCGCCCTGCTGGTCAAGACCTACGCCTCCGGTTCGCCACTGCTTGCGCGCTTTGCGGTACGGCCGGCACCGGTCGACCCGTCGACCATGCTGGACATCGGGGATATCGCCCACGCCGGGTCCCCGGCCCATGTCATCGAACAGGCGCGCAAGATCGCGCTCGATCTATCGGTCTTCGTCGGCTATCAGGAGCAATACCACCCGTTGCCTTTCCTGTCCGAGCTGGGGCCCGAGTCGCTTGGGGCGGTGCTGCGCTCACTGACCGTGGTCCGTCTGGCCGACGGCCAATTGGTCGTACGCCAGGGAGATGCCGGCGACTCGCTCTTCTTGGTGGCGAGTGGCGAGCTGAGGGTCTTCGTCAACACACCGGCCGGGGACAAGGATGTGGCGCGTCTGTTCGAGAACACGCTCTTCGGAGAAATGGCGCTCATCACCGGCCAGCCGCGCACCGCCTCGGTGGCAGCGGCAGGTGAAGCCGACGTCATCGGGGTCAGCAAGGCGGCCTTGGCCCATGTCACCGCAAGGCTGCCCGCCATCCGTGCGGCGCTCGACCAGTTTTCGCGTGAGCGCCTGATCAAGAACCTGCTGCAGACATCGCCGCTCTTCGTGCCGTTCACCAAATCCCAGCAGGGCGAGCTGCTTCGTCGCTTCGAGGGCCTCGAGGTCGAGGCCGGGACCGAACTCATCACCGAGGGCGAGCGGGGCAAGGGGCTGTTTCTCGTGCTGGCCGGCGAGGTCGAGGTGGTCGCGCGCGCAGATACGCCCGAAGCCGTACCCCTCGCGCGCCTCAAGCCAGGCGACATCTTCGGCGAGATGTCGCTGGTCACTGATCAGCCCACCTCCGCCACGGTGCGAGCCACCGTGGGCAGCACGGTGCTCTTCCTCAGGCGCGAGTACGTGGAGCGGCTGGCCGAGGCCATTCCGCAGGTGCAAGCCTACTTCGAGCAGGTGGCGCTCAACCGCGCGCGCGACAACACCCTGCGCGTCGACCGCGGCGCTCTGCCCACCGAAGCCATCGAGGTCGACCTGTCGGACGTGATTCCGGTGTAGCTAGAAATCCAGCACCGACAGGATCTCGTCCCTGTCCGGTGGGCGCGAGCCAGTGCGGGTCGATCGGGGCAGGCAGGTGAACAGTGGCATCTGCAACCGGCGTCTGCGCTCCGCAAGCGCGATGGCCAACGCTTCATTGACGATCTGACTGACCGAGACTCCTTCTCGTCTGCCGATGCGCTCCACCTCGGAAAGCAGGGTGGGTTCGATCTGGACGCGGGTACGCGGCATATGTGGCCTCCGGTTCTCTGGTCTGTAGCTTCGGCGGCCCGGGTCAGGGCCGTGGGCTTTCCTTGAGCTTGATGAATGCCTCGGTGCGGACGCGCGGGTCGGGGTCCCGCAAGCACCGGACAAGTCCATCGTGGGCCAGGCGTGCGGCGCTTCGCCGCTCACTCGCTGGTGTGTTGTCGGCTGCCGGTGCGGCCAGCCCTGGCACGCTGGGCGCCTGCGCCGCAGGCGGTTGCCCGCTGACCGGCGGAAAGTCTGCGGACTTGCCGGGCGTGCGCAGAAGGCGGGCGGCACGGGTCACACGCGCGGCCAGGGTCTCGTCGCGTTTGGACCAGAAGCGGTAGACCCGTTCGGCGCGGGAGATGTGGATCTTCGCTTCGGTGACGAGGTCCACGGCCGTGCGCAGACGGCCCGATGACATGGGCTGCCGCAAGAGCGCAATCAGATCGGCGTCCGTCCAGCGTCCAGGTGCAGGACGAGGGGTAGCAACCATTTCGGCCCTCAATGCCAGCACCTCAGCCTCGGGGTAAAACGCCGTGTCCATGCGGCCCCGAACCGCGTGCAGTCGGCCCTCGCGTTCAAACTGGCGGACCTTGAATTCGCTACGCAGCCCAAGCTGCATCGCCGCTTGGTGCCGGGTCAGATGTCCCTCGCAACCAACTGGCGGTCTGACCGTCCTGCGTCCTGGCGAGATCGGGTAACCCATCCATGCCGACGGTATACCCGTGGCCGAGGCCAGCAAGTTTTTCACATCGGGCTTCCCATCAGGCCCGTATCAGACGTCGAGCGGGCTTTCATCAGACTCCCATCAGGGTTTCAATCAGACTTGCCATCAGGCCTATCCCGCCGAAAGCACGGCAGTATCTCCTGCCACCGGGGCTCGCTATCAGGGTGGGCCGCCGCCCCGGCAGTTCGCAGATGGTCTTTGCCTTCGTACCCGGCCGCCGCTAGGCTACGAAACGAGCGCGATGTCCATCAGATCCATCAGCCGTCTGGTCCTTGTCTTGACGTTGTCGGCCCTCCTGCCTGCCCTGGCCCTGGCCGGCCCTCGCTCGGGTGCCAGCTTTGGCAGCCGTAGTGGCTTTCGCTCGGGTGCGGGCAGCTTCTCACGCGGCTACCAGTCGGGGCGCAGCGGCAATGGAGGTGGGGGCTCCAGTTTCTTCTTTTTTCCCAGCTTCGGCTGGGGCTTGGGTGGCTACGGCTACGGCGGCGGCCTCGGGTTCATGGGCAGCCTCGTCGTTCTGGGGGTGGTGGGCCTCGGCACAATTGCGGTCATGCGGGCCATTCGCCGGGCAGCCCGGCGTGGCACTCCCGGCGCGTGGTCGGATGATGCTGCGGATGAAGGAATGGGCGAATCGTACGTGTACAAGGTCCAACTCGGCCTAGGCCGTTCAGCTCGCCACATTCAGGGTCGGCTGGCCGACTTCGCCAGCCAGGGCGACACATCCAGTGAGGCGGGCTTGGCCGAGCTTCTCCATCAGACGGCGCTGGAGCTGCTGCGCGAGAAGGACTCGATCCGCTACGGTCTCGCCGAGGCGAGCGGGCCGATGAGCCTGACCAACGGTGAAACCAAGCTGAATGCCGCTGCCATGGCCGAGCGCGCGCGTTTTGAGGTGGAGCGCCTCCGGGTCGCCGACGGCTCTGTGCGCCGGGCGCAGGCCGCCGCCACCGTGGGGGCAGAGGCGCTGGAATACCTGGTTGTGACCGTGATCGTGGCCACCCGGGTTCCGCTTGCGCGCATCCAGGTCGCCAGCGATCGCGAAAGCCTGGAGGCAGCGCTCAGCGAACTCGGGGTCGTCCCGTCGCCCATTCTTCTGGGCCTTGAGGTGGTGTGGACTCCCGCCGATCCCGAAGACTCACTCACCGAGACGGACTTGATGACCACCTACCCGGAATTGAGGAGCCTGTAGAGCATGCCACCCATGGTGCCCATCCCGCTTTGGCGATTGGTCCTTGACGCGTCGGTTCTCGGTCTGGCAGGGATCGCGATGCTCATCATCGGCTACTACATCTGGGAGTTGGTGACTCCCTACAACCTGCGTCGGGAGCTTCAAGAGAACAAGAACGTAGCTGTCGCGGTCGTGGTGGCGGCCTTCATCGTGGGCATGGCCATCGTGATCGGGGCTGCGCTGATCCTGATCAAGTAGTTGAATAAAGCTTACGCGTGGGGAGCCGAAGGGCGGAGCGAACCCTTTCAGGGTTCCCATGATCGCGTAGGCGGAGGCGGGCTTTGCCCGCCAGAGCCAGAGCGCGGGAGGGCATGGGAACCCTCTCAGGGTTCCCATATCGCCAGAGGTCGCTTGATCCCACCTGGGGCTGCGACTAGAGTTGTCCCTGGCGAGGCACCCGTACTCCCCATGCAGAAACTCCTCATCGAGGATGACGAAGGCAAGACCGTTGTCGTGCCCCTGATCCGCGACGAGATCACGATCGGCCGGCAAGAGGGCAACACGATCCGTTTGAGCGAGCAGAACGTCTCGCGGCGCCACGCCCGCCTTGTGCGACGACAAGGTGGACTGCTGCTGGAAGATCTCTCCAGCTACAACGGCACCAAGCTCAACGGTGCCGCTGTGTCTGCGACCGCGCCGCTCAAGGACGGTGACATCTTCCTCATTGGCGACTACCGGATGGCCATCAAAGAGGACCGACCCAGCGTGGCCATGGGTGTCCCTGCGAGTGCACATCCGCCTGTGCCCCCGGCCCCGCCCGCGGCGCAAGCTGGGGCCGCTGCGCCGCAAGCGGCCGAGGTGCGCGACGCCATGGAGGCGCAGCCCACGATTCCGCTGCACAGCATGGTCGACGAGGCCTCGCAACCAGAGTCGGCTATTCCCCCGGCGCGCCTCGTCATCGTGGGCCGGTTCATGGAGGGGCGCGAATTCATTCTCGACCGTCCGTCGCTGGTCATTGGCCGCACCGCGGAGAACGACATCGTCATCGAGCACAAGTCCATCTCCCGCCACCACGCGCGCATCGTCCGTGAAGGCAACCAGTACTACGCCGTGGACTTGGAAAGTGCCAACGGTGTTCGCGTGAACGGGGCGGACCACGATCGTGTGCTGCTCAGGCCGGGCGACGAGATTGAGCTTGGACAGGTGCAACTGCGCTTTGTCACCGAAGAGGGCGGGGGCGATTTCGATACCGGGTCAGGCCGTCTGGGCAAAGGCAAGATCTACGCGGTGGTGGGTGGTGGCGTTGTGGTCGTCGCATTGGTTCTCGCCTTCGCCCTGTCAGGTGGCCGGTCTCGGCCGCACCGGCCGCCGGTTGCGCCGGTCGCGGTCCGGCCGGTGCCGGTTCCGCAGCCGCCTCCACCGCCGCCCGCGCCCAAAGTGACGTTGGAGGAACTGCTGGCCACTGCGAAGTCGGCGCAAGCAGCCGAGAAGTGGGATGAGGCTCTTGCCGCCGCCAGCAAGGCGGTCGCCGCGGCGCCCGATTCGAGCGAGGCCGCCGAATTGCGCAAGCTCGCCGAGGAAGAGCAGGGCAACGCGGAGCGCTTCGCCACCTTGAAAGAGGCGGCAGACAACTCGAACTTCGAGGCTGTTCTGCGCGGGGCGGGCGAGATCCCGGAAACCAGCGTGTACAAGGAACGCGCATCGGTCCTCGAGAAGTCTGCCCGCACCGAGTACATCAAGATGCATTTGGAGGAGGCGTCGAGCAAGGCCAGGACTGGCGCCTGCGACGAAGCCAAGCCGGAGGCGGATCTGGTGCTGGCTGTCGACAGTACCAACAAGGCGGCGCGCTGGATCCTCAATCGCTGCGCCGTGCTTGCCAAGAAGTCGAGCCAGCGGCTCGAGGCGAAGAAGCCAGCTCAGGTGTTCAAGCCTGTGCCTGCTACCGTGGAGCCCAAGCCGGCTGCGCCAGCTGCAGCCCAGACCGAGCCCAGCCCGGATCCCGACAAGCTGATCCAACAGGCGCGGGAGGCGTGGATGCGCGGGCAGTACGTGTTGGCCGTAGATGCGGCGCGCAAGGCACTGCGGGCCAAACCAGGCCTCACCAGCGCGTACCAGATCATAGCGATCTGCTCGTGCTCGCTGCACGATTCAGACACGGCCCTGCGCGCCTACGAGAAGCTCGACGACCGCAACAAGCAGCTGGTTCGGTCGGCCTGCCAGAAGAACGGAATTTCGTTCTGACCGAGCTTCGTCCCCGGTCTAACTCGCCATAGCTAGGGCCTGTCGTGAAACCCGGGCGAAGGCAGGTCGGCCCGCGTGAGCGGTAGCGATAGCGGCCGGGGGAAAGCGGCCTGCGTGGGCGGCTCAGCCCTCGCGACTCGCGATCCGGCCGTTCGAGCGGCCCCGAATCTCCCGACAAGCCCTAACTGCAGCCGAAGGCTGCACGGGCAGAGTCGAGAAGACCCAGGGCGAGCCAGCCGGGAAACATGAAAGAGGTGGCACGCCCCCACCGTACTCTATGCTACAATTCGGTTCCTTACTCATGACGTCGGATTCGGGGCCGCACATCAGGCTGGTGGCAGCTGTTATCGAGCAGGAAGGCCGCTATCTCATTACACAACGGCGGCCAACAGCGGTGCTGCCAGGCCTGTGGGAGTTCCCGGGCGGCAAGGTGGAGCCCGGCGAGACGGACGAGGCTGCACTGAAACGCGAGTTGCGTGAGCGCGTCGGGGTGGAGGTCGAGGTCAAACTGCGCATGGCGCAACGGACTCACCAGTACGACGGCTATTCGGTAGACCTGACGCTCTACCAGGCCAGCATTCTTCCAGACCAGGAGCCGCGGCCCCTGCGGGTGGCCGATTTCCGCTGGGCAGCTTCAGGGGAGTTCGAGAGGTATCCGTTCCCAGCGGCTGATCAGGCGACCACGGATATCCTGCTCGGCTTCAAGCGCTAGATTCTAGGGCTCTACCGGGGCGCAAAACTTGGCTGTGTCGCTGGCGGCCGGGTCAGGTAGCAGCGCGATGCTGCCGAGCGTATTGGAGGTTCGACAGACGTAGCCGCCACGGCAGTCGCCATTGCTGCCGCACTTGGCGGCGCAGTAGCGACGCTCTGACGCGCTTGGCACACAGCAATTGGGCTCAGAAGGGGTGGGCCCGCAGACCACGCGGAGTTCGTTGGGCTGGCATTCGCCATTGGTGCCGGGAGGGGTACCAAACTTCTGGTCGAAGAAGCGGACACAGATGGATTCCGACGGGCAGGAGCTGTCGTCGCACCCATCTTCCGTGCAGTAGCCCCCAGGCTGAGACAGGTCACAGATGCGGGTGCCATCTTGGGCGCAGTCGATGTTGGTCTGGCAACCATCGCCGATCTTCTTGCTGCAGGCAGAGGCCAGCACGCCCACGAGCAGTATGGTCAGGAGAGAGACGGTGCGATTCACGGCGCAAGTATGGTCCACAGATTGTCCTCCAATCAACGTAAGACCGCTCCAATCACCAAGGTCAGGAGGAATCCCAGAAGCAGCCCGGTCGAGGCAGCGCCCTCGTGGCCGTGGCTGTGCGATTCCGGAATGATCTCGTTCGACGTCACGTAGATGAGGATTCCTGCGGCCAGGGCCAGCAGGAAAGGAAGGGTGATGAATGCCCACGATGACAGGACAAGGCCGACAAGCGCGCCCAAGGGGATCGCAAGGCCGCTCGCGGCGACCACGAGCAAGCCGCGCAAAGGCGACACGCCAGAAAGGCGCAGGGGCGCGCCCATCACCACGCCCTCGCAGATGTTCTGGATTCCCACCGCGGCCACCAGCAGCCAGCCGAGGCGACTTCCATGTCCGGACGCGAATCCGGCGCCGATGGCCAAGCCCTCAGGGATACGGTGGATGGAAAGGGCGCCGACGATGGCATAGCTCTGGCGAATCTCGAGGCGTTGGTCATGGGCGTGGTCATCGCGACGACCCGGGGCGATGTGGTGCCGGTGGCCGCGGGCGTGGCTGTGCGGGATCAAACGATCCATCACGCTGGCCACCAGCACGCCTGCCGCGAAGCCGGCGATCACCAGGGCCAGGCGGCCCAGGTCCAGGCCGTTGGCACCGCGCACGCCCTCCAGAGCTTCGTGCAACAGGCCCAAGGTTGCGGCGGCCAACATGAGCCCGGCGCCCAGGCCGAGAATGCCGTCGTAGGCCCGTCGCGGGAGCTGTCGAATGAAGAAGAAAGGAAAAGCGCCGACGCCGGTCACCAGGCCGGTCAGGGCAGCGGCTGTGAGAGCCTGCAACATTGAAGCCCGTTCTTACCACGAGGTACGGTCGAGGTATCCTGGGGACCGTGGTTACCGCCTATCTCGCTCTGGGATCCAACCTGGGAGACCGGCGCGCATTTTTGCACGCTGCGGCGGCGGCCCTCGGCCAGGCGCCTGGCACTCGCCTGCTTGGCCAGAGCAGCGTCTACGAAACAGTTCCCGAGGGGAACGCCCCCGAGCCGCTCTACTTGAACGCTGTGGTACGCGTGGAAACTTCACTGTCCGCGCGCCAGTTGCTTGATGCGTGTCTGGGCATCGAGCACGCGCTCGGCCGGGTCCGGCCGTCAGATGGGGCCAAGCGCGCCCGGGTGATCGACATCGACCTGCTGCTCTTCGGGGAGCAAACCATAGACGAGCCGGGCTTGCGGGTGCCTCATCCGGCCTTGCTCGCGCGTCCCTTTGTGCGCATCCCGCTGGCCGACGTGGCAACGCCCGGGCTCTGCCACCCGCAAGTGGGCGAGCGACTGGACATAGCCGCTCCCGACGAAGGCGTGCGGCACTTCCTCGACCCGTAGGCTAGGCGAAGGCGCGGCTTATCCTGCGGAAGAGCCGGAATAGGCCCCACGCCCTGACCGCCCAGCGCAAGGCTCGGCCGGGCTGCACGACGGCGAAGGCGAGCATCGCGACCAACAAGAGGCCCTTTCTGGCCGCGAGAAACTCGACCATCTCCACCCCCCTGTCGGCCAGCCAAAAGAGGTTGCGCTGGCCGTCGAGCACGGCCCTGACCGCCTCGCGCTCGGCGCGGGCACGTTCCACCAACTCCCCGCGGCGGCGCTGGATTTCGGTCAGCGATAGGTTCACGAGCCCCGCTCCAGGCTCTGCCGATCCTTGGCGAGCACTTCGACGGTCTCCTGCAACGGGCGCTTGTAGCCGCGCGCGATAACCGCGAGCACGATGGCGTTGACCACGCCGAGGCCCAGGAAGAGTCCGCTGAGCAACCCCAGGACGGCCAGGCGATCCGAGTCCCAACAGAGAACGACCACAAAAACCGATAGCAAGACGATCCCCAGGCCAAGGCAGAACAGGGCCGCCCCGCCGAACAAGACCAGCCGGCTCAGGCGGACCCGTTCCTCTTGCAGCTCGGTCGCCAAGATTCCCACCCGCGTCTCGGCTGCGGAAACCAGCACGGCGAGCAGGTGGCTTGCCGACCCGAGAAGCCCACGGTGTGGCGCCGCGGCCAAGGGTTCGTCTGCCATGGCGGGCTCTAGCGGCGGGCCATCAGCAAGCCAAAGAGGAACCCAGTCCCTGCGGCGATCCCCACGGCCTTCCACGGGTTTTCGTGCACGTAGGCGTCTGTCGCGTGTGCCGCAGCCTTCGTTCTCTCGACGGCCTGGTCCTCGAGCTCGACCAGCTTGGCCTTGGCTTGCTCGAGTCCCCGCTGCATTCTCTCTCGTACCGCCGCGACCCTCTCGCCCGCCTGCCCAGCCGTGATCTTGAGCAACTCCTCGGCGTCATTGACCACCAACTTCAGATCAGCCACCAGCTTGTCCCTTGTTACGATCTGCGTGCCATCCATGGTGCGAACCTCCTAGACAATTGTGCCAACATCCGATCCCCTACGTTGTGCGACTTACGACCTATCCTTCCATCCGAAGGACGATACCTGCTGTCAAGCTACCGCGGGCGCGGGGGCGGGGCAAGGACGCAACGTCCGCGCGTGTCCGCAAATGCCGCGTTCATTCCTCGGGTGGCGCCTCGTACTTGACTTCGAGTTTCCACTCCTTGGCGACCCAATCGAGGATCTTGGACTCGTGGCCCTCGATGGTGTCGGTCATCGCGGCCCCCATCACCGCGCCGAAGATGAGCTCGCGCGCCTCCGGCCGGGTGATGGTCTCGAGGAACCTCTTCGCGGCCTCCTCGTCGGGAAAGCGCCGATCGACTTCCTCAACGGCCTTGCGGTAGGGGTCCTCGCCGATTTCATCGACGATGGCCTGGATCTCTCGCTCCTCGTCCTCGGTCACATGACCGCTGGCCATCACCACGAACTCGATCAAGGCGGCCAGGGCAACTCTCTCGTCGGGGTTTAGTTCACGAAATTCCATCTCTTGTCTCCTTGCAGAATCCTACACTATCAGCACTGCGTCTGATGGCGCCACTTGCATCGCGTGTGCAATTCGCGTGAACTGTGCCTGTGGCATCGTCGGAAAAACCCAGGAACCTCCTGGTCACAATGGGCGATCCGGCCGGCATTTCGGCTGAGATCGTCATCAAGGCTTTCGTGGCGTTGGCGCGCGGAAAGCAGCCCCTGGCCCGGCAGATCCGGAGGTCCCTACGCAAGGAATGCGCGAATCTCAGCGTGGTGGGAGACGAAGGCGTGCTCGCGGAGGCGGTGCGACGGCTGCGGCAACGGATCCCCGTCACGCCCGTGCAGAACCTCTCGACCGCATGGCTTGCGCCCACCGCGCTCCGGCTGTTTGCCCATTCCCACATCGACATGCGGCGTTTTCGCTTCGGTAGGCCGGCCTATGGGCGCGAGCAACTCGGCTACCTGGACTTCGCCATCGAGCAGGCCCGGCATCACAGGATCGCAGCCATTGTCACCGGGCCAGTTACCAAGGAAGCCGTGGCCGCGCTGATTCCCGACTTCGTGGGCCACACCGGCTACCTGGCCGAGAAGCTGGGCGCGCGTGACGAGCGCATGGCGTTTCTCACCCCCGAGTACCTGCTGGCGCTGCAGACCACGCACATTCCCCTGTGCCAGGTGTCCGGCCGTCTCACGGTGGCCGGGCTTCTGACCTCGCTGGAAATGCTTGAGGAGGCGGGCCGCGCCCGTTGGGGCCGCAAGCTGCCGGTGGCCGTGCTGGGGCTGAACCCCCACGCGGGTGAGCATGGGCTCATGGGCGACGAGGAAGCGCGCGTGATCGTTCCGGCGATGCAGCGGGCTCGGCGCAAGGGGATTGCCTGCGACGGCCCCTTCCCTGCGGATTCGTTCTTCATCGAGCGGNNGCCTCGGTGAACGTGACGCTGGGCCTGCCGGTGGTGCGTACGTCGGTGGATCATGGTTCGGGCTACGACATCGCGGGACGAGGCATCGCCAGCGAAGTCAGCTTGCTTCATGCCATCAAGGCGGCGATCGAGCTTCTGCGGCCCTTGCCGGTTGATCTTGGCAAGCACAGCGTTCGCGCGCTGTAATGGAACCATGAGGACGATAGTGTTCTTGGGTACCGCGCTGACTCTGGCCGGGCTGGCTTCACCCGCCCACGCAGAGTCGATCTTTCGCTACCGCGATCCGAACACAAAGCGCGATGTCTTCGTCAACCGGCTGGACCAGGTTCCGGCCCAGTATCGCGCGGAGGCCAAGCTCGTCGTGTCGGATGGCGTGCTGGCTGATTCGACCAACCAGCCAGACGAGGACGCGCCACGCGGCGCCGTGATCTATGGAAACAAGAAGCCGGCTGGTACGATGGAGACGATCGAGCGCGCGGTCCGCGACGCCGGCAACAGCGGGCATGCTGCGGGCGAGCTGGAGCGGAGTCTGACCACTGCGATCGACACGACCCTGGTTGGGAAAGGCAAGCGGCCTCTTTCCGCCGCTGAGGTAGCGCAGGTCAAGCGCATGGCCGTGGAGGCCGCCGTAGTTTTGGCGGTGGCGGGCTTGTTTGCCACCGTGGCGTGGATCTTGGTGATGGTGCACGCCTTTCGCGCCGAGCACCGCTGGTGGATGGTNNTTCATCATGCTCTTCCAACTACCCGGGATCGTGTACGTGCTGATTCACGTGGAGG
The DNA here is from genome assembly GCA_003170035.1 of Myxococcales bacterium. Lineage (GTDB taxonomy): Bacteria > Myxococcota_A > Polyangia > Fen-1088 > Fen-1088 > Fen-1137. Next base: position 1,685 of record PMZX01000248.1, on the reverse strand, counting down.
GCAAGCGCCGCTGGTTCAAGTTCGTCACGCTGTTCGCGCAGGCTGCGCCCTACGCGGTCGTGGTGGCCATGAGCTGGCGGTTTTTCGCCTTCTTTCGGGGGATCCTGGCGGGAAGGTAGCCTACCGCCGCTTGCGCTTTCGTCGGGGATGCGAATCCCCGCGCTGCTGGCGCGACGATCGCGCGGCAACCGGCGCGAGGGCAGGGGCCGCCAGGGGACCGGTCGCTTCTTCGCCCGGTTTCGTGTCGGACCCTTCCGGCGCAGAAGCCAAGGCTGGCTGGCGCGCCAGCATCAACTCCCGGGCGATGAGCACGAACACGATGAGGGTGCCGACTGACATCCAGGTGTACTGCTCGTCGAGCCCGTTGGGCATGCTGAAGTTGGTGACGAACGAACTCTGCCGCAGCGAGGCCGGCATGATGGCTTGCAGCCAGTGCGGCATGTGGTTGATGGGCGCCCACCCCAGGAACTGGGTGAGCGCGGTCAGCCACAGCAGCCACTCACCTGCGCGCGGAACCACCGCGTACAGCAAGGCAGGAATTATCAGGAAGGCGTAGTAGTAGCAGGTCAGTTCAGAGCCAAACGAGATCACGGTTGCCGACAACGCCACGGTCACCCAGGGGTCGACCTTTCGGATGGCCAGACCGATCAGCACCAGGTAGCAAGCCACCAGCGACAGGTACAGAGGCAAACCTTCGTGGAAGGCCCTGAGGCGCGCCTCTTTCCAGCGCAGCCACGGATCCACCATGGCGGGCGTGTTCATGCGATTGGCCGCCTCGGCCGGGCGGAAATCGATCACGGTGCGCAACCCCATGTGGTTGGTCAGAGGGGTCTCCGAGTGCTTGGCGGTGTTGCGCAGGAACTCCGGGTAGATGCGCGGGCTGCCGGTTACCGCGAAACTGGCGGGCACCAGCACCGCCACGGCCACCGCGCCACCCATGATCAGGCGCAGGTAGCGGCGATCCCACTGGCGGGTTTTCACGTAGTGGTAGCCCAGCGCAATCAGCGGCGCCGCGAAGAGAAACCCGGGGAAGATGCGCAGGAGCGCGGCGTACGCGATGGCAGCCCCAGCCCAGAACGGGCGTTCCTTCTTCATCAGACACACGCCCACGCCCATCCAGAANNGAACGAGCCGCCGATCCAGTACCAACGTGACGGGAAATTGGTGGCAAACACGATGAGTGCGACGGACACCGCGCGCCAGCCGAACGCCCACCACATGAGCAGCGCCATGATCGTGATCAATACGGGGTCAACGGCGTCGAGTAAGAGGATGTCGAGCCGGCTGGCCGGCGCCAGGTTGGACAGGGCGGTGCCCAAGATGGCCCACACCGGCGTGCCGTTGAACCCGTGATCGGTCTGGGCATCGTCCCAGCGGCGCGGATTCTCCAGCGTACGGAAATAGGCCAGATCGTGCTTGAACGACTCCCAGCGCGCGTCGGTGAAGTGCTGCTTGCAGCGCTCGGGATGGGCGAGAATATCGGCCGTGGTTTCCACGATGTTGGTGCGCAGGTTGGTCATCTTGCGCAGCTCGACCCGGCGGCGCAAACCCGGCTCTTCGGAATCGGCGGTGGCCACGCATTCGTACAGGCGCTCGTAGTGCAGTTCTTTGAAGTACTTCGAGCCGATGTAGTAGTGGAACGTGTCCCAGCCGTGCACGAAGTTGGGGAAGTGCCAGAAGCCGAA
>PMZX01000495.1 GCA_003170035.1 Myxococcales bacterium | reverse complement strand
GATGCTCACGTCGCCCAGTGCGCGCTCGACCTCGGCGCGGACCTTTTCTCGGCGGACGCAATCTTTCGCCTTGTGGCTCGTCACACGAAGCTGTCGCTGTTCAGGTTGTGAGTCCCGCGGACGGGCGCCTCAGCCAGCCTCTGGCACCAACCTGCGTGCCCGGTCGCACCCTCATCCCGCTGCCCGCCCGGACAGCGCGACCGCGAGCGCGCGCAACGCCGCGGCGCCATTGCCCCGGTAGGCGGTGCCGTGCATGCACGCGAGCAGCGCCGGCTCGGTCGCGGCCAGCCGCTCGATCGCCGGCCCGGCGGCGGCCAGATTCGAAAAGTACTCCATCGCCGCCCGCATCGTCTCGCTCGGACCCAGGATGTCACCCTCGGTGACCGGATCGGGCGCCGGCCCCGGCTGCGTGAACAGGTCGCCACAGAACAAGGTTCGCGTCGTGCTCTCCGCCAGGTAGCCCGCGTCCCAACCGTGAGGCAGGTGGGGCGTGTCGAACCAGCGCAGGCGCTTCGTCCCGATCTCGATCACATCGCCGTCCGCCAGCACGCGCGGCGGACGCTCGGCCACATCCTGGATCGACAGCATCGCCCCGATCCGCCCGCACAGTGGCGCGGCCTGCGGGGCAGCGGCCAGCCACTCCGCCAGCGATCCACATTCGTCGGCCTCGAAGTGCGAGAACGACACCCACTTGAGCTTTGCCACCGGCATCACGCTGGCAACCGCATCCCGGGTCAACGGAAACATCCGCCGGAGCCCGGCATGGAAGAGCAGCGGCTCGTCGTCGACAATCAGGTATTGGTTGAAGCTAAACCCGGTCGGCAGGGCCGGATTGGGCGCCACCGGCGTACTGATGCGATAGATCCCTGCGGCGATCTCGTCAATCCGAGTGCCTGATTGCGTGTTCGTGATGGGCATCGTGTCACCTCTATATATGAGGTGGCCGCCACTGCACTGGTGTTACACGGAATCGCGAACGAGAGCGGTGAGCAAGGCCATAGGTCCCAACCCGACGGCGCACGCCATCTTCCACGACGTCCACTTTCGAGGCGGCCTACCTCGCGTCGAAGTCCGCGGGAGCCGCGACGACTCCCAGGCGCGCCGCGACCCTGGCCAACCGCTTGTCCCCGGTCCAGATCACATGCTGGCCGGCCATTGCAGCCGCCAGCAGATGAGCGTCGATCCACCCGATGCCCGATGCACTCAGCTTGCGTGTCTCGATCAGGGCGAACGCCTCGTCATCGCCAACGACCGGCGCGCGGGGAAGCTGCGCGAGCAGGCGAAGAACCTCGTCCCGCCGCGCGATACTGCCAAGCGCGATCTCACCCCGCACGGCCGGGTGGCAAACGACCCGGTTCGCTGCCAGCAGCGACCGGAGAGCCAGGGAAGATGTACTTCCGGCCAGGAAATCGATCCAGATCGTCGTATCGGCGAGAATCACGACCGTCGATCCAGGCGACGCCGCGCCGGTGCCTTGGCCACGGGGTCTGAACCGTAGAGCGCGGCCAGCCGCTCGCGTGCGGCCTTGGCCAAAAGTTCGCGCAGGCCCATCTCGATGGCGGCGGTCTTCGTGGGCGCGTGTGTCGCACGCATGGCACTGGCGACCAGATCGTCATCAATGTTCAGAGTCGTCCGCATGCATACGATTGTACCCATCGCGTCTGCACATGCAAGGCACAGCCTGCCATCCGCGCGTATGCCGAGGGGATTCCCGGGAAGGAAGCGGTCGTGGCACGCCCGGCTTTCGGCAATGAATCGTGGGTGATTCGGGCTGGAAGCTGGCGTCCTGTCGTGTGATGGCGGGATTGGATCGAATAGTGGGACAGGACACCCTCCGCCGTCATACAATAGGTGGCGGTGGTGAACATGACCCAGACTCCTCAGCATCTGTGTTGGGTCCGAATTGGCGTTTCACTGGCTATGGTCTTTGGCGCCTGCTCAGGAAGCAGCAGAACCGGCGCTTCCGGTGGAAGCACGAGCCCAGCACCTGCTGGGTCAGGAGGCGTCGCCAGCGCGGCCCCGGGCGGTGCGGTTGGTTCGGGTGGGTCCAACGTTGGAGGTGGCGGAAGTGCCGGAGGCACTGTCAGCACCGGCGGGACCACGAGCGCTGGCGGCACTACCAAGGCTGGCGGGTCCACGTCGACCGGCGGCACCACCAGCATCGGTGGATCTACCCCCACGGCCGGCACGATCGGCCCCGGTGGATCGAAAGCAAGCGGCGGTACCACCAAGGCCGGCGGGGCCACGTCGACCGGCGGCAGCACCAACATCGGTGGATCTACCCCCGCGGGCGGCACGAACCGCACCGGCGGGACAGTCAGCACCAGTGGATCGAAAGCAAGCGGCGGCACTACCAACGTCGGCGGGACCTCCAGCACTGGCGGCACCACCAGCTCAGGTGGTGCGATCGGCTCGGGCGGCACGGGCAATACGGGTGGCGCAACTGCCCTTGCTCCGGACGCAGGACCGACGGACGCGTCCGATGGGGCGAGCAGCAGCTCAGCCAGCGATGGCGCCAGCAGCCTGGTCACATCGATCGTCAAGGACGGCGTGACCTGGACGTTCTCCGCTCCGGTATTGGCGGGCCAGTTTGTCACCGGCGACTATTGGATCATCGGCCCGGCGACGGTGAGCGCAATCAGCCCCACGCCGACCAGCGCGACGCCGTTCATGAACGGGTCGGTCGTGAACCTTCCGACCGCCGACGGCAAGAGTCCCTTCGACTCGCGACTCAACGACGGCACCGATGAATCATGGTGGTTCGACGCGAAGCTGCGTTCGTATCCACCGGTTTCGCTCAAGCCAGGCGACTCGCTGGTGTCCAGCATCAGCCTCGCCACGCCGGCCTCGCTGCCCGAGGTGATGCGAGCGAGCGACAAGAGTTGCAGCCCGGTCAAGAGCGTTTCGGTCCTGACCGTCCTGTCGGCCGCTCCGCCCGCAGACGCGTTCAGGCCCTCGTATTGCGACCGGAGCCAGACCTTGTATCGCGCGAGAGAGCTGCGCCGCGATCTTCTGCCCTCGCACCCCGCGCCCAAACCGCAGAGCACACCCACCCTGGCGCAGTTCGAGGCGCTCTTCCGGCGCCCGTGGATCGACACCAATGCCTTCCTCTTCGATACGCCCGCCGAGTACATGCCCAGCTACGGCCAGCACGTCGCTTTTGCCGTCAGTTACGCCAGCCTGCTCTTGCTGCTCGATTTCCCGGCGGCAGACAAGGAGCCGCTCACCAACTACCTGGTGCAATACGGGATCGATCTCTACGGCTGCGTGAAGGCCGGCTACGGTTGGCCCGCGTTCGGCGGCCACCGCAGCGGGCGCAAGCTGCCCATCTTGATTGCCGGGCTTCTACTGCAAGACGACGGGATGAAGAACGTCTCCGCCACCTACCCCAACCGATTCGGCGAGGACATGCAGACCGTCTACGTCAACCAGATCCCGGGCGGGTACAGCAAAGCCTGGCAGGGTGCGACGGTGATCTACGGCGGACACTACGGCGTCGATCAGACCAGCGGCACGCCCACTGACACCAGCAGCAACGGACTGTACGCACCCTATGAACAACTGCAGCCCAAGGACTGGCAGCTCTTGACCCCGCCGGGCGAGCAGCTCGGCGAGGCGTATCGGCGCTGTTGCACCTCGGTCTCGTGGGTGGGCGAGGCTCTGGCGGCACGCATGCTTGGCGCCAAGGACACATGGAACNNTGGAAGGCCTACCGGAACTGACTAAGGAGAGTAGCTGGGCAATTCGAGGACGTAGCTGTCGACCGACGTGCCATTGCCCCAATCACTCCCGAACACCGCCCGTGTGCCGCTTGGGCTGGGAACCGTGTGCGGCTCTGCCCAGTAACCGAGGACGGAATTGTTCTTGCCCCAACTACGATGCCGTCCCACACGACACACTACCCCGGTGTTGGTGTCGGCGATGAGAGTCTCCAGCCCGAGAAGGGTCTTGCCCTGCAATCCCGCGGTGTCGTCTGGAATGGTCGACACAAAGATCCAGCCCGGCTGCTTGTACGCCATCGCCGAGAGGTGGCCGTCGGGCGGATACGGCCAACCGGTCTTGGGCCCGATGACCGCGCCGCCGGTGCCGTTGCTCATATCCCAGGTCACCAGAATCCCAACGTTGCTTAAGGCATCGTCGTTGCCGTCGTCGTAGACCGCGCCGTTCCAGGTGTCGTGCCCATTTGCCAGCCGCCCCAAAGAGGCGTGATTGTCGGGCACCTGCAACCCCAGGGAGCGGACCAGGTTGAGATTGGCGTCCAGAACCTGTCCGCTGCCAGCCTCAAGGTAGGCAAGCGTGCCGCTGGGCGCGACCTGCGCCGGCGGTGTGCCACTGACCGCCTTCGGTCCCAGCACCGAATCGCTGGAGATGTCGTAGATGAACATCTGATTGCCGCAAACCAGGCCCAGACGATGCGAATCCCAAGAGGTGAACATCGGATCCCCGCCGTTGCTGACCGAGGATGAGCCGCACAGAGCGCTGAAGCTATGCAGCTTGTCCTGCGTCCCCGCGTTGACGTGGTAGCGAATGAATTCCTGATTGTCGACGTAGTAGAGGATGTCCGGATTTGAGGTATCCCAATAGACCTGCTCCAGGTCGGCAGGATTGATGGCAAGGGACCGAATGGGCTGGTAGGTCTTGCCGTTGTATAGCTGATGACCCCCGCCGCCCACGCTGTAAAGGATCAGCAGGGATTCATCTGCGTTCCATGCGGATATGGTCGTGTACATGGGAACGATCGCGGCATTGGCGCCGGAGCCCGCGACCGCGGTGATGCGCCGGATGGTGGTGCCAAACTCAGCATCGATGACCGTGCCGCCCNNTGCGGATTCTTGTCCGTGACCATCCCGGCGCAAAGATCGACGGTCCCGACTGTCGTACTCCCGCCTGAGCCACCGCCGCCCGCGGCGGTGCCTCCGGAACCACTCGCGACGCCACCCGAGCCTCCGCCACCGCTTGGCGTGGTGCCACCGGTTCGCGTCGTACCACCGGTTGCCGTAACACCACCCGTTGCCGTCGTGCCACCGGTTGCCGTAGCACCACCGATGCGAAGCGTGCCACCCGTGTTTCCGGCCCCGCCGGTGACACCGGTGCTGGTCGCAGTCCCAGAGCCGCCGCGCGCCGAGGTGCCGCCGGAGCCGACACCCGCAGCGCCACCGCTGCCGCCAGAGCCGACACTGCCCGCAGCGCCGCCGCTTCCGGCTGCGCCTGCCCCGCCGCCGACAACTGTGGCGCCTGCCATGGCCCCTGCACCTGGGTTGCTGGACGCGCCACCTGAACCACCGCTGGTTCCGCCTTGACCCGCCGTCACGGTGGACGTTGCCCCGCCACTCGTGTTTCCAGACCCGCCGGCTGCGCCACTCGTACCACCGTGTGAACTCCGGTTGGACCCGGAGCTGCACCCGAGCAGGCTCAAGGCGATGGCCAGGGCGGAAGCGACCAGCGAAGTCCCACCTTCGATTCCGACGAAGTTTCTCATCACGACCCTCCTACTG
>PMZX01000409.1:837-14014 GCA_003170035.1 Myxococcales bacterium | reverse complement strand
CGAAGGGGGAAGCGAGCGGGGAGCTGGTGGCGGGTGGGGGGCCGAAGGGCGTAGCGAACCCTTTCAGGGTTCCCATCACAGACAGGTGCCGTACTTCGTCGACCCATTGAGAGACGCGCAGGTCTGCCCGCCCGGACAGGCGAGGCCGCCCGCCTGTAGCAGACATACCTTCTGACACTTCCCACCCGTGCACTCGTATCCGGCCACGCAGGAGTGCATGTCCGTACAGGCCAGCCCGGCCGCTATCGTTCCCGCGCAGTCACACATGGTCTCGTCGGGAAGTTCCTTTGAAAACACGTAGCAGGTGCTTCCGGTGAGCGATGGGCTGCAAGCCAGCACTGCGGTTTGCAGGGCGGGATTGCAGGTCACCGCGGGAGGTGCGCAGATTGGCATTGACGGCTGTCCACCGATGACGATGCTCAGCGCGCAGCGACTGTTGGCTGGGCAGTCGCTGTTCTGCCGGCAGTACCGGTAGCACTGCGCGACGCACCCGGTTGATCCGAGTGGCGGCTCGACGCACAGAAGGCCTGGCTTGCATAGATCGTTGCCGGTGTCGCAGGGTTTGAAAACGTCCAGCGGTGTTCCCGTCGGTGGCGTTTCGCACCCGAGGCTATAGTTTCCGAGTGGGTCGACCACTTGTTGGCAGCGCTGGTTCGCAGGACAGCCACTCTGACAGACCGGATCGCAGAGGTCGCCCGGCGGAAGGTCGGTTGGGGGCGTGCACGCAATCCCGCCGTCGGTGCCGTTGCGGTAGCAGAGGTTGTCCGGGCCGCACGAGAATCCGTCGGGACAGACCCCGCCAGGCGCACACTTCAGCCCCCCGCTCTGCACGTTCTTGGTGTTGAAGCAGCCCGCCGCCAACCCGGTCGCGACGAGCATGGCGAGACCAAAATTCGACTTGGTCATGACGGCATCCCCTAGAAGTTCACGCTGGCGCCGCCACCTGCGAAGCCAGGCCCAGTCAACGGAAAAAACGCCACCTCGGTTTGGGATGGGGTGGACGCCGCGGTCGCGGAAGCTCGACTCGCGCGGTGGTATCGGTAGTAGAGGTAGAGGCCCACTCCGCCGGCCGCCAGACCGGTCACGCCGGTGATGATGGCCACCGCATTGAACGCCTTGCCTGTCGACTGCACCGACGGATCGAAGACCGGATGGCTGGGTTGCTTCGAGGCATCCGCGATCTGCTTTGCCTTGTTGGCTGCGACTAAGCCGGTGACCAGCGACGTGACCAAGCAAGCCCCGCCTGCGCTGAGGAGGGTATAGGGCAGAACCCGGCTCGGCTTGTCGGGCCGCAAGGGGCCGGACTCCACCAGCGTACCGGCGGCCTGCCCAGGGTTCGCAGGCGGGGACTCACCTTCGGCCGCAACGGATCCCGGTTGGACCGCGGGCGGCGGGGGCGCAAGCGACGCGGTCCCCGACTTGCGATGGTCTTCGACGGTGCGCTCCAGCTCCGCAATCTTTCTCTCGACATCGGCGCGGTTGCTCGCGTCGGCCCGGTTGCGCAGGTAGTTCTTGTAGCAGCGAATCGCCTCTTCCGGCTTGTCCCACAGGCGGTAGGCCTGTCCCATGTTGTAGAGCAGGTTGGGATCGGCCACCAGCAGGTAGGCCTCCTCGTACTCCCGGATGGCGTCGCCGTACTTGGCCAGGTCGTAGAAGCGTGTGGCCTTCTCGTAGTGCTCCTTTGCTTCCTGTTTTTTCTCGCTCTCGGACTGGGCGCGTGCAGGAGGGGCGAAAAATGCCATCGCCAGCAAGAGTGGAATTCCCCAGCAGACTTTGCCTGTGTTCATGAGCGCTCTTTCTGCAAGAAAGACTAACCGCGTACGCAGTTGCGTCCGGCGTTCTTGGCCTCGTAGAGGCGCTCGTCCGCGCGCTTGATCAACCCCGCCGCGTCGGTGGTTTCCTGGTCCAAAGCCGCGACGCCCAGAGAGATGGTGACGTCCATCTTGACACCTTCGAACCTGAAGTCCGTGGTCTCGACGATGCGCCTGATCTTCTCTGCCAGCTGATGGGCGTTGTGGCCGTCAATCTCGGGCAGCACGATAGCAAACTCCTCGCCACCGTAGCGCGCGAACAGATCCTCACGCCGGATCCTGTTCTTGACGGTCAGGGCCAGTGTCTTGAGCACCGAATCGCCGGCCAGATGCCCGTGGGTGTCGTTGACCTGCTTGAAGTGGTCGATGTCGAACATGACCAGGGAAACATCGCGCCGATAGCGGAGGGCCCGCGCGATCTCGCGCTCGATGCATTCCTGGAAGTAGCGCTTGTTGAAGATTTGGGTCAAGCCGTCGACGGTGGTAAGCCGGTAGATCTCTTCGTGGTAGGCGCGCTCGATGTTGCCGCCCGAGAGGAACTTGAAGATGGTGCGGCCGATCTTGATGAAATCGCCGTCCTCCAGCGTGCGCTCGTCGATGAGCTCGTCATTGACGTAGGTGCCATTGGTCGATCCGAGATCTCGGATCCGGATGGCGCGCCCGGAGTTGAGAATCCTCGAGTGCGCGCGCGAAACCGACTCCTGATCGATCTGGACGTCAGACTTGGACGAGCGCCCGACCACCAACGTCGGCGCTTCCAGGTTGTACTTGCGGCCCAGATCAGATCCGTAGATGACCACCAAACACGCCTCCTTGGTGGGCGCGTGTTCGGCAATCTTGTTGATGCTGGTGACGACCGTCTTGGCCCGAACGCGATCGGAATCCACAAGGCGGTCGGCTGGTTTGGGGGGAACCCGTGGCAAGTGAAACTTCAGGTTAGGCCAGGACCGGAAGCCGGTAAAGACGCATCACGATGTCCGTGCTCTCGGCACACTGTCCTACATATACGCTACGAGCGTCGTGCGCCCGCTGCTGCCACTTCACAGCATGGTAGAGTGCTGCCTTCAAAGATGCGTTGTCCGCAAGGCAGGCGAGTGGCTCTTGGCTGAATCTCAGATCCTGTTGAACGATTTCAAGCGCCTGTGGGCGAATACCGGAGAGTCTGTCCTCGAGGCAGTCCGGCGCGTGGGCGAGAGCGGCTGGTACGTGCTCGGACGTGAGGTCGCGGGCTTCGAGCGCAGCCTGGCCGCGCGCGTGGGGCGCGCGCACGCCATCGGCTGCGCCAGCGGCCTCGATGCCATCGAGATAGGGTTGCGGGCCTGTGGCGTCAAGCCCGGCACCAAGGTGCTGACCACGCCGCTCAGCGCCTTCGCGACCACGCTGGCCATCCTGCGCGCCCGCGCGGTTCCCGTCTTCGTTGACGTGGATGAGCACGGGCTGCTTGACCTGGACCTGTGCCGGACGGCGCTGGCATCGGACCGTGCCATTTCTGCCATGGTGCCGGTTCACCTCTACGGCCACGCGCTGGATCTGCAGGGACTGACTGAGCTGCGCGACCGCTTTGAGCTAACCGTGGTCGAGGATTGCGCTCAGGCGATCGGGGCGGTTCACTCTGGGCGGCAGGTGGGATCGGTCGGACAGGCGACGGCGCTCAGCTTCTATCCCACGAAGAATCTCGGCGCGCTCGGCGATGGCGGCGCGGTTACCACCGATGATGCCGGGCTGGCGGGCCGCTGTCGGTCGTTGCGTGACTATGGGCAAAGCCAGCGCTACTTGCATGATGAGCTGGGCATGAACAGCCGCCTCGACGAGTTGCATGCCGCCATCTTGGACCATGCATTTCTGCCCAGGCTCGCCGCCTGGACCGCGCGACGACGAGAGGTCGCCCAGGCCTACCTCTCGCGCATACGCCACCCGGAGGTTCGCCTGCCAACCCTTGCCTCCGCCGAGACCAGCGTGTGGCACTTATTCCCCGTGTGCGTGCCCGCGCATCGGCGCACCTCTTTCATCGAACACATGCGCGCGGCCGGCGTGCTGACGGCGATCCACTACCCGCGCCTCATCCCGGACCAGCCCGCGCTGCGCGGACAAGCCTTCGAGGTTCGCGCTCCCCTCCCGCGCGCCACGGCGCTGGCCGCAGGCGAGGTCTCGTTGCCCATCCACCCGTTCTTGACCGACGACGAGGTCAGCCGCGTCGTCGCGGCGGTCTGCACATGGCCAGCAGCTTGATCTCGTTGGTCATCCCGGTCTACCGCAACGCCGAGAACATTGCGGAGCTTCTGCAGGCGCTCGAGCGTCTGCACGGCGAACTCGGGGATGACCTGGAGGTGGTGTTCGTGGTCGACGGCAGCCCCGACGATTCCTATCTGCGGCTCTCAGCCAGCCTGCCGATGGCACCCTTCCGTTCGCAGCTCCTGCTCTTGTCGCGCAACTTCGGATCTTTCGCCGCCATCCGCGCTGGTCTGGCCGCGAGCCAAGGCGAGTTCTTTGCCGTCATGGCAGCCGACCTGCAGGAACCGCCCGAGCTCATCTTCCAATTCGCCAAGCTGCTGCGCGAGGGGAAGTGCGACGTCGCGGTGGGACGCCGGACCGGTCGCGCCGATCCCCTGCGCTCGCGCATGGCCTCAGCCCTGTTCTGGGGTTTTTTTCGGCGCTGCATTCAGCGCGAGATTCCGACTGGGGGAGTCGATGTGTTTGGCTGCACCCGCGCCGTGCGCGATCACCTCCTGCGCCTGAGCGAGAACAATAGCTCTCTGGTGGGGTTGTTGTTTTGGGTCGGTTTCCGGCGCATCGAGGTTCCCTACATGCGCCAGCAGCGCCGCGCGGGCCGGTCCGGCTGGACCCTGAGGAAGAAGACGCGCTATTTGATGGACAGCATCTTCAGTTTCTCGGACTTGCCCATCAGGGGTCTGCTCTCGCTCGGCCTGTTCGGGCTTTGCCTCAGTGTCCTGCTTGCTGCCGTGGTGGCGGTGGCGAAGATCGAGGGAAACATCCCGGTTCCCGGCTACGCGGCGACCGTGCTCGTGGTGACCTTCTTCGGCGCCTTGAACTGCTTTGGTCTGGGTGTCATCGGCGGCTACGTCTGGCGAACCTTTGAGAACACAAAAGGGAGACCCAACTACATCGTTGCGATACAGGAGCGCTACGGGGCTGCTCAACCAGCCAATCTCGCTTCGGATCAGAAAGTGCTCGAATCGTGAGTGACAGCTTCAGACATCCTCAAGCGCTGGTGGAGAGCCAGCATATTGGACGCGGCACGCGCATCTGGGCCTTTGCCCATGTGTTGCCCGGCGCAGTCATCGGCGACGATTGCAACATCTGTGACCACACCTTCATCGAAAACGATGTGGTGATCGGCAACCGCGTCACCATCAAGTGCGGGGTGCAAGTCTGGGATGGCCTGCGCATCGAAGACGACGTGTTCGTTGGACCCAACGCGACCTTCACCAACGACCCGATGCCGCGCAGCCGACAGCACCTTCGGGAATATCCCACTACCACCATCCGGCGCGGCGCCTCTGTCGGCGCCAATGCGACCATCCTGCCCGGCATCACCATCGGACAGAACGCCATGGTCGGCGCCGGCGCCGTCGTGACCCGTTCCGTGCCACCGCACGCGGTCGTGGTGGGCAACCCCGCGCGCATCGTGCGCTACGCCGGCAGCGGCGGTGTCGACGTCGCGGCGCCGGAATCCGCGCATCTCCAGGTCGGCACCGGTTTGCCCAGCGTGCAGCAACTCGGCGTGCGCGGCGTCGCGATTCACCGCGCTCCCCTCATCAAGGACATGCGGGGCAACCTGCTGGCCCGCGAGGTCGAGCGGGGATTGCCTTTCGTTCCCAAGCGCGTTTTCTCGGTCTTCGCAGTACCGAGCAAGGAGGTGCGCGGGGCCCATGCCCACCGCGCTCTCGAACAGCTGCTCATCTGCCTGACCGGCTCGGTTTCCGTGGTTGTGGACGACGCGGTCAACCGCCTGGAAGTCGTGCTCGACTCACCCGATCTGGCGCTCTACCTGCCGCCCATGGTCTGGGCCATCCAGTACAAGTACGCCGCAGACGCCGCTTTGCTCGTCCTCGCCTCGGACGTTTACGACCCCAACGACTACATCCGCGACTACGATCAATTCCTCGAAGAACGGCGCGCGCTCGACGCGCGCAGGGGCTGACGACAGCCGGCTTGTGAGCTTCTCCCGGCAACTCGAACGCTTGGCGCGAGTCGTCCGGTCAGGCCGTTGCCGCCAGCCGAGCCTCCGCCTTGCTCGCCCGCCCTGAACGAATGGCAAACCCGAGCCAGGCCAGGACGCCCAGCCAGGCCGCTGCGGTGATGAAGAAACCCACCCAGAACACCCCCGGCGAGAAGCGAGTCTCGATGCGATGGAAACCCGCCTCGACCCGGAGCGCCCGCAGACCGCCAGCCACTTCCAGCATCGGAACCCTGGGCCCGCGATCGATGCTTGCCTTCCAGCCGGGGAAGTACATCTCATTGAAGACCAGCGTGGTGGGCTCCGTCAGGAACACCGAGTAGTCGACGCGGTCGGGCCGGTAACGACTGATGATGAAGTTCACTGGCTTCGCCTGCTGCTGGAAGATCGGCCCGGACGCCGGGATGTCCACCGCAGAGCGACCCGGGCTGGGGAAACCTACGACCCGTTGACCTTCGACGAGGAACGGATGAAACCCCGCTGCCATCAACCCGTCGAACTGCCTGAGCCGAAATCCCCCGTACGACGGCAGGTAGAACTTCTTGTTGAGAAAGGCATCGTTGCCCGAGGTCGCATCGATGGACGGGCTATCCACCCGCGGCACCTCCGCGTTCGCCACGTCGAAGGTCCGGACATGCATCGTCTCGGCCCACTGCATCCCGATCTCCCCCGGAGTGCGAGAGTAAAGCGGGGCATCCGCCGAGGCGTGCAGACTGGAATCGATGGCAGCCACGACCAGCAGGCAAGCCACCAACACGCCCGGCCGCGGGCTACGCACCAGACAGACCACGGCCAGCCCCACCACGAACAACTCGCCCAACGCCACACCGGAGAACTGCCGTGCGAAGGGAACCACGCCGGCGCTTGGAAAAATGGCGCCCTTCAGCCAGAGCAGGCCGGCGATCAGGACGACGGCCAGGCCCAGCAACAGGCGCGTGAAGCGCCGGCGCGCCTCGGCGTCGTCGCGAACCGCCAGCAAGCCGCCGCCGGCGAGCAGGCTGCCGGCCAACACCGCCACCGCGCGGCTGTCGCCTGCCGGGAAACGCGACAGGTTGAAGATGGAGAAGGTGTCGTGCAAGGCCACACGAAATGAAGAGCCGCTGCCCAGACTCATCAGCAACGCGGCCACCAAGCCAATGCCCAGGGCAGCCGTGCGCCGATCGCGCCGATGTAGGCAAGCCAGGAGGGCAAGCGCGAAGGCCAGGATGCCGAAGTAGAGCCCACGCATCGAGATGTCGGCGGGCGCGCCGTCAGGAATGACCATGGTGGACGCCCCGAAGACCAGATGGAGCAAGTCCGGAAAGATCAGGCTCTGGGCCAGAGCGGCGTCCACGGTCAAGGGTTCGCTACGGGCGAAAACCTGCAGATGTTTCCCGATGGGCAGCCAGTATCCCGCCGACAAGAGCACAGCCATCCCCAAGGCCAGCCCAACCCCCTTGAGGAACTGCCGACGAGCAGCCCAATCGGCGCAATGCTCGGCAAGCAGCCAAACCGCCCACGCGCCAAACCAAAGCGGGCTCAGCAGCACGACACCCGGGTAGCCGCTCACCACCAGCAAGGCAAGCGCTACCCCGAGCACCGGCCGCGACCACCGGATGCCCTGGGCGACGCGCTCTGTGGCCCAGAAAACCCACGGGAAGATGGAGAAGGCGTTGATGAAATCCATGTGCTCGGCGTTGCACAGGCGGGCGCTGGTGAAGTTGTACGCAATCGCCGCAAGCAGGGCTGCCCAGCGGTTCTTCCACAGCACGTGCGCCAGGGCATAGAGCCCGAACGAGCCGGCCAATAGAGTCAGCATGAGCTGCTGCTGCGCCACCAGAAGGTCGTAGCCGCCGAACAGCGAAACAATCCACGTCACAGGCGACCAGAGTTCGCTCTGAGGATTGACGAAGAACGGCGTGCCGGCGTGGCCGTAGGGGAACCAAATGGGCAAAGCGCCAGCGCGCAAGGAGTCGCTGATGAACACCAAGTAGCGCGCATACGTGGTGGGAAAATCGTAGGGAATGACCCGCTCGGGGATGCCAGCAGTGCCGCGCAGGGTGCGCGCGAGCACCGCCACGTGTAGAAAGGTGAGCACCGCCAGAGGCGGAAGATGGTGCCACAGCGGGATGCGCTGAGCGAGACGACCGACTCTCTCCTTCCAGGTGCTCACGCCGTTCTCCAGGAGGGCCCGGCCCAGAACACACCGGCATCGTCTCCTCGTTGCGGGGTGACGGTCCGCAACGCCGCCGGTGGCGCCGGCATGTCGGACGAATTGTGATGAACGCTTTTCACGAACATGCCTGTTTTCGCCGGCCTCTTCCTCGGCAACATAGCCGGTCTAGCGCTACGCTTCAAGCTTGGGTGCAACGACGCCCGGTATCGCCAAGCGGCTGCATGAGATCGATTGCGACGATGGCAAACCGGTATCAGCCCCAGACGATATCCCCCTGATAGGACGTGGCCGACTTCCATCAACTCGGGTGCCGCGCGGGGTGGGCCTGGAACGTCGCAGGTCACGCCTCGGGTCTGCTGTCGCAGAAAGAACCCTGCCACTGTCGCTGAAAGTCCACGAAAGCCTGGGTTTCGCCGCGGCTGTTCTTGCGGGCAGATAGATTGGTCACCAGGTTGATGAGAGGCTTGCGCCGCCCCCACAGGCTGGCCAACACCCGGCGCATCACGCCCGGCATCGAATAGAAGCTTCGGTTGCAGGCGACCATCTCCTGGATGACCGCTTCGAGCGAGAGGCGCTGATAGCGAGCCACGGGAAAGGCCAAGGTGTAGTAGCGCCAGTCCTCCGGAAACGTGTGGAGCGCGATGCGGTCTTCGCCCTTCATCTGGTTCCACAGCCGGGTGCCGGGAAGTGGAGTCAAGAACAGGGCATTGAGGCTGTCGACGCCGTACTGTCTTGCCGTCTCGGCGATTCGCTCTCCGATGCCGGCCTCGTCGATGTCGAGGCCGATGATGAAGGAGCCCATGACCATGATGTTGTGCCGCTGGATGCGGCGCACGGAGGCACGAAAATCGCGGCTCTTCTGCAGATTGAACTTCTTCCCCAGCTCGCGCAGACCCTCGGCGGCCGGCGACTCGAAGCCGATGAAGACGCCACAGCAGCCCGCCTTGCGGGCCAGCGACGCCAGTTCGTCATCGTCCGCGAAATTGATGGTGGCCTGGGCGATCCACTCCTTGCGCAGCTTGGCCTTGACCAGGGCTCGAAAAAGCTCTTTGGCCCTGACGATGTGTTCCGGGCGGGTCCCGATGAGGTTGTCATCCACAACCAGGATCCGCTTCTCCGGGATGCTCAAGAACTCGCGCACGACATCGTCAACCGGGCGTTGCCGATATTCGGTGCCGTTGAATGTGGTCACGCTGCAGAAGGTGCAGTTCAGGGGACAACCACGCGTGGTCTGGATGGACCCGAATCCGTAACCCTCCGGTAGCAAGTCTTGTCGTGCGGGCACGAAGGCGTCTATCGGGATATGCCCTCCGTCGTACCGGCGCTGCAACCTGCCGCTCTTGAAGTCCTCGAGCACGCGCGGCCAGATGGTCTCCGCTTCCTTGGTCACCACCGCATCCACCCGCTCCAGAACTTCGTCCACACACATGGTCGCGTGAATTCCACCCATCACCACGGGAATTCCCAGGCGGCGGAAACCCGCGGCCAGCTCATAGGCGCGGGGAGCCTGGGAGGTGAAGGCCGTGATGCCCACCAGGTCGGGCCGGGGCAGAGCCGCGTAGTCTGGCGGCTTGACATTCTCGTCCACGATGGTGACTTCCCACTCGGGTGGCGTCAGGCGCGCCAACACCATCAGGCTAAGCGGTTTCCACACCCGATAGCGGTTCCACCTGCTGTCGGTGACACACCTAACCAGGGGATTGGTGGGGTTGATCAGATAGAGCCGAATGGCACACCCTCTCTCGTCGGCAAGAGGGTGCGCTGCGCGCGAGTCATCCCTGTCTGTATCATCTAGATTTCACCCCGGCGCAAGGCATTCTATTGGTGCTTGTTCCCGACGGACGCCCCAGGTAAACTGGGGTGGCTTCGTCCTGGGTGCATTCATGTCGTTGCTGTACGAATGGCTTGACAACACCGCAGGCGCGCGTCGGGAAACGGCTACGGGAGGCGGGCAGGCGCTCATCTACCGGGACACCTACCTCTCCTGGCATGGCTTGCGTCATCGGGTCAATCGACGCGCGAACGAACTGAGAAGCTTCGGCATCGAGGCAGGCGACTGGGTTGGCCTCATGCTGGGCAGCGTACCGGAGTTCGTGGTGCTGGCCCTCGCTCTCTCCAAGCTGGGCGCCGTGGTGGTGCCTCTCGACCCGACCCTCAGTGGACGAGACCTCGACATGGTTTTCGCGGCCACTCGTTTCCGGGCGCTGGTCACCCGGCCGAATGCCCTGACTCCCTTCGCAGGCCCCGTCGGCGCGTCGCCCGCGGACCAACCCCACGACCGGCCCCGCACGGTCCTCGAAAGCCGTCGCCGCATATCCGGCACACTGCTCACCTGTGCCACCTTCAAAGGTGCGTCCCTGAAGCTGCGCGCGGTCCCCGAGGTCGTGCTCTTCACCCTGGACGCCGGTGGCGATCCCAAGGGTGTGGTACGCGAACGCCGCCAACTGGAGGGCATTGGCGCCGCCCTCGCGGCGACACTGGAAATCGACACCCCATCGTACGTGACCACAGCCGCCGGCCTGCATACCAGCCAGGGTTTTGATCTCGGTCTTTGCGTGGCATTGGCCCAGGGCGCGGGTTTGGTTCTCGACGACGAGCTGGTCGCGGCCCGCCTGGCCAAGTTGCTGGCCGAGCAAGGCGCCGGCGTGCTGGCTGCCACGCCCTCTCTGTTCGCCGCCATGGCGCGCATGCCCACGGCCAAGCCGTGCCAATCGCGCCGCGTCCGCTGCATCAGCTCGGGCGAACCGCTCACCCACGCTGTGGCGCAAGCTTTCCGCAATCGATTCAAAGTTCCCCTACTCTCCTGCTATCAGGCCATGGAAACCGGACCGGTGGCCATCGATCTACCAGGTCGAAATCCCACGACGGTTGGCCTGCCCTTCGCGGGGGTTGAAATTCGCGTGGCCGATCGCCAGGGCACACAGATGCCTGCGGGCGCGCGCGGGCCGGTCTGGGTGCGCAGTGCGGGCGTGTCGTCCACCTTTGTCCCGCCGGTCAAGCTGCGCATGCACGGCAACGAAGTACCCATTGGTCGTGGTCACAGCGACGGCTGGTTGCGAACCGGGGACATCGGCAGTCTGGATCGGGATGGTCGATTGACCCTTTGCGGGCGGGAGGACGACCTGGTCAAGGTCGACGGCCGGCGGGTGGCCTTGGGCGAGGTCGAAGGCTGCCTGGAGGCTTTCGCCAACGTACGCAGCGCCGAAGCTCGCTTGGAATATGACGATCTCGGCGGTTCGCGCGTGGTTGCTCGCGTGCAGCGGGACGGTCCTTGCACGCCGAAGCAGCTCATCGACCACTGCGCCAGGCACCTGGCACCGCACAAGGTTCCGGCCCGGGTCGAGTTCGGCGAGGGCTGATAGAATAGTTGTCTATTCCAGCAACGGATGCAGCTCGGCCTTCACCGTGGCAGAGCCGCCGTCGGCCACCGTGATCTCCTCGAAGTGTGAGTAGTAGCTCGGGTGACGGATCTCGACCCGGTAGAATCCCGGTCGGATGAAACGATCCGGCTTTACCCACTGCGAGACACGGCCCATCGGTACGTCGTCGAGCAGCACGGCAGCTTCAGGCACGTTGCATTCAACCCGGAAAACCGCCGAGCCCTCGGATCTCAGCGAAGCACAGCCGCCGAACAAGAGAACGGAAAAGAGGAAGAACGCGATCGACTTCATGGCTTTGTTGCAGGCGGCTCGGCCCCTGCCCCCGGTTGCGGATCGCCGGCTTGCGCCAGGCGGACCTGGAGTGTCACCCGATCGCCGGGTGGCTTCAGTTCGGCCACAAGCAGCCGGCCTGCGACGTCGCGAATGAGAGCGGCCTCAATCTCGCGCCCGCTCATGCGCGTGAACACCCGTACCTCGGCCTGGCTCGTGGTCACGTGGCGAACCTCAGCCGCAGTCACCGCGCCCAGCCGCTTCACCACCTGAACCAGCAGCATGAGTGCTGCCGGTTCGACCACCTCCAGATCGAGGGTCACGTAGCGCGCGCCTGCGGGAATCGGCCGCAGGAGTGTAGACACCTGCCGCGCCAGGGTCGCCGCGACACGCTGCCAGCACGCAAGCCGCGCAGCGGCCTCGTCGCCGGAGAATCCCCGGTCGCTACCCTCGAGATTGGCTGCCCTGGCGCCCGAACCCACGGACGAAAGCCGCCCATGCAGCTCGCAGCGCACGGAAATGCGGGATGCCCCGCGAATCGAGCCTTCGCCAAACGAGGTGGCAGCCAACCAAAGCGCCTGCGCACCCTGGCGGGCCGCTGCCGCCACCAACGGGGCCTCGTCGCGGACAGCAACCGATTGGGCTGGGACACCTCCAGCAATGAACGTTTTCACCACCGTGGTGCTGGCTTCTTCGGACAAATCTCCGCCTACCAGGATCGCCGGTCCCCCGGGCCGCATCGGCGCTGTCGTGAGCTCCACACCGCTCGCCCCCCGTACGCGCTCCATCTCCCGCCGAAGCAGGGCCGTATCCACATCCGCCTCGATCTGCAGACGCAGGCGGCCGTTGCCTTCTTCCTGCTCGAGGATGCGATAGCTGCGCACGAAGCGCTGACCGCGGTTGGCAAACGAGGCCTTGAGCTGCATCAACCCGCCCGAGAGGGGCTGCGCCCCGCCACCACTTTCCTTGAGCAGGTCCGAAAAAGCGCGCTCGACCGCCTGGCGAAACGCCTCGGCCAGAGCGCGCTGCTTGGCCATGACCGCGTTGCCGTTCACAATCGGCGCATCGGCAGTGACGACGCGATCTCCAGTCTGCGCAGCGGTCGGCAGCGCGAAGAGAAAAACCGCCAGCACCTCCCCAAGCACGAGACACCAAAGCGCAGACCGACGCAGCGTCGCCGGGGTTCTGGGTCTTGGTGCTTGGCGGGTCATGGCAGAACCTTTTGAAGGTAGATCACAACCGGCGCGCCGGCGAGTCGATCGAGCGGTGACTCGGAGCCCTCGGACAGAACCAGCCGCCCCTTTTCGTCGCGGCGCACGTCGATCGCCCCTGCCGGAGGCGGATTGTGTTGATAGCGCACCCG
>PMZX01000409.1:0-769 GCA_003170035.1 Myxococcales bacterium | reverse complement strand
GATAGATCCTCGAACCTCACCCCGACCCACAACACCACGCCCCCATTCGACTGGTACTCGATACGCGTCGTGCTCGCATGGCCCAGCGCCGCTTCGACCTGTTTCTCACTCAGCCTCTCGCTCCCTCGCACGGGTAGCGCGCGCAGGGCCGCCCGCAGTTTCTCGATCGCAGCGGCACGCGCGCGCCGCTCTGCTCCCGGCCGAGCCGCATCAGGCGACGGCATGCGCATGTCGGCCGCTGCACCTGCGTTGGCCGTGACGGTGCCGGCCGACCAATCCACCTCGGCGCCAGCCAACGGGCGAACCAATGCAGCCGGGGTCGCGGCTCGCGCGGTGGTCACGACGGCCACGACCACGACCACGACCTTCCACCGACAAGAGCCTATTCCCATTCGATGGTGGCCGGCGGCTTGGACGAGATGTCGTACACCACGCGGTTGATCCCGCGCACCTCGTTCACGATGCGCGACGAGATGGTGGCCAGCAGATCGTGCGGCAACGGCACCCAGTCGGCCGTCATGCCGTCCTTGGAATGCACGGCGCGCAAGGCGAGCACGTTGGCATAGGTCCGCTCGTCGCCCATCACGCCCACGCTGCGCACCGGGAGCAGCACCCCGAAGGATTGCCAGATGCTCTCGTACAGGCCGGCCGCGCGGATCTCCTCGTCGATGATGCAGTCGCCGTGGCGGAGCAGCTCGCAGCGTTCCTGGTTGACCGGCCCCAGGATGCGCACCGCCAGCCCCGGTCCCGGGAAGGGTTGGCGCCAGAG
>PMZX01000232.1:2699-30761 GCA_003170035.1 Myxococcales bacterium | reverse complement strand
CTGGTCGACAGCGTCGTCTTCATCAACCGCGTCGCCAAGGTCGTCAAGGGCGGCCGGCGGTTCTCGTTCTCGGCGCTGGTGGTGGTCGGCGACCAGCGCGGGTACGTGGGCGCAGGGTTGGGAAAGGCCAACGAGGTTCCCGAAGCGATCCGCAAGGGCACAGAGCAGGCGAAGAAGAACCTATTCAAGATTCCATTGGCAGGCACCACCATCCCCCACGAGGTCAAAGGGACGTTCGGCGCAGGCACAGTTCTTCTGCGGCCCGCCAGCCCCGGTACCGGAGTGATCGCGGGTGGTGCGGTTCGGCCGGTGCTCGAGGTGGCGGGGGTGCAGGACATACTCACCAAGTGCATCGGAACCTCGAACCCCCACAACGTCATTCACGCCACCATCGATGCGCTCAAGAAGCTGAGCAGCGGTGCCACCATTGCCGCCCTGCGGGGCATGCGTTTGGAAGATATTACGTCAGCGGGTTAGACCATGGCCAAGAAGCTGAAAGTCACTTTGATCCGGAGCGGCATCAACCGCCCCGAGCCACAGAAACTGACCATCTGGCAGTTGGGCCTGCGCAAGATGGGGCGCAGCGCAGTTTTGCCGGACAATCCCGCCGTGCGCGGGATGATCCGTTCCGTCGCCCACCTGGTGAAGGTGGAGGTTGCGGAGTAGATCGCGAGCGAGAGCCGAAAGGAACCTGGAGCATGGGTACCACGTTACACAACTTGAAGGGACCGCGCGGCGCGAGCCGGAATCGCAAGCGCATCGGTCGCGGTCCAGGCTCGGGGACGGGCGAACAGTCAGGCAAGGGGGTCAAGGGTCAGAAGGCCCGCACCGGTCATCACGGCGCGCGACTCGGTTTCGAGGGCGGTCAGATGCCCATGCAGCGCCGGCTGCCCAAGAAGGGCTTCAAGAACATCTTCCGAGCCGAGACATTCGCGGTCAATCTCCACGACATCGAGGAACGATTCGAGGCGGGGACGGTCACTCTCAAAGAGCTGCACGGGGTGGGTCTGGTCCCGCGGCGCTGTGGCTGGGTCAAGGTGTTGGGCTCGGGAGAGCTGAGCAAGAAGTTCGTGGTGAAGGCCAACGCATTCTCGGCCAGCGCCAAGGACAAGATTGAGAAGAAAGGCGGACGCGCCGAAGTCGTCCAGGGCTGAGAGCGTCGATCAGAAACGGATGAACGTCGATTTCTAGGGGGGACTAAATGGCCTCTGGCTTCCAAAATATGGGGAAGATCCCCGAGCTGCGGAGGCGCATCCTCTACACGATCGCGCTGCTCGCAATTCATCGCATCGGTGTGGTGGTGACCACCCCGGGGGTGAACGCGAGCGTGATGGCGAAGATCGTCAACCAGGCCTCGGGCAGCTTCCTGGGCTTGTTCAACATGTTCTCGGGCGGTGCCTTGGAGAAGATGTCGATCTTCGCCTTGGGCATCATGCCCTACGTCAGCTCGTCCATCATTCTGCAGCTTCTGACCGTGGTCATTCCCAAGCTTGAGCAGATCCAGAAGGAAGGCGAGATGGGGCGGCGGAAAATCAACCAGTACACACGCTACGGTTGCATCATTTTGTCGTTCATCCAGTCTTTCTTCATCGCGCGCTGGCTTGTGTCGAACAACTCCGCTTACGGTCATCTGGGCGAGGTGGTGCCCGACCCCAACTGGCATTTCTACCTCCTCACCATGTTGTCGCTCACCACCGGTACGGCCTTCATCATGTGGCTGGGCGAACAGATCACCGAGCGCGGCATAGGCAACGGCATCTCGCTCATCATCTTCGCCGGCATCGTGACCGATATCCCTGACGCCCTGGCTCGCCTCTACTTGCGCGCCAAGGACGGCAACGTCACGGCGTTCTCTCTGGCCCTGATGGGGCTCATCGTGGTGGTGGTGGTGGCGGTCATCATCTTTTTCGAGCGCGGCCAACGCCGCATTCCGGTCCAGTACGCCAAGCGGGTGGTCGGGCGGAAGATGTTTGGCGGCCAGTCAACCCACCTTCCGCTCAAGGTCAACACCTCGGGCGTCATACCTCCCATCTTCGCGTCGTCGATCCTGATGTTCCCCCAGCAGGTCGCTTCGTTCTGGGACAATCCCATCGCCAAGGCCTTCTCGGATGCGTTGCATCCGGGGGACTGGCGCTATGGCGTCCTCTACGTCGGCCTGATTGTCTTCTTCTGCTACTTCTACACGGCAGTGACCTTCAATCCGGTGGACGTGGCGGACAACATGCGCAAGTACGGAGGGTTCGTTCCGGGCATCCGCCCAGGCAAGGCCACGGCCCAGTACATCGACAAGGTCTTGACCCGCATCACGGCGGGAGGCGCTGTGTACGTGTCTGCCATCTGCGTGCTGCCCACGCTGCTGACCACCCACATGGGCGTTCCCTTCTACTTCGGCGGCACCGGCCTCATGATCGTGGTCGGCGTCGCGCTGGACACCGTACAGCAGATCGAGTCCCATCTAATCACGCGCAACTACGAGGGCTTCACCGGACCCAAAGGACCGCGCATCCGCGGACGGGGCGGACGCGTGACCGCTCCGGTAGGCGGCTGAGCTTGCGGCTTGTCAGGTCTCACTCTCATGACCACGGTTTGCGCACCCAGCGCTCGCTGGGCCGGCGGGATGCCCAGAAATCGCGTGGGGAGCCCGCCGGCTTTGCTGGCGGCGCACCGTCGCGGGAGGGTATGGGAACCCTCCCAGGGTTCCCAGGTGAATTGGGCGAGGCGGACGTGAAGGGGATTCAGCTTAAGTCAGCGGCACAGATCGCCAAGTTGCGCGAGGCAAACCTCGTGGTCGCCGAAGTGCTGGACGTTGTGGCTGCGGCAGTCGCACCGGGCGTGAACACATGGGAACTCGACCAGCTTGCCGCCAGACACCTCAAGCATCTGAGAGCCGAGCCGGCATTTCTCGGCTACCGGGGCTATCCCGCCGTGCTTTGTGCTTCCCTGAACAACGCCATCGTACACGGCATCCCACGCAAGGACCTGGTGCTCAAACAGGGCGACATCCTTTCCTTGGACTTCGGTGCCTTCAAGGACGGTTGGTGCGGTGACTCAGCACGCACGCTCGAGATAGGGCCGGTCTCAGCGCAAGCACACGCCCTGGTCGAGGCGACACGGGCGTCTCTGGACAAGGCGATAGCACAGTGCGTGGTCGGGCGCCGGCTGGGGGACGTGAGTTGGGCGGTCCAGAGCCACGTCGAGGCACGTGGATTTTCCGTCGTACGGCAGTTCGCCGGACATGGTATAGGGCGGCACATGCATGAGCCGCCCCAGGTACCCAACTACGGCGAAGCCGGCAAGGGACCCCGCCTGGCGCCAGGGATGGTTCTTGCGGTCGAGCCCATGGTGAATCAGGGCGGCGCCGATGTGGTGATCGAGGAGGATGGGTGGACTGCGGTTACCAAAGATGGTAGCCTCTCGGCCCATTTTGAGCACTCGGTGGCAATCACCGAGAACGGCCCGATGGTTCTCTCACGGGCGTGAAACGGGGCAAGGGTTCCATGAAGGTCAGAGCATCAGTCAAGAAGATCTGCGACAAGTGCAAGATTATCCGCCGCCGCGGGGTGGTGCGCGTCATCTGTGAGAATGCGCGCCACAAGCAGCGGCAGGGCTAACCAGGATGAGAGTAGGAAAGGAAACCGCATGGCCCGTGTAGCAGGCGTCGATCTTCCCCGGAACAAGCGCATGGAGTATGCGCTGACGTACATCAACGGGATCGGGAGGACCAAGGCGCGCGAGATCCTGAAGGCCTGCAATGTATCGCTGGACAAGCGCAGCGATGCGCTGGATGACAACGAGAGCCGCCGCATCCGTGAGGTGATCGAGCAGATGGGGCTGAAGATCGAAGGCGACCTGCAGCGTGAGATCTCGATGAACATCAAGCGCTTGATGGATCTGGGCTGCTACCGGGGGCTGCGCCACCGGCGCAGTCTGCCGGTTCACGGCCAGCGGACCAAAACCAACGCTCGCACGCGCAAGGGACCCCGCAAGGGACAGATGATCAAACGCAAGACAGAGGGCACGGGAGCCTAGAAGCGAACCGGTCAGTCGTCTTCGCACCGAGGACTTCGGCCGCAACCTGAAAAGAGAGACCGACCGAACATGTCGACTGAGCAACCAGTAGCCAAACCAAAGCCCAAGGCCAAGAAGGCCAAGAAGAGCATCCAGAGCGGCATCGCGCACATCACGGCGTCGTTCAACAACACCATCGTCACCATCACCGATGTGTCCGGGAACGTGGTGTCGTGGTCGTCGTCGGGTGTGAAAGGGTTCAAGGGCTCGCGCAAGTCAACCCCCTTTGCCGCCCAGCTTGCCGCCGAGGATGCGGCTCACAAGGCCATGGAGCACGGGATGAAGTCCATCAACGTGTTCATCAAGGGCCCGGGTTCGGGGCGTGAGTCAGCCCTGCGTGCACTGGCCGCCACCGGCTTCAAGATCAATCTTATCCGCGACCTCACCCCAGTTCCCCACAACGGTTGCCGGCCGCCCAAGCGGCGCCGGGTTTGATGCGTTGGTATTCGATGTTCCAGAGTCAAGTGAAAGCATGAGGAAGGTAACCTAGCGATGGCGAAGTATTCCGGTCCGGTTTGTCGCCTCTGTCGCCGCGAGGACGTGAAGCTGTTCTTGAAGGGCGACCGTTGCTATACCGACAAGTGTGGCTACGAGAGGCGCGCCTATGCGCCCGGGCAGCATGGTCAGGCCCGCCGCAGGAAGATCTCCAACTACGGCTCCCAGTTGCGCGAAAAACAGAAGCTGAAGCGAATGTACGGTTTGGCCGAGCGGCAGTTCCGTGGCTACTACCACAAAGCCAACCGCATGAAGGGCGTGGCGGGCGAGAACCTGCTGCAGCTGCTCGAGCGTCGTCTCGACAACGTGGTGTATCGCTTGGGCTTCGCTTCCGATCATGCGGAGGCGCGCCAGCTGGTTCGCCACGGGCATTTCGTGGTCAATGGCAAGAAGGTCAACGTGCCGTCGTTCCTCTGCTCCGCCAACGACAGCGTCGCGGTCAAGGAGACGTCGCGCAAGGTGACTCGCATCCTGGAGAACCTGGGGGCTGTAGAGCGCCGAGGTGTGCCCAAGTGGCTGCAACTGGACAAGGACGGGTTTCAAGGCAAGCTCGCCACATTGCCCGCGCGCGAGGACTTGACCATGCCCATTCGCGAGCAGCTCGTCGTAGAACTGTACTCGAAGTAGATCACCCGCCCACCTGGATTTTAGATAGGAGAACAGAATGTCGACCGCGAGTTCACAAGCTGTGGCGGCGTCGCAACCGGCGTTTGTTGCGAAGAACTGGCGCGATCTCATCCGCCCGCGCAAGCTGGAAGTGGATACAGAGTCGCTGACCGATACCTACGGGAAGTTCACCTGTGAGCCTTTGGAACGGGGCTTCGGCACCACCATCGGCAACGGGCTCCGTCGGGTCCTGCTATCTTCGCTGCAGGGCGCGGCCATCACAGCCATCAAGATTGAAGGCGCCGTGCACGAGTTCACCTCGTTGCCGGAGGTGGCCGAAGACGTCACCGACATCGTGCTGAATCTGAAAGAGGTCATCATCCGGTCCCTGGATGGCAAACCGCGTACCCTGCGGCTGGACAAGGACGGCGCGGGCAAGGTGACCGCGCGGGACATCCAGTGTCCCGACGGGATCGAGATCCTCAACCCTGACCGGCTGATCATGACCTGCTCGAAGGGCGCGAAGGTGCGCATGGAGATCGAGGTCAGCACGGGGCGTGGTTATGTGCCGGCCGAGCGCAACAAGACGCCGACCATGGGTGTGGGGACCGTCCCCATCGATTCGTTGTTCTCGCCCATTCGCAAGGTGAACTTCGCCGTCACCAACGCGCGCGTGGGCCAGCAGACTGACTACGATCGTCTGACCCTGGAAGTGTGGACCAACGGTACAGTCAAGCCCGAGGACGCGGTGGCCTTTGCCGCCAAGATATTCAAGGACCAGCTGACCATTTTTATCAACTTTCAGGAAGGCGCCGAGCCCGCGCCCGAGGCCACGGTCTCCGAGGAGCAGCAGAAGCTCAATGAGAACCTGTGGAAGTCGGTCGACGATCTGGAGCTGTCGGTACGCTCGGCCAACTGCCTGCAGAACGCGAATATCCGATGCATCGGCGAGTTGGTGCAGAAGACCGAATCGGAGATGCTGAAGACGAAGAACTTCGGGCGCAAGTCGCTCAAGGAGATCAAGGAAATCTTGGCCAGCATGGGTCTATCCCTGGGCATGAAACTGGAAGGCTGGCCGGGTGACGGTCCGCCCAAGAAGGCCTGATCGGGAAGGCCGACCCCACTCGTCACCTCAACCGGCTGCTAGGCGAACATGCGACACAAGAGAGCAGGACTGCATCTTTCTCGGACCCCGGCCCACCGCAAGGCTCTGTTTTCCAACCTTGTGGCGGCTGTTTTGACCTACGAACGCATCCGGACCACGGAAGCCAAGGCCAAGGAGGTGCGCCGGCTCGTCGAGCGGGCCATCACCTGGGCACGTCGGCTGGGGCCTGTGCTGACCAAGAAGCCGGAAAAGCGCACGGACGAGGAGAAGGCGCGCGTGGTGCATGCGATGCGCATGGCCTTGCGCGCGGTTCGTGACCGGGAGGCCGTGCTCAAGCTGTTCGAGGAAATCGGCCCGCGCTACCTCACCCGGCACGGGGGCTACACCCGAATCATGAAGTTGGGGCAGCGTCCCGGGGATGCGGCCCATATGTCGTTGCTGGAACTCATTCCAGCAGAGGGTAAGGCAGAGAAGCCTGAGCCCAAGCCGGAAAAGGGCAACGCCGCCAAGCCGAAGAAGGAGCCGGCCGAGAAGGGCAAGGCCAAGAAAGAGGCCGGGCGGCCCAGGAAGGCCACGCCGCGGGCGGCAGCACCCAAGGGCGGGGTCAAGAAAGAGTCGGCGGCCCGCAAAGCCCAGCCGTCGGGCGCCACAGCTCGTCGGGCGCCCCGAGGCAAGAAGGGCGGGGGCGAGTAGCCCCGTCCACCTCGGCACTCCGACCACGACCTTCTGTGGCCATCGCGGGATCGTAGTTCAATTCCGCGGTTGACAGCGGAAGGTGGGTGGCGGTAACAGGGCGGTATGGGTGCGTCAGCGGCTGACCTGCCTGGCCTCGGGAGCTCCTTCGCGTTGTCGCTCGTGTCGCTGGCAGTCGTCTGCCTGGCGGCGTATGTAGCCTTGCGGTGGTTTTCGCGGCGAGGGGTTGGGCGTAGCGAAGGTCCCGTACAGGTCCTGGCTCGCTGCTCGCTTGAACCTCGGCGCGCCGTCTATCTCTTGCAGGTGGCGGGTCGGTGCTTTCTGGTCGGGGTCGGGGATGGACCTATGTCGCTGCTGGCTGAGATCGATCCCACGACTGTAAGCAGTGAGACGGCTGTAGGGACGCCTGTCCGGCGCGGTCTGCGATTCGCCGAAGTGCTGTCCCGGCTTCGGGGGAGGCCGAAATCATGAACGCCGCATTGCTCGCGACGGCGGCTGCGACCGATGCCGGCTTCGCCTCGCGGCCGCTCTTGCTCTTTGTCGTGATAGCCGCGCTTTCCGTGCTGCCATTCGTCTTGTTGTTGATGACTAGCTTCGTGAAGATCGCGGTGGTGCTTTCGGTGCTGAAGAGCGCCCTTGGCACACCTCAGATCCCGCCTTCCCAGGTGGTCACAGGGGTAGCCCTCATCCTCACCCTGTACGTGATGGCCCCCACCGGCATGCGCATGTTCCAGGCGGTGGAACCCCTGCTTGGTGAGAGCGCCGGGGCCGATCTGCTGAGCGGGCAGACCGCTGAGGTTTTGGCCGCCGCCACGGCAAAGGCCAAGGAGCCTCTGCGCGAGTTTCTGCTCAAGAACGCCAGTGCCAGGGACCGGGCTGTCTTCCACAGCCTGGCCCTGCGCATGCGCACGGCCCAAGAGCGGGTCGGGGTTTCCGAGCGCGACTTCCTGATCGTGGTGCCTGCGTTCTTGACCTCGGAGTTGCGTCGCGCGTTCGAGATCGGGTTCCTGCTCTTCGTTCCCTTTCTGGTCGTCGACATGGTGATTGCCAACCTGCTGCTGGCGCTGGGTATGCACATGCTGTCGCCCACCACCGTGTCGCTGCCCTTCAAGTTGCTGCTCTTCGTGCTCGCTGACGGCTGGCAACTTCTCCTGCGCGGCCTGGTGGAATCCTATGTTTAGTGCCACAGGAAGCGAGTTGATCCTGCGGGCAGTGCGCGAGGGCTTACTGCTCGTGATCCTGGTGTCGGCGCCGCCGCTGCTGGCCAGCCTGGCGGTCGGGTTGATCGTGAGCATCCTGCAGGCCGCGACCCAGGTTCACGAGAACACGCTGGTATTCGTGCCCAAGCTGGTGGCCGTGATGCTGGTCTTGATCGCCATGGGGCCGCTCCTCGGTGCCCAGGTGCTGCGGTTCACCCAGGCGCTATTGCTGGCCATACCAACCATTCACTGATCACCGCCATGCCCGTGTTGCCGGCCGACCTCGAACGAGCCCTGCTCATCCTCGGTCTGGGCGGCGCGCGCACGATCCCCTTTGTCTGGCTGATTCCGGCCTTCGGGGGACCGAACCTGCCAGCACGAGTGAGGCTGGCTCTGGGCTTCGCGCTTTCGGCCCTGTGCTTCCCTCTGGTCGCGGGCCGGCTGCCGTCGGGAGGGGCGGTACTCTGGTCGCTGCTCCTGCTGCGCGAGGTCGGGGTGGGGCTGGTCATGGGGTTCGTGGCGGCCTGCATGTTTCGCGCCGTGGAGGCGGCGGGCTGGCTGACCGACGTCCTGCGAGGGGCGAACCTGGCCGAGGTGATCGCGCCCGAGCAGGGCAGTCGCAGCAGCCCGCTGGGTGAGCTGTTGCTGCTTCTGGCCGTTGTGATCTTTCTTGAGATGGGTGGCGCCGGCATTCTTGCCACGGCCCTGGCCCGCAGCTACCAGGCGGTGCCGCTGGGCGCAGCATCGCCTGGCCCGACCAGCCTGCACGCAGCGGCCTTCCTGGTCATCGCGGCTTCGGCAAAGTTGATCGAGGCTGCCATCGGGTTGGCGGCCCCTGCCTTGGTTGCGCTTCTCCTGGCTGACATGGCTCTCGGTGCCCTGGGCCGTGCCGTCCCCCAGATTCCGGTCTATTTCGTGGGCATGCCGGCCAAGGCCCTGCTCGGCGTGGGCGCGCTGCTGGCAGGGCTGGCAACCTTGGATTCGGCGCTGACCGTGGGATTCCGCGGCTTCTTGGGGCTACTGGAGAGGGCGGCACAACTCGGGCGCTGACAGGTGTCCAATGGCTGAACCCACCGCCGCCGCCAAGACCGAGGAACCGACACCGCAGCGTCTGGCTGAGGCTCGCCGTCGAGGCTCGATCGCCGTGAGCCGCGACCTACAGTCGGGGCTGACCGGGCTTGTCCTGTGCGCCGCCTTGGTTTTCGGCGCCCGGGCCTGGATGGGTGGCCTTGCTGCCTATCTGCGCCTGGCCCTGGGCGATGCCGCGTCTGGCCCCAGCCTGGCATCAGCCGGGCGCGCGGCCCTGCACGCGGCCAGTGACGGGTTGATCTTGCCGCTCGGGGTCGCTGTGCTGGCTGCGCTTGCCGGCGGGCTCACGCAGACCAGTGGTCTGTTTTCTACTCACCCGTTCAGGTTCGACATCAAGCGCGCGCTGCCATCGGCCGGCCGGCTGCTGGGGGCTGCAGGTTCGGCCGAGCTCTGCAAGAGCCTGCTGAAAGCCGCGGTGGTGGCTGCGCTGGCTTGGTGGACGCTGGCCCCGGCTTGGTCGGATGTGGGGCATCTGGCGGGCCTGCCGGTGGGGTCGGCACTGGCCCTGTTTGGCCTCCTTGGCGCAAGGCTAGGCCTGCGTCTGGCGACGGCTGCGGCCGTGTTGGGTGCGGCGGACTATCTGTGGCAACGCCACCGCCACGCAAAGTCGCTGCGTATGAGCCGTGAGGAGGTCAAGCGCGAGCATAAGCAGACTGAGGGAGATCCGCTGCATAAGGCCGAGCGCCAGCGCTTGCATCGTGAGATGCTCGAGCGGCAAACGATCGACGAAGTGCGCCGGGCAAACCTCCTGGTGGTCGACGGTGACCGCCTGGCCGTGGCGCTTCGCTATGACCCTGACCAGGCAGGCGCCCCGGTGGTGGTGGCCAAAGGTGAGCGTTTGGTCGCCGCTATGATCAGCAATGTGGCACGGGAAGCCGGGGTACCCGTCTTGGGCGACGCGGTTCTGGCCCAAGCGCTGCGTGAGGTGGAGGAAGGCGGCGAGATCCCCGAGTCCACCTTCGAGGCAGTTGCGCAGTTGTTGGCACGGGCTCTCGGAGAATCGTAGCTGGTGAGAGACGGGGTGGGCGGCGGGGCCGGAAGCCGAGGGCCGGCAGGCCGGAACCGGAAACGGATCCGCGGGCCGAGGCCGCGGTGTTGGCACGAATCTGTGGGCCAGGTTTGGGCAGACGCCGTCGGCCCTCGGCTTTCGGCCCCGGCTCTGGCCCGAAAAGTCGTCCCTTTGTCACTCTGATACGGTACTTTGAAGGGGCATGCACCACGGCCGCCTGTCTGCACCTGTCACCGGTGGTCTCGTGGCTGGCGTGGGCACATGCAGGAGAACACGATGCGCAAAGCGATAGCCATGGTTTTCGCAGGTGGGCGCGGCGAGGATCTGTCGGTCCTGACCGAACGGCGGCCCAAGTCGGCCGTCATCTTTGGCGGCATCTATCGCTGCATCGATTTTGCCCTGACCAATCTGGCGCGAGCCGGGATCGGGCAGGTGGGCATCCTGGCGCAGTATCGGCCGGCGTCGCTGATGGATCATGTGGGCACGGGCATGGCGTGGGACTTGGTGGGTGCCAGCCGCGGAGTTCGCTTCCTTCCTCCCTATCTCAAGCTTTCCGTGAGCGAATGGTATCGCGGGCCCGCGGATGCCCTGTATCAGAATCTCGACTTCGTCGAACGCGCTGATGCGTCCGACGTGTTGGTGGTGTCGGCCGACCATGTGTACTCCATGGACTACGGGCCCCTGCTCAATTTTCACCACGAACGGGACGCTGATCTGACCATGGTGTTCGCTCCGCGCGATGCGGACGCCAGCCGCTTCGGCATCGGCGAACTGAATGCCACCGGTCAGATCATCAACTTCATGGAGAAGCCGGAGTTTCCTCGCACCAACCTGGCTTCCATGTCGGTCTACCTGTTCAAGAAGGAAGTGCTGGTCGAGGAGTTGCGCCGGGCAGTGAGTGGGGAAGACCAGACGGTGACCTTCCAGATCCACGAGGTCCTGCGCCGGATGATCTCCCGGCGGCGGGCGTACGGGTTCATCTTTCGAGGCACGTGGTCGTACTCGCGCACGCTCGACGAGTACTACGCTTTCCACCAAGAGGTCCTGGGGGCAACGCCTGCGGTGGACATCGCGGCCTGGGACGTGCAGTCCAATCTGATGGCGGGACGGGCTTCGCCGTCGCCGCCGGCTCGCTACCTTCCCGGGGCCCGCATCGCCAACTCGCTGGTCTCGGCGGGCTGTGTGATCGAAGGAACGGTGGAAGATAGCGTGCTGTCGCCTGGGGTGCGGGTGGGGCCACGGGCGGTTGTCAAAGGCTCGGTGCTGTGGGACGACGTCGTGGTGGAGGCGGATGCGCAAGTGTCGGCCGCGATCGCGGACAAGCGGGTGGTCTTCTCGCAGGGTTGTCAGGTCGGGGTGGGGGAGTCCGTGGCGAGCGACGAGAGGCCCGCTTCACTCTCCTGTGGAGCCACGGTGCTGGCCATGAACGTGCGCCTGCCCGCGGGCGCGCGAGTGGGCAAGAACTGCCTGATCCACGTCGATGCCACGGAGGACGACATCGGGATGCAAGTGCCCTCGGGCAAGAGTGTGTTGCCCGCGGCTACCGCGAGGCCGGTGCGGCCATGAAGGTCACCTTCCTGGCACGCGAGTTTCCTCCCCACGTGTACGGAGGCGCCGGCGTGCACCTNNTTGCGGGTGCGCGGGTATCAGGCCTGGCCGCGCATGTGGGAAGGAGAAGACAAGCTCTTCAACAGCACGCTGGGGACGTTCTCGGTCAATCTGTCCCAGATTCGCGATCGCATCGATGCCGACGTGGTCCACTCGCACACCTGGTATGGCGCGCTCGCGGGCTTCATGGCCAAGACTCTGTACAACGTCCCCTATGTGGCCACCGTGCACAGCCTGGAGCCGTTGCGGCCCTGGAAGGAAGAGCAGCTGGGCCGCTCGTATCACCTGACCTCGTGGATCGAGAAGGTGGCGCTGGAGAACGCCGACCGGGTCGTGGCTGTCTCGACCGACGCGCGGCGGGAGATCCTGGAGTTGTTCAACGTGGACCCCAGACGAGTGGTGGTGATCCACAACGGCATCGAGCTTGGCGTGTGGAAACGGGTCGAGAGCCGCGTGACCTGCAAGGCCTACGGCATTGATGGCGACTACGTCCTGTTCGTGGGCCGGACCACGCGCCAGAAGGGGATGGTGCACCTGATCGAGGCTATGAAGCACGTGGCCCCCGGCGTGCGCCTGGTGTGTTGCACCAGTGCGCCCGACACGCCGGCTGTGGAGGCAGAGATCGCGGCCAAGGTGGCGGAGCAGCCGCGCTGTCTGTGGATCAACACCCTTCTGCGCGAGGAGCAGTACATCGAACTCTACAGCAACGCCGCACTCTTTGCCTGCCCCTCGGTGTACGAGCCGTTCGGCATCATAAACCTGGAGGCCATGGCTTGTGAGCGGCCGGTGGTGGCCAGCGCGGTGGGCGGTATCAAAGAGGTCGTGGTGCCGGAGAGCACGGGGCTGCTGGTGCCGCCAGCCAATCCGCTCGCTTTGGCCGAGGCCATCAACCGAATGCTTCACGATCGGGAATGGGCGCGGGGGCTGGGCCTGGCCGGCCGCAAGCGGGTGGAGGAGTACTTCTCCTGGACGTCCATCGCCGAGACGACCAGGGGGATGTATCAAGAGCTGGTCGACGAACGCTCTTCGTCCTGACCAATGACGAGTACAAATCTCCAAGGTCAGTCGGCAAGACTATCCAGAGCCAGGATCGAGGGGTAGTATGCTGCTGGTTCCCTCTCAGAGCACAAATTGGCAACGCGACCAAGTCAGCAGTCTGGGTCTTCATCGGATAGGCAGGGTGTGATGTCGCGAGGAGGGAAGGAGATCCATTCCACTCATGAGCCCTTCCGAGCCCATGCAAGCGTCCGAGTCTTCTGCATCGCCTGAACCACTGGTGGGCCCGATGGAGGACGCGGGCGCTGACTCCGGGTCCAAGCGAGCAGGCTGGAGCGCGGCCTGGATGGCCACGGAAGGGCGGTTTACGCCGTCGATGCTGCTGCTGGTAGCCCTCGTCGTCGGGGTCTTGCTGGTGCCGCTCGTGTTCTTTCGCTTTCAGCGCGACCATGCCAGCTTCGCCTATATCGCCTTGTGCTGGCTCAAAGGCCTGGCGCCGTACACGGACGTGCCCATACATCAGTTTCCGGGACAGATCATGCTGTACGCCGGGGTTTTCAAGCTGCTGGGCGTCTCTGAGATCGCCGTGCGCGCCGCTGACCTGGTCCTGCAGGTCAGCGCGGGGCTTGCGCTCGCCGGTATCGTGGCACGTTTCACGCGTCCCCTGACTGGCTTGCTGGCGGCGATTCTCTTCGCTTTGCAGTACGTTGGCGCGGGCCCGTGGAACACCTCGAACCGCGAGACGTACCAGATTGCGTTCCTGTTGCCGATCATCTACTGGCTCATGTTTGGCGGTCTGCGGCCTTGGCTGGACAAGGTTGCGGCTCTGGTGGCCGGGGCGGTCGTGATGCTGGCGCTGCTGATCAAACCGACCATCGGCTTGGTCCTGCTGCCCCTGGCGTGGGTGATTTTCAGTCCCGGTACCGTTGCCCAGCCACTCGGCATCTGGCGGCGCCGTGTGCCGTTCATGCTCCTCGGCGGCGTTCTGCTGACTGCCGTGTCTTTCGGCCTGTTTGCCAGACATCTGGGGGCGGCGTACGAGCTTCTCATCACCTACAATGCCGAGATCTACAGCAGGCTGTCGCCATTTAAGGGCATCCGATCGCAGCTCCTGTCGGCGTTCCTCTTCCAGGGGCTCTATTTCATTCCATTCGTCTGCCTAGTCTGGGTTCGAGAGCAGCGCCCGATGCTCATACGCCTGCTGGCCATCCATATCGGGTTGATTGTCGCCGTTCTTGTCCAAGGCAGGGGATTTCTCTACCAGTGCTGGGCGGTCTTTCCCTTCCAGCTGCTGTGGACCGCGCTGTTCATCGATTGCGTCGTGGGGCGCACGTTCGCCGTATGCCGCGGGTCGGGTCAGCACAAGTCGTCGTTGTTGGCCGGCACGGCGGTCTTCCTGCTGGTGCTTGGAATACCATTTGATAATTCTGCCACACTCTCGTCGTATGCTGGCGCGTTGGCCGACCCCTCGCTGGCCCAGGGCGTGTCTGCGCCGGTATGGGATGAGACCATCGCCTGGATTCGCTCACACGTCAGACCGGGAGAGCGAATGTTCTTCTTTGGCCACGACATGGGCGTGCAGTTTCTGATGCAGATTCCGCCGATTTCGCGCGTGACCACGGGCGTGCTCGACCTGCGCGACGAGACGCTGAACACGCACCCGCTGATGTTGCGCCTCAAACTTCGCATGATGGCGGATCTCGAGCGGGCGCCACCGACGTGGATTCTGGTGGCGGTGTACGACGAGACATGGATCTCGCAGAGTGGTCTCAAATCACTCCATGCGTTCCCGGCCTTTGAAGACTTTCTGCGGAGAGGCTACGTGGTGGTCAGGTCCAGCCAGACCGGGTATGTGGTCTTTCGACGGCGGCCGCCGGCCTAGCCACGCCAGAGGGAGAAGGACCTGTTCGGCTTGCACTGGGTGCGAGGATGTCCAGATGACGAATTGCGCGGCCCCTCGCTTGGCATGTGCGCTCGCCGCGCACGAAGCGCGTTCTTGTAGTACAAGAAGTCCATGCAGCAAGTCCGGATCGTGATCGAGAACGTGACGCCGAAGGTCGACTGCGGCCGTTTCCCAGCCAAGGCGGTGGTGGGCGACAAGGTGGAGGTCGCCGCCGACATCTGGAAGGACGGGCATGAGTTGCTTCGCGCTGCGGTCCTCTGGCGCAAGCGGGCGGCGAATGAGTTGATCTGCGGCGCGATGCCGGCGGCCCCGGATCGGAAGCGCGTCGACTGGCGCGAATCGGTCATGCTGACCGATCCGGCCTACAACGACCGGTGGTATGCGACCATCAGCCCGCATGAAGTGGGGCCGCACGGGTTCACCGTGGTGGCGTGGACCGACCGTTTTGGTTCCTTTGTCGCCGAGCTGAAGAAGAAGTCCGAGGCGGGCCAGGACGTGGCGAGTGAACTGCTGGAAGGCTTGCACATCATCGACCGTTCGCTCGAAGCGGCAGCCCACGGCAGGGACAAGGTATCGCTGCGCGAAACCCGGGACGCGATCGCCGCGGCCAAGACCACCGCCAGGCAGGTCGAGCTGATTCTCGATCCATTGCTGGCCGAGTTGATGGCGGCCTGCGATCCGCGCGACGACTTGCAGATCTACCCCGCCGAGTTGCCTCTCTGGGTAGATCGCGAGCGCGGGCGTTTTGGCGCCTGGTACGAGATCTTTCCGCGTTCGCAGGGCGCGGATCCCACGCGCAGTGCGACTTTGGGCGAGGCCGCGGCGCGCTTGCCTGAGATCGCTGCCATGGGGTTCGACGTACTCTACCTTGCGCCCATCCACCCCATCGGACGCAGCCACCGCAAGGGGCCCAACAACTCGGAGGTGTGCCGGCCAGGCGACCCGGGCTCGCCGTGGGCAATCGGAGGCGAGGGGGGCGGCCACGACACCATCCATCCCGAACTGGGCACGCTGGCCGACTTCGATCATTTCGTAGCGTCGGCGCGTCGGCTGGGACTCGAGATTGCGCTCGACTTTGCCGTGCAGTGTTCGCCCGATCACCCGTGGGTCAAGCAGCACCCCAACTGGTTCAGCAAACGGCCGGACGGAAGCATCAAGTACGCCGAGAATCCCCCCAAGAAATATCAGGACATCTACCCCATCAATTTCGACACCGAGGACCGCGACGGCCTGTATCAGGCGTTGCTCGATGTCGTGTTGTTCTGGGCCGGGCACGGGGTCCGTATCTTCCGCGTCGACAACCCGCACACCAAGCCGGCCAGCTTCTGGGAGTGGCTGATCGCCGGCGTGCAGGGCGACCATCCCGATGTGCTCTTCCTGGCCGAGGCCTTCACCCGGCCCAAGCGCATGAAGAGGCTGGCCAAGCTGGGATTCACGCAATCGTACAGCTACTTCACCTGGCGCAACTCGCGCAAGGAGCTGGAGGAGTATGCGACCGAGTTGTTTCTCTCCGACACGGCGGACTACCTGCGGCCGAACTTCTTCGCCAACACGCCGGACATCCTGCACGAGTATCTGCAGCAAGGGGGGCGCCCGGCCTTCATGGTGCGCCTGATCCTGGCTGCAACGCTGTCGCCCAGCTACGGCATCTACAGCGGCTACGAGCTATGCGAGAACCGTGCATTCGCGGCCGGCAGTGAGGAGTACCTGGACTCGGAGAAGTACCAGCACAAGACCTGGGACTGGAACCGGCCCGGGAACATCAAGGAACTGGTCGCCACGGTGAACAGGATCCGGCGCACCCATCCCGCACTGGCGCTTGCCCGCAACATCAGGTTCCTCGAGTCGACCAATCCCAACATCATCGCCTACGCCAAGACCACGGCGGATTTGACCGACGTTCTGGTGACCATCGTGAATGTGGACCCGCACAACGTGCAGGACGGCACCATTCGCCTTGTCCCTGAGCTGTTTCATCGCGCCGAGCGGGGCAAGCCCGTGGCAGGCGACGTGCCGGCAAGCTGTGATCTGTCGGAGCTGTTGACCGAATCGAACTACACCTGGCGCGGCGAGTGGAACTACGTGCGTCTCGACCCGAATTGGATGCCGGCGCACATCCTCCACGTGAAGCGACCCACGTGACCGCGGCCTCGCAGTAGGTTACCCTCAAAGGTCATGGCGATCGTGAAACCGGTTCGCAAGGCAGTTCTCCCGGTTGCGGGAATCGGGACCAGGTTCCTGCCGGTGACCAAGGCTGTCCCCAAGGAGCTGCTGCCCATCGTGGATGTGCCGGCCATCCAGATCAATGTCGAGGAGTGCGTGGCGAGCGGCCTGCGCGATCTTATCCTGGTCACCAGCCGGGGCAAGGACGCCCTGGTCGACTACTTCGACCGCGCCGGTGAGCTGGAGGAGCTGCTGGAGCGCAAAGGCAAGCACGCGGAACTGGCGATGATGCGGCGGCTGAACGAGATGGCGCAGATTTCAGCCGTGCGCCAGCCAGAGACGCGTGGCCTCGGTCACGCGGTGCTATGCGCCCGCGCGGCGGTCGGCGACGAGCCCTTTGCCGTGCTGCTGGGCGATGATCTGTTTGAAGGTGACCCGCCGGGCATAAGACAACTGCTTGATGTCTACGCCAGGGTCGGCAAGGGCGTGGTGGGCCTCTGGGAGGTTCCTGCGGGTCAGGAGCATCTCTATGGAATCGTGGATGGGGCGTCGGTGGGCGCGGACGTGTTTCGCCTGAACAAGCTGGTGGAGAAGCCCGAGCCCGGCAAGGCGCCTTCTCGGCTGGCCATCGTCGGTCGCTATGTCCTGCCGCCTGAGATCTTCCCCATCCTGGCCAACACCAAGCCGGGCCGGGGTGGCGAGATTCAACTGACGGACGCTCTGGCCGCCCTGTGCGCCAGCGACGGTCTCTACGGCGTGAGGTTGCGGGGCGAGCGTTTCGACGCCGGGGACAGGGCCGGCTACGTGCTGGCCGTGCTGCGCTATGCGCTCCGCCGATCCGACATCGGTGCGGCGGTGCGCACGGGCGCGGAGAAACTCCTGCGCGAGACGTGACCGCGGCGCGGGCAACTTCGGCAGCAGTGCCTGGCACCTTGTTGCAGGTGGCGGTGACCCTGCCGCTGGAGGAGACGTTTACCTACCGCGATCCGCGGCCGGGTGTGTGCTTGCCGCTCGGTACCGAGGTGATAGTGCCCTTCGGTTCACGTCAGGTGACGGGCTTCGTGGTGGGGCATCCAGAGGCGGCGGCCGGCCCGGTGCGCGACATCGCCGATGTGGTGGGTGACGGTCCTGCCATTGATGAGCCGATTCTGGAACTCTGCCGCTGGGCGGCTGGCTACTATCTGGCCCCGCTGGGCGAAGTGCTGCGTTCGGCCCTTCCGCGTGGCGAGCGGGCCATTGCCTCACGCCGCATCCGCCTCACCGAGGCGGGACGGCGCCTGGTCGACCTAGAAGCCAAGGGGCGTTCGCACATGGCCGGACTCACTCTCGATGCGCAAGACCGGGCTTTGCTGGCCAGGCTGCGGGCGGCGCGCACNNGGTCCGACCAAGAGCCGGCGAAAAGAGGAGGCGCGAATTGCCTCTTTGCCAGTAGTCGAGCCTCCGATTCTGAACCCGCACCAGCAGGCCGCGTTCGAAGCGTGCCGGGCGGCATTGGGCAAGGGATACAGCGGCTTCTTGCTCCACGGCATCACCGGTTCGGGAAAGACCGAAGTCTACCTGCGCCTCATCGCCGAGGCGCGGCGGCAAGGGAAGGGGGCGCTGGTGCTGGTGCCCGAGATCGCGCTGACCCCGCAACTGGCGGCACGCTTTCGCGCTCGTTTCGGCGACGACGTGGCGGTTCTGCACAGTGCCCTGCCGCCTGCGGACCGTCTGGCGGCCTGGCGCCGTTTGCGCAGTGGCGAGGTCGGCATCGCGGTGGGTGCACGTTCGGCCGTGTTCGCGCCCGTGCGCGCGCTGGCCGTGGTGGTGGTGGACGAGGAGCACGACGGATCCTTCAAGCAGGAGGAAGGCGTGCGCTACCACGGTCGGGATCTGGCCGTGATGCGCGCCCACCAGGCCAAGGCTGTCGTGGTGCTGGGGTCGGCCACACCGTCGCTGGAGAGTTTTCGCAACGTGCAGATCGGGCGCTTCTCTCGCCTGCATCTACCTACGCGAGCGAATCCCGCCGCAGCGGCTCGGCCCTTGCCGCCGGTCGAAATCATCGATCTGCGGCGCCACCAACTGGGGCCCGACCACCTGCTCGCGCCGCCGCTGGCCCAGGCCGTGGCCGACGCCCTGGCTGCCGGCGAGCAGACCATTCTCTTTCTCAACCGGCGTGGCTTTTCCACGCTCATGCACTGCCAGGCTTGCGGCGCCGTCCTGCGCTGTTTGAGCTGTGACGTGTCCATGACCCTACACCGCGGGCGCGCCAAGCTTATCTGCCACTACTGCGGGCGAGCGGAGGCCATTCCCCCTCGCTGTCCGGCGTGCAAACAGGCCGCACTGGAAGGGCTGGGAACCGGCACCGAGCGGGTGGAGAGCGTAGTGCGCGCCCTCTTTCCCGGGGCCCGCGTCGCACGGCTGGACCGGGACACCACCGACGGCCATCGCGACCAATTGGAAAGACTCCTGGCCCGCGTGCACGAACGCGAGATCGACATTCTGGTGGGAACCCAGATGGTTACCAAAGGGCACGACTTCGGCGGTGTCACCCTGGTGGGCGTGCTGCAGCCTGACCAGGGCATGCATCTGCCCGACTTCCGCGCGGCCGAGCGGACCTTTCAGCTCCTCGAACAGGTTGCGGGTCGGGCCGGCCGTGGCGATCGGCCGGGCCGCATCGTGGTGCAGACTTTCTGCCCGGAGCACCCGGCCATACAGTTTCTGCGCGACCATGACTACGAGGGCTTCGTGCGCGATGAGCTGGCGCGGCGAGAAAGCGCGAGCTATCCCCCGTTTTCGCGTATGATCGCGCTTCGCTTGGACGGCCGTCATGAAGCTTCGGTTCGCACCGCTGCCGCGGACGCAGCGGCCCGCGCCCGCGCGCAGGCGGGCAACGCCATCCTTGTGCTGGGGCCGGCCGAGGCGCCCATTGGCAGGCTGCGCGGCCGCAGCCGCTATCAGATCTGGCTGGCCGGGACCGACCGGGCCAGACTACTGGCGGTGGCACGGGCCGCTGCGGAGGTGAAGCTGCCGCGTGACCTGCGCCTGGCTATCGACGTCGATCCACAAAGCGTGTTGTGATGGCACCGGTGAACCAGGACCTGTCGCATCTGCTCGGCCGATTGGCCGCGGGCATCGACGATGTCATCGAGTCTGAGATGTCGACGGCACTGGAGGACGTGGGGGATGAGGGCCCCGCCTCGGCCGGCGAGCTGGCCGAGATCGACCTGCCCGTCCTGATGGGCCGCATTTTCAGCGACGGAACCACCGGCCGTCTGCGGATCGGACAGGAGTCGGTGGAGAAGAGCGTCTATTTCGAGGCCGGTTTGCCCGTGATGGCCGCGTCGAATGACGTGGCGGATCGCATGCTGGCCATGCTGGTTCGCGAACGGGTTGTGTCGGCGCGCCAGCGCGAAGAGGTGGAGAAGATCGTCGATGCTTCTGGGCGCAAGGTTGGCGGGGTGCTGGTCGACCTGGGCCTCCTGCGCAGTGATGAGTTGCTGCCGGCGGTACGTCGTCACTACGAAAGCATCATTCTTTCGCTGTTCGGCTGGACCGCTGGCCGCTGGCAAATCGAGCCCGGGATGGTTGCCGGGCCTGAAAGGACGCGTCTTCTCCGCCATCCCGCTGCTTTGGTCCGCGAAGGGCTCGCGCTTGGCTATTCTGCGGAGAAGATCGCGGCTCACGTCGGCTCCGCCAAGAACCTCCTAGTGCTCGACGAGTCGGGCAGTTCGGCCGACGTGGTCAAGCAAATGCTACCCGATCCGGTGGAGGCGCGCGTGCCTCCGCTGTTCGATGGGGTACGTTCGTTGGACGAGGTCGCGCGCTCCAGTGGCCTACCCGATGCGACGGTCTGGCAGATCGCTTTCGCCTTGTCATGCTTTGGGGCCCTGCGGTCGGCACGGTCTGGGGGCAGGGGCCACGAGGGATCGCGCATCGGCGTGCGCGATCTGCAGATCGCGCGTGAAAGGGTGCTGGCGCGACAGGCGCTGGCACAAGAGGGCGACTACTTCCTGGTCCTGGGCGTGGATCGACAGGCGGACGCGACCGAGATCCGGCGCGCCCACCAGCGTCTGGTCAGGGAGTGCTCGCCTGAGTCCTTGGGGCCGGAGTTGGCCCACGAGTTGAAATCCGCGATCGAGACGATTCGCGAAGTCCTGGACGAGGGGTTGCGCATCCTTTCGACTCCCGCCTTGCGCGCGGCCTACGAGCTCAACCTGGCGCCCGAACCCGATGCGCAGGCTGCGCAGCCAGAATCGAGTGCCGAGCTCTCGCCCGACGCGCCCAGCGGTTGATGGCATGCGCGTGATCTTCTTCGGCTCCCCGGCCTTCGCGCTGCCCTCACTGGAGGCCGTGGCCCGCGAACACCAGGTGTTGGCAGTGGTGAGCCAGCCCGACCGGCCGGCTGGGCGGGGCAACAAGATGCAAGCGCCTCCCGTGAAGGAACTGGCCATTCGGCTTGGGCTGCCGGTCGAGCAGCCGACCAAGCTGCGCGACGGCGTGCTGGCCAGGGCTCTCTCGGCTTTGCAACCCGATGTCTTTGTGGTGGTGGCCTATGGCCGCATCCTACCGCCGGATCTGTTGGCCGTGCCGAGGCTGGGCGCGTGGAACGTGCATGCCTCGCTGTTGCCCCGCTATCGCGGCGCCGCGCCCATCCAATGGGCCATCATCCGCGGCGAGAGCAAGACCGGCGTCTGCGTGATGGGCATGGAGGAAGGCCTGGACACCGGGCCGGTGGCGGCCTCGCTGGAAGAGGCGATCCGCGACGACGACACGGCAGGGACTCTGGCCGAGCGACTGGAGTGGTTGGGCAGCAAGCTTCTGGTTGCGACCTTACCACGCATCGCCGACCGCACCGTCACGCCGCAAGCTCAGGACGAGGCCGGCGCCACGCTGGCGCCACTGATGAAGAAGGAGGACGGCCACCTCGACCTTGGCGCTCCCGCCCAGGAAGTGTCAGCGCAGGCGCGCGGTGTGGACCCCT
This sequence comes from Myxococcales bacterium, assembly GCA_003170035.1. Lineage (GTDB taxonomy): Bacteria > Myxococcota_A > Polyangia > Fen-1088 > Fen-1088 > Fen-1137. The sequence continues at coordinate 8,864 of PMZX01000232.1, read as the reverse complement.
GGCCGGGTGCAACGGTCTTCTTTGGCGACGAGCCGGTGAAAGTCTTTGGCGTGCGCGTGATAGAGGGACTGGGCACCCCTGGCGAGGTCCAGGGCCTGGTTCCACAAGGGTTGGCTGTCGCGTGCGGGGGGGGCGCCGTCGCCTTTGCCGAGATACAATTGCCCGGCCGCAAGCGCTTGCCTGCTGCCGCGGTGCTGGCCGGCCACCCAATCCCGGTCGGTACGCGCCTGAGGGGTGCCCTCAATCGGTAGTAGGCCGCGTCCCGACGGAAAAGGGGACGACGGCGGCCGATGGTGGCAGGATAGCGGTTCATGAAGTGCACGAAGCCCGATCGCCTGCGTGGCAGACACCAGTGCGGTCTCTTCGTCCTGGCTGCGGCCGTCGCCTGGGCGCCCGCCGGGGCGCAGGCTGCCGCGTTGACTGAGAGCGATTTTGCACTTGCAGTGTACGCCTCCGATGGGAGCTCGCTGCGTGCTCTCGGTGCAAGCGATCTCAACGGTTTTTTCAATCCGCACCGGTGCCGCTGTCCCGACACGATTACGCCGCAGTTGCAGCTCACCTCGTCTGGGCAAACCAACTTGGGAAGTTCGACCCTCACGGTCAGTTTTCTGCTCGGGGCGAGCTGCGCCAGTTCCGCATCGTCCGGATCCTGCGTCTCCATCGGCCAGGTAGCCTTCTCGGGCTCCCAGGCGGCTACCCCCCCGACTTTTGGCAGCAACCAAGTGTTTCAGGCAGCAGCAGGCAGTTCGACCGTGGACTGCGGAAACCTGACCTCGGGGTCGACCACTCTGTGGGCCGTTCTCGTCCAGGACAATGTGGCGCTGTCCTTCGCTCCCTCCCTCCAGCTTCCAGTGATCGCGACCGTGGTCGCGGCCCCGACCGCCGTCACCGCCCAGCCCGCGGACCAGGGCATCCTCGTCAGCTGGACTCCTCCGGCGGACCTGTCCCAAGTCGTAGGGTACCAGGTGCTTTGCCTGCCTCGTCCGGTCAAGGCATCCAGCGCCGCCTACGAGAGCTGCGGGCTGGATAGCACCGTCACGGGCAGCGCGATCATGACCGCGGCTGACCAGACCGAGGTTTGCTCGGCCAAGCTTTCCGCCCCGGAGACTTCCGTCCGTCTGGCCGGGCTGGTGAATGGGACGGCCTACACTGTCGCCGTGATTTCTATCGATCCGAGTGGCGGCACCAGCGCGCTGTCGGCGCAAGCCCAGGCGATACCCCAGCCGACCATTGGATTCTACGAGAAGTACCGGCAGTCCGGGGGAGCCGCCAGTGGCTGCTCACTGGCACCGCACTCACGCCGCGCGGATCTACTTTGGATGGCGCTACTCACCGCTATGGTCGTCGCGCTAGGCCGAGGTCCGCGCCGCAGCCGTAGCCGGGGGACCACCGGCGTCAGCGTCGCGCGCGCCATGCTCTTCCTGCTCGCGTTTACTGCGACCGCGCGTGCGCAGGTGTCGCTCGACCGCCCTTCCGCCGATTGGCCTCGGGAGTCGGCAGTGTCGCCCGTGCCCCAGCCGCCCGATTGGGGCGTCGAGATCGGGGTGTCGCTCTATCGCCCGGTGGTCGACAGCGAGTTCAGCGCCGGCGTCCATCCGTTTTCCGATACCTTCGGGTCCTCTCGCCATCTCCTGTCTGAGGCGGAGGTCGACCGGTACCTGGCCCATCGCTTCGGCACCTGGGGCGTGGGCCTGCGCGGTGGCTACTACAAGGCGACGGGTGCAGCCTTTCTGGCCGACGGGACAACTCGCAGTGGGGACGAGACCGGATTGCGCCTCATTCCCTTTTCGTTGTCGGGTCTGTATCGAGCTGATCGGGTTCCGGGTCTGAAGAAGGTGCCGCTGATACCGTACCTGAAGGCAGGGCTGGACGGCGTGGTGTGGACGGCAAGCCGCACGGGAGGAAGCGCTTCCCAAACCGGGTTCACGCCGGGCTGGCACGTCGTCGCTGGCGCGGCGCTCGGTCTCAACTTTCTCGGGTTGGGCAGTATCAACCCGGGAGCGCTCGCCGATCCCTGCGCGCTATTCTTCGAATGGGACTACGCCGCGATCAACGGACTGGGGCTGGGCAACGCGCTACATGTCGGCGACAGCACGTGGTTTGCCGGGGTGATGTTCGACCTGTGACTGGGTACGATGGTGGTTGTCGGGGCGAGAGGATTTGAACCTCCGGCCTTTCGGTCCCGAACCGAACGCGCTACCAGACTGCGCCACGCCCCGATTCTTCGTACAAACCTGAAGGTCAAAAAAACTAGCACGACCGGCCGGAGTCGCCACGAGAAAACGACCGCAGCCTCGGTCAGTGAGTCTCGTCGCCCTCGCTGGTGCTCTGTCCTGCACCCTGATCCAGGTCTTCTTCAGAGATCGGCCGGCTGATCCGGTAGGCGCCGTTCAACCAGCTTCCCAGGTCGGCTAGTCTACAACGCTGTGAGCAAAATGGGCGATACGGCGCGTTGGCCGGCTCGGCAGGGATGGCTCGCTTGCAAACAGGACAGCGCCCCGGGCCTGTCATGGTTCGCAATCTACCACGCCGCATGTCCCCAAGCAGGCCCCCGACGTGCTACGGTTGCGGCGGTGAGGCTAGCTGTCCTCTCTTGCATCCTCCTGGTTGCCGCCGGCTGCAGCCACAGATCGCCGAACGGCGCCCCGGGGGTGATGCAACCGGAGGCTGCGGCCGGGAGAAAAAACGTGATCTTCAGTCTCGACAACGGCTTGGAAGTGGTTCTGGAAGAGAACCACGCCGCGCCTGTGGTGGCATTTCAGGCGTGGGTCAAGATTGGGTCGGCCGACGAACCCCCTGCACTGGCCGGCATCGCGCATGTGTTCGAACACATGCTGTTCAAGGGGACCAAGAGACGCGGCGTGGGCCAGATCGCACGCGAGGTGGAGGGCTCCGGGGGCGAGATCAACGCCTGGACCAGCCACGATGAAACCGTGTACCACCTCGTGCTGGCTAGTCGGTTCTTCGATGCCGGCCTCGACATCTTGGCCGACACCCTCCAGAACGCCGGATTCGATCCGGTCGAGTTCGATCGTGAGCGTCACGTCGTGCTGGAGGAGATCAAGCAGGGGCTCGACGATCCAGAACGCCAGGCGGGGCAGGGCCTGTTTCGTGCTGCCTTCGACCAACATCCCTACGGTCGTCCCATCATTGGGACCGAGGCCACGGTGCGCCGCCTGCGCCGCGAAGATTTGGTTGCCTTCTTCTCCAAGTGCTATGTCGCCAGCAACCTGACCTTGGTGGTGGTGGGTGACTTCGACGCGGACAGTGCGCGCCGGAAAGTCACCAAGGCCTTTGCCTCGCTGCCCGAGGGAGTTCCGGCCCCCGCCCGGCCCAAGCAGGCCGAGCAATCCCAACTGCGCGTGGTCGCGGCGGCGCGTGACGTGAAGGAAACCCAGCTCCTCCTGGGTTTTCACACTCCCGCCATCAACCACGCTGACGTTCCGGCGCTCGACCTGCTGGCTGTGGCGCTCGGCCAGGGCGACAGCTCGCGACTCAATCTCGAAGTCGTGCGCAACCGCCAACTGGTGACCAACACCTCGGCCTATCTGTTCTCGGCGCGCGATCCCGGGCTCATGGTGGTGGCCGCCAACCTTGCTCCCGGTCGTGTCGATGAGGCGGCCCGCGCCCTGCTCGATGAGATTCTGCGTCTGTCGCGCGAGGAGATGGCGCAAGAGGAGTTGGCCAAGGCACGCACGATCCTGGAGAGTGACCGCGTCTACGACAAGGAAACCGTCCAGGGTCACGCACGCAAGCTGGGCTTCTTCGCCGCCATCGCCGGTGACGTGGGCTTCGAGGATCGCTATCTTGCCAGTCTACAGAAGCTGACTCCGGCTGATCTGAAACGGGTGGCCGCAAAGTACCTGCGCGTGTCGAACTTGACGGTCTTCGCGCAGGTGCCCGAGCCGAAGGCGGACAAGCAGAAGGCGAGGACGGAAAAGATTACCGCCACGATCAAGAAACTGGCTGAGGCGGCCGAGGCCAGAGCCGACGCGCGCTTTGCCCGCACGACTGCGGCGGGGCAGGGGGACCATGTGGTCACGCACGTCTTCCCTTCCGGGCTCAAGCTCCTGGTTCTGCGCGACGCCTCGGTGCCTATCGTGGCTGTGCGCGCGACCTGGGTGGGCGGGCTCCGCTACGAGGACGAACGATCGAACGGCATCTCCCACATGCTGGCCAGCCTGCTCTCGCGTGGCACCAAGACCCGCAGCGCAGAGCAAATCATGAACGACGTAGAGGGCATGGCGGGCAGCATCTCGGGTTATTCGGGCCGCAACAGTCTGGGCCTGCAGGCCGAGTTCCTGTCGCGCTATCTCGAGCGCGGCTTCGATCTGGTGGCCGACTGTCTGCTCAATGCCGCCTTTTCCGACGAGGAGCTGGAAAAGGAGAGGCGAATCGTCATCGACGACATCCGCGCCCAAGAGGACAACCTGGGGCAGGTGACGTTCCGGCTTTTCCATTCTGGCCTGTGGAAGAAGCACCCCTATCGCCTCGATCCTCTGGGCACGCCGGACTCCGTCGCGGGTTTCACTCGGCGCAAGCTGTTGCAACACTTTCATCGCTTCTACGCGATCAAGAACCTCACTCTTGCGGTGGTGGGCGACGTGGATCCCAACCGGGTGATTGGCAGGGTGGCGACGCTGTTCGGCGGCGCTTCCGACACGGGCGCCCAGCAACCTGAAGTCGTAGTCGAGCCGCCCTCGGAAGCGCCAAGCCAGGTTTTCAAATTCTTGGCCAAGGAGCAGGCGCATGTGGTGCTCGGCTTTCCCGGCGTGACGTTCGCCAACCCGGATCGCTTCTCCCTGGAGGTTCTGGCGCAAGTTCTGTCCGGGCAGGGGGGCCGCCTGTTCAGCGAGATTCGCGAGAAGCGAGCCCTGGCCTACCGGGTGAGCGCTTTCTCACTTGAGGGTGTGGACCCGGGCTACTTCGCCGTCTATGTGGCCACCAGCCCAGAAAAGGTGGAAGAGGCCGCGCGTAGCATCCGGCAGGAACTGAAGGCAGTGGCGCAGAATGGTATCTCGGCGGACGAATTGGAACGAGCGCAGCGCTATCTGGTCGGGACTCACGCGATTGGGCTGCAGCGCAAGAGCGCCATCGCGGCGGCGCTGGCCTTCTATGAGGCCTACGGCCAGGGATGGCGATCCTATCGCCTGTACGGGGACAACATCATGAAGGTCACAGCCGCGGATGTCGTGAGGGTGGCGCGCAAGTACCTCGACCCGCAGCGCGAAGTGGCTGCCGTGGTCGAGCCGCCCGCACAGACCCCCGGCGCGGCGCGCGCGGCGGCGCGTTCTGGCGGCAGCGTGATAGGCCCCCGCGGTCGGTCGGCCGAGGCTGTGCCCAGTTGGCAGACGCGGCATGATCCGGAGGTTCGATCGGCTCCCCGGTAGACCGCCATGCCAGCGGCCGCGGACAACCCCAGAAACTTGCTGACGAGTCTCATCCTCGTCTTCCCGCTTTTCCTCATCTATCAGGTGGGGGTCCTGTTCACTCTGCCCATGCTGAATGGAGCGGACTTCGTCACAACGCTGCTGTTCCGTACCTTCGGCCTGACCCTGACTGGCTATCTGGGCTTTCTGGCGAGTGTTCTTGTTCTGTTTCTCGTGACTGTGCTGGCGCTTGGACGGCGGCAGCGCTTCAACCGTGCGATGGTGGTCCCGGTTCTGCTCGAGAGCGTGGTCTGGGCCCTCACCATGGGGTCGCTGATCGTCTTCGTCATGACCAAGGTTCTCGGGATCTCGCCCCGACTTGCGGGCGGGATCGAAGGGCAGGGACTGCTGACCCGCTTCGTGATGTCGCTGGGTGCAGGCGTGTATGAAGAAACCGTGTTTCGTCTTGGTTTGATGAGCGGCCTGGCCTTCGTGCTGGAAAAGCTCGTGCGCGTCGCCCGATGGGCTGCGCTGCTCGGGGCCTTGCTGCTGTCGTCAGCGGTGTTCTCCGCGATGCACCATCTCCCACCCTACGGTGACCCCATTGCGATCGGCCCCTTCGTATTCAGAGTCCTGGCCGGAATCTTCTTCGGCCTTCTGTTCTGGCGGCGCGGGTTCGCGGTAGCGGTCTACACCCATGCCTGCTACGACATCTTCGTACTCGTCATCCGGTAGACTTCTCGAGCACCGGACGGCTTCGGCCGTCTTGCTATCTGCTCTTCTTCTTGGCAGCGGC
>PMZX01000232.1:0-2674 GCA_003170035.1 Myxococcales bacterium | reverse complement strand
CTTTCTTGACAGGCTTCTTCTTGCCAGAGGCCTTTTCCGTAGCCGCCTCCTGAATGGGCTTCTTGGCTGCCGGCTTCAGCGCAGCGCCTTCCTTTCGTGGCCGCGCTGCCGAACTCTCTCTCTCGGGCGGCGCAGGCTTGGCTGGCACCGGCACCTTCTTGTCCTTGTCCTTATCCTTGGCCTTGGCCGCGGGTTTGCCGGGAACCGAACTTGACGGGAGCCCGTCATCCTCGGCAGCCAGAGGCGAGCCGGGGATGTCCTTGCGATTGTGGACAAGAATGCGGCGCGCGTCTGCGAAGGTGATCTCCACCTTGCTCTCCGAAACGACCTCCGAGACGAAGCCCTTACCGAACTTCGGATGGAAGAGAATCTGGTTCTCGCGATAGCACTCGCGGAACTCGTAGGGCTTGGCGTCCTTCTCGCCGTGCTTCGCGAAGAATTCTTCCCAGGTGAATTTCTTCATCATGGCGCGCTTGCGCGCCGCAACAGGCTCTGGGATGTCGTCTTCTGCCTCGCCACGGGGCTTTCTGTACGAGTGCACGTCTCCGCAAGGATTGCACTGGACGCGGCGAATCTCGTCTTCGTACTTGGAGATGACGACGTGAGTCGTGTCAGCCTTGCATTTTGGGCAAAAGGCTTCTACATCGGATCCGACCTCGTCGACCTCATCTTCGAACATGAAGTCCATTATCAACGCCCTGAATTCACGACAACTTCGGCTAGTAACACAGCTGACTGCGACGTGCAACAAATCAGACGGCGCGACACCAGTATGACAATGAGTTTCTTTCCCTCAACGCATGAATAATTTTGATATTGGCAAACTATTTCAATCAGTTATGTGTTTGGTCTCGAAATGATGCAGCAGGGCCAAGAAAACCCCGGCGAAGCAGGCCCGCAGGCGTGGCGCCATCAGGCCTCGCTATTGTAAAAGGGGGTGCAGGCGGATGATGCGCTATTTCAACACCCGAGTCATTGAGAACCGTTCCCTCGGCGGCGGGTATTTCGTTCTCCGCCTTGGGGGCTGCGAACCACTCGCAGGAAGTCGGCCTGGCCAGTTTGTGATGCTTCGCGGTGATTGGGGCCGTGATCCCCTTTTGCCTCGGCCGCTATCGCTCCTATCGGTTGCCCACGAGGGGCGTGCGGATTTGCTTGCCAGAGTGGTCGGCAAAGGCACCGCGTTAATGGAGCGGTCGCCTCCTGGATCACGAATTTCGGTCTTGGGCCCCCTCGGCAACAGCCTCCCGGTGCCTTCGGCGGACGTGACTGACCTACTTGTGGCCGGGGGCGTCGGGCTGCCCCCGCTCTTCATGCAGGCCGAGTCAGCTGCGCGTCTCGGCCTGGCCAGCGGTTCTGAGATGCTCTACGGTGGCCGCACGTCACGCGATCTGGTGCTGCTGGGCGAGATGCGCGCCCTGGGGATCGCCATTCACCTGGCAACCGAAGACGGCTCGCTGGGCCGCCGGGGCCGCGTGACGGACGAACTGGAAGCCCGCATCGAGCACTGGCGCGCAGCGGCCCCGACCCGGTGCCTGCGTATCATGGCCTGCGGCCCGAGCGAGATGCTCTGGGCCGTGGGACGAATCGCCCAGACCGATGGCATCGAGTGCTATCTCTCACTGGAGCAGCATATGGCTTGCGGCATCGGTGTCTGTNNGTGATGGCCCGTGCGACGGCCGCAGCGAGCAGCCAGAGACAAGGGGGTGCGCGATGACACCCAGCCTCGACTCGCGGGAAGAAGAGGCGCCGGCTCTGCGGGTGACCTGCGGCGGAATCGAGTTCAGCAATCCTGTACTGACCGCCTCGGGCACCTTTGGCTATGGCCAGGAATTCGATGGGCTGCTCTCTCTGCGCGGCTTGGGGGGACTGGTGACCAAGGGGATCTCGCCCCAGCCCCGCTTTGGCAACCCACCCCCGCGCATCTGCGAGACGGCCGCCGGGATGCTGAACTCCATCGGCTTGGAGAATGTGGGCGTCGAGGCCTTTGCTCGGGAAAAACTGCCATTTCTGCGTTCCTGCGGGACCCGCGTGCTGGTCAACTTCTTCGGCACCACGTTCGACGAGTACGTCGACTGTGGCTCCCGCCTGGCCGCGCTCGACGGGGTGGATGGCCTGGAGATGAACGTTTCCTGCCCCAACATCAAGGCAGGAGGTATCGAGTTTGGCCGTGATCCGACCGTGCTGGGTGACCTGGTGAAGGCCTGCCGGGCCGTCATCCGCAAGCCCCTTTGGGTGAAGTTGACACCCAACACATCGGACATCGTAGCCCTGGCGCGCGCTTGTGCTGACAACGGGGCCGACGCAGTGTCCATCATCAATACCATCACCGGTATGGCCATCGATGTGCGCACACGCCGGCCGAGGATCGCGACGGTGTTCGGGGGCTTGTCCGGTCCGGCCATCAAGCCGGTCGCCCTGCGCATGGTCTATCAGGTACATCGGGCAAAGATACCCATTCCCATCTGTGGAATAGGCGGCATCCAGGATGGTACCGACGCGATCGAGTTCCTGCTGGCGGGAGCCAGTTGTGTGCAGGTCGGCACGCAGAGCTTCGTTGACCCAGCCTCGGCAGAACGGATCATCCGTGAGATCGAAGACTTCTGCCGTACCCAGGGCGTGACCGACGTGTGCGAATTCATCGGCGGTCTTAGATGGGAACCCTGACAGGGTTCCC
>PMZX01000068.1 GCA_003170035.1 Myxococcales bacterium | reverse complement strand
CAGCCCCAGCTCCGCGAGAAACATCCGCGCCAGGAGATCCTCGGGCAGGCCGCTGCGCGAATGCGCGAGCAGGCCGAAGAGCAGGGGCGCGGCTTGCTGCGAGGGTACGGCAGCGTAGCTCGGATCGCTTTCCAGCCGGCGCAGCACTGCCTCGAACGCGCTCTGCGGGGTGGTGCCGAACTCCCGGCGAATCATCTCGCCGAGCTGGCCGAATGCGCCGAAAACCCGCAGCTCGGTAAGCACGACCTTGAGGAAGAGCGGGTTGTCTGCGCCGTCCGCCTGGATCAGGGCTTCCAGGTGCTGCTCGTCGAGCTCCTTGAGGAACTGCCGCAGGAACTGGCGCACGAGCTGCCGGCGTTCTTCCAGCCCGGCGAAGGGCCGCACCTCGGACAGGGTGACCCGCTCGTCTGCTCGAAGTTGCGCAGCCAGGGCGTCGACGGTCGCGTCGCCGAGCTTGAAGCTCACCACCAGCTTCACGTTCTCGGGCAGGGTGCGCGCCAGCCAGTCCAGATCAGAAAGGCCCGATTGGAGCTGGTTCAGGGCATCGATGACGACGACCGTACGGCCTTCCTTTCCGCACTCGCCGAGCAGCTCGCAGAACTTGCTGCGCAAGACATTTGCGTCGTCCGGGATCTCGACCTTCCGCTCGACTGCATCCGGCCTCTGTCGATCCCTCTCGGTCGGCCACTTTGCCGTTCTCTGCAACTCCTCCAAGATCGATCGCAGCAGGGCATCGACCGTGCCTGACTGCTCGCCCACGCCCACGAAGCGCGCGTGAACGGTCTCGTTCGCTAGCCCGCCATCGCGCGAACGCCATCTCGCAACCCAATTTGCCAACAACGTGGATTTGCCCAGACCGGCCTTGGCCACCAACACGAAGAGCTTGCGCGAATCCCCGGCAGCGTACGCGTCCAGGTCCGCGAAGTCGCCTGGCCGCTCGATGAACACGTCGGCTGCCGTGCGCACGAAGTCCTCGTGCCGGTCGATCTCGCGGGTGAGGTCGTCTTGCTCGGGCAACTCCTTGCGCTCGGGATAGCGCTCGAGGATCGCAGCCTTCAAATCGTCGACGATCACCTCGGTAAACGACCGGCCGTCTGACCAGAAGTCGCCCAGCCGGCCCGCGCAGAGCCGTTGGTTGTACGCCCTCGCTTTTTCCGCCTGCGCCGCAGGCACGGACAACGCGCCCTCCGGGACGCTCACCTCCCCGGACCGCTGCCAGTCGCGCCGCCAGCGATCTTGGTTTTCCCGCAGGGTCGCCGGGCAATCTAGCGGCATGGCCAGCTCGGGCGTGTGCCGGTCGATCAACCAGCGCGCGCTGTACTGTCGCACCGGCCGCGCCTTCTGCGCAACCACGGCCGCGCGCAGCTTGTTCTGCCGNNGGTTCGGCCGGCATGTCCTTCAAGTAGTCATCGTCCCGCAGGTAAAGGAACGACTGGCCCGCCGCCAGCTTCGCCTCCCCACCCACGAACGGCGCCACCACCGCGTGCAGCACCTCCAGCTCCGTCACGGACCGCTGCTCGACGATGGCCGCCTTCAGTCCCGGATACCTCGCCAGCGTTTCCGCGGAAACGTCGCCCGCTCCTGGAATCCACCCATAGCGCTGCCCCAAGAAGCACAGGAAGAACGGCCGGCAGCGGTCGATGTTTTGCAGGCACACCTCCACCACGCGCTGGTTGTGCGTGGCATCCGCCTCGCTCACGCCCCAGCGCAGGTCGATGTCGACCAGACGGAGCTTTCGCTCCTCGCACCAGTCGCGCAGCTCGGGGAACACCTCCTTGACCAGGTAGTCCCGCTCCCCGTGCATGTCGTTGAACGTGCTGGAGACAAAGACGTGAACCGTCTCCCAGCCCACAGCCCCGCCCTTTGGCTGGCTTGGCGTCTCTTCGCTTCTGGTGCTCACGACATTGCCTTCCGCTTTCCACAGGCAGACTCACCCACTGTCCTCATCGCGTCAACCTGTGCCTCGATCCCATCTCGCCATAGAACGAATCGGTCCCTCATCTTCTGACCCAAGAAATCTCCCGCGAAATGTTCGATCGCTGGTCAGATTCCCCGCGCTCCATCGTCTTCACAGACATGAGCGACAAGAAGACCAGCACCAAAGCTATCCAAAGGGCTCTCAACCTTCTCACTGGAGAAGGGATTCGCGCCGATGCTGCGCGACTCAAGCGCGACATGTGCACGCAATTCGCGGACCCGCGCGAGTGGATCCGTGAGTACGTCACCAATGCACACGACGCGGGCGCGCGCCAAGTGCGTGTGTCTGGGCGCCAAACTGGCGAGCATCTGACCATCGTCGTCGAGGACGACGGGCATGGAATGAATCGCGATGCCGTGGTCGACTTCCTCACGGTCTATCGGTCGAGCAAGCGCGGCGACGAGCCGATCGGGCATCATGGGATTGGCAAGCTGAGCGTAGCGGCCATTCCGGGCCAGTCGGAATTCTTGATGCGCACGTCCACCGGCAGCGAATGCTGGCAGGTGCGGGCTGGCTCGTTGCTGGCCGACGAGCCCATCCGCGTGGAGAGCGTGAACCCGGTGCCGCCGCATGGCACGCGCTTTGAAATTACGTTCGCAAAGCGGGAAAATCTGGCGACCGAGCTCGCCCTCCTGCGCGACGTCCTGGTTCGCTTCGCGGCCTTCTTGTCGACCGAGATCGTGGTGGACGAGACTGTCGGCGGTGTGCCGCGCAGGGGACTTCCGCTCAATCGCGACTGGCGCACCACCGCCGGACGGCGGGGGCGCTCGTATGTCACTGAACTCTCCGGCCAGCGCGCGGAGATCACGNNCCGCTCTTGAGCTACCCGGCCTTCTTATCCGCGTCGACAGCCGCGCCTTTGATCTGCCCTTTGGTCGGCACTGCCTGCGCAATGAGGACGTTTTGGGGCCTCTGGCAACACACCTCAGAGATCGCGTCCTGCCTGACTACGTTGGCTCCCTGATTGACGAATACGAGCACGGTTGGCTTGTTGATGTTTCTGCGGCGGAAGTCGAGGCACTGTGCGCTGCCCTGCTTGACCGGGACACCCCATTGGAATGGCGCCTGGCTTCGTTGCCGCTGTTCGTGGCGGTGGACGGCGATCGCCACAGTCTCGCCGAGCTCAAGGTCGTCGCGGACGAAAGAGGCTGCCTCTTTCGCGAGGCGGACGACGCCGCCGGGCTCGACTACAGCATCTTTGGCGCGCCGGTGCTTACCCGCGTGCAGCCGCATGGCTGCAGCGAGATCCTGACTCGTCGTTTCGACAAACGCATCGTCACCCTCGGGGTCGAGGACCTCGTGATCGAGCCACCCGTGAACGGTGCCCTGGGAGAACGCGAGCAGCGGTTCATGGATCACCTGCGCTTTCACCCTGAGGCGCTCGGACGGGCATTGCGCCCGACGCCCCGGCAGTTGCAGGAGATGGCCGCACATCCACAGCGGCGCAGCGCCAATTCTGAAGCCGTGG
>PMZX01000270.1:4681-20522 GCA_003170035.1 Myxococcales bacterium | reverse complement strand
ATCGCGGGAGGGTATGGCGAGGCCGAGCGAAGCGAGCGGGGTGCGGGTGGCAGGTGGGGGGCCGAAGGGCGGAGCGAACCCTTTTAGGGTTCCCATATCAGAACGTCGAAGTCGAGCCCGTCTACTGGTTGAACGGGTTGTCTGGCGGCGGTAGCGCTGGCGGTGGCGCCGGCGGTGGCGGCGGTGGCGGCGGTGGCGAAGCGGCAGGTGGCACGGCAGCCGGTGGCGGCGGAGGTGGCGGCGGAGCAGAGACAGTTGGCGGTGCGGCAGCCGGCGGCGGTGCAGCGGGTGGTGGCGGCGGAGGAGGCGGCGGCGCCGCGGCGGGCGGCGGCGCAGCCGCAGGAGGCGTGGCACTGGCAGCCGGCGGCGGCGTGGGCGGCAGGTCAATCGGAGTCACGCACCCCGAGAGGTCGAAGATCATGAACTCCAGGGCCTTCTCCTGCGGTGAGAGGCCCGTGCGAGCGTAACAGCAGCCAGGGAACACGTTGCCTGCGCTGGTGTCTGGATCTCCAGGGAAATCAGTCGTTGCCGCATCGGTCACGTGCAAAGCAGTGTAGACAAACTTCCCGCACTGGGTTGCCGTGCCCGCGTCCGCCTGCGTGTTGATCGGAGTGTTGAAAGAGAAGTAGTGGGTATATTGTGCCGCCCCATTCGGAGCCCCTGCGCTTACAGGTTCGTAGATCCACCGCTGTGAAGGCGGATGGATCTGGTCGATGGCGGTGAATTTCGCGCTGCTTGACAGTGTCAGGTGCCCTGGGATGGTGGATGCGCCGACGCTTGACAGCCAGCTAGCAAACGCGATGCCCTTTGGGAATGATTGATCGATGAGGGTGTCCCTTGCAGTCGTTCCGATGAAGCCGGTGCCTGTGTTCCAGGTTGCAACGTCGCCGAAGACGGAAGGATAGCTCGGCGAGCCCGTGAACGACTTGATCCACGCCCAGTGAAAGTGTTCGGCGAACACGCGGCCACCGGCATCAAGATAGGCCTTCATTAGATTGGCCGCGGCAGGATTCGGAATAAAGCCCTGCCCCCCGGTTGTGGTGGGGTCGACCTGGGTGCCGCCACAGTTGAGTAGGATCACGTCGTACTTGTTCAGGTCAGCCTGTTTGTCCCAAAGACTCGTTGTCGCGTCAGGGAATGTTCCCGCGATCCCCGATATTGTGCTGCACGTGTCTGGGCTCTTCGACTGATTGTACAACTGCACCGAGCCCGAACCGCTGGGCAGGGTGAATTCAGATGCATCGACCCCTATCCGGCGAAGCAGGCATTGTAGACGCTCGTCAGTGGTGTTGTCGGGATTTCGAGCACGCCCAGCCGTTATGGCGATCTTGGGTATGCTCAGGTATTGGCCGTTGTTAAATGGACCGCTGGGGTCGTTGTAGTCAGTGTGGATGTTCCTGGGCAGGCGCAACAGGGTCACCGGCTTGGTCTCGGTGATGGGATTGTCAGCACACTGGTTGGTGACCAGCGACCTCGAAATCGTGATCTGGCGCCGCCACTTGCCAAGTTGCATGACCAATGGGAAATCAACACCCCAGGGCACGTTGTTGAGGACAAAGTGCCCATTGGCATCGGTCAGCGCCGAGGCAATCGGCTGACCCGATACCTGGCCGTCGCAAGAGGTGCAGCTCACACCCGCGGGAATGGGGTCCAGCGCCGCATTCGGGATGGACACGATCACGTTGTAGAGCTGGTTGTAGCCGGCGGGGTCGTACACCGTGCCGCTGAGGCTGGTCGTGGCCGTACCGCTGCAGCGAACCCGATTCAGGCACAGGCCGCCGCAGGGCTCGCAAACATTGGCTGTGATCGCACCGCAGGGCACGCCAGGGGTCGCGCATGTGGCCGGGCAGCTCAGGGTCGCACCACAAGCATCGCCCACGCCGCCGCAGTACTGCTGCACGCCCTTGGCGTTGTTGCAGGTAACGGGCACACAGCCCGTCCCACCCACGCACGAGTTCTTGCTGCCGCACAACCAGCCGGTGCCGGCGGCCGAGCAGTCCGTGCCGCAATCCAGCGAGTGGCCGCAGCCATCGCCAATGGTTCCGCAGTACCGGCCACCCGAAGCCGGATTGCAGGTCAGTGGAGTGCAAGCCGGCGGGTCGCCCTTGCACAGGTTGCTCTGACAGGTCCACCCGCTCTTCGTGCAAGTGGTGCCGCAGTCGAGCGAGTTGCCGCAGCCGTCGCCGATGGTGCCGCAGTACTGGTCGCCGCTGGCCGTGGTGCAGGTGAGCGGCGTGCAGCCAGCGGTGGGCCCTGCCTTGCACAGGTTGCTCTGGCAGGTCCACCCGGTCTTTGTGCACACGGTTCCGCAATGTAGCGTCGAGCCGCAGCCATCGCCGATGTCGCCGCAGTACTGGTCGCCGTTTGCCGTCGTGCAGGTCAGCGGCACACAGCCGGCCGTAGGCCCAGCCTTGCACAGATTGCTTTGGCAGGTCCACCCGGTCTTGCTGCAGGTGGTTCCACAGTGAACCGTTGATCCACACCCGTCGCCGATGTCACCGCAGTATTGATCCCCGGCCGCAGTGGTACACGCCTGCGGCACGCAGCCAGCGGCTGGCCCGGCCTTGCACAGCCCCTGGTCGCACACCCACCCGGCCTTGGGGCAGGTCGTGCTGCAGGGGAGCGTCCCGCCGCAGCCGTCCCCGATCGACCCACAGTAGTTGTCCGCGCTCGACGCCACGCAAGTGAGCGGGGCGCAACTTGGGCCGCCTTTGCACAGATTGTTCTGGCAACTCCAGCCGCTGCCCGCGGCCGAGCAATCGGTGCTGCAAACCAGAGAGTTGCCGCAACCGTCGCCGATGGTTCCGCAGTACTGACCGCCGGAAGTCGGCTTGCAGTTACCTGGCGTGCAACTTGGGCCACCCTTGCACAGATTGTTCTGGCAAGTCCACCCGGTCTTGCTGCAGGTCGTTCCGCAGGCCAGCGAGTTGCCGCAGCCATCGCCGATGGTTCCGCAGTACTGGTCGCCACTGGCGGTTGCGCAGGTCAGGGGCGCGCAACCAGCGGTCGGTCCCGCCTTGCACAGATTGTCCTGGCAGGTCCAGCCGGTCTTCGCGCAAGTCGTTCCACAGTGAACTGTCGATCCACACCCGTCCCCGATGTCACCGCAATACTGGTCGCCGTTCGCCGTCATGCAGGCCAGCGGCGAGCAGCCAGCGGTTGGCCCTGCCTTGCAGAGGTTGTCTTGGCAGGACCATCCGGTCTTTGCGCAGATGGTTCCGCAGTGAATCGTGGATCCACACCCGTCCCCGATGTCACCGCAATACTGATCCCCGAACGCCGTTGTGCAGGTTCTCGGCACGCAGCCAGCGGTTGGCCCGGCCTTGCACAGACCGTTGTCGCACACCCAGCCGGCCTTGGGACAGGTGGTGCCGCAATCGAGGGTCCCGCCACAGCCGTCCCCGATCGCCCCGCAGTAGTTGTCCGCGCTCGACGCCACACAGGTCAAGGGCTTGCAGGAAGGGTCGCCTGTGCACATGTTGTTCTTGCACAACCAGCCGGCCTTGGGACAAGTCGTGCCGCAGTCGAGCGTGCCACCGCACTTGTCCCCGATCGTTCCGCAGTAGTGGTCGCCGTTGGGCGCGTCGCATGTTGCCGGTGCGCACGCCACGCCGCCTTTGCAGATGTGGTCGGTTCCACAGGTCCATCCCGCCAGGCAGTCGTTCCCACATTCCAGCGTGCCGCCGCAACCGTCACCCACGGTTCCGCAGTAGTGATCCCCACTCGAGGTCGTACAGGTCAAATGGGCACAAACGCCTGGACCTCCCTTGCAGATGTGGTCGGCCCCACAGGTCCAGCCGGCCGGGCAATCGTTCCCGCAGGCCAGCGACCCGCCGCAACCATCGCCCACAGTCCCGCAGTAGTGGTCCCCGCTCGCAGTCGCGCAGGTGATCTTCGGGCAGGTTGCCCCGCCCTTGCACAGGTGCTCCTCGCACACCCATCCGGGCTGTGGACAGTCGGCCGGACAGTTCAACGTGCCGCCGCAGCCGTCCCCGACCTTGCCACAGTACTGTCCGCCGCCTGCCGTGTCGCAGGTGGCCGGCGTACACGCCGGAGGCCCGCCGACGCAAACGGAATTCAGGCAGGTCCATCCCGTGGGACAGTCAGCCCCGCAATCGAGCGTGCCGCCACAGCCGTCCCCGATGGGCCCACAGTAGTGATCCCCGGTGGCAGTCGCGCAGGTCACCGGCGTGCAGATGGGAGGCGTCGCCTTGCACACGTGCCCTTCGCAAGTCCATCCCGTCGGACAGTCGTTTCCGCATTCGAGGGTCCCGCCACATCCATTGCCAATGGTCCCGCAGTAGTGGTCGCCACTCGCGGTCACGCAAGCCAGCGGTGGGCAGACGATCGGCGAGCCCACGCAGAGGTTTTCCACACAATCCCATCCGGTGGGACAAGGATTCCCGCAGTCGAGCGTGCTGCCGCAGCCATCCCCGATCTTCCCGCAGTAGTGGTCTCCCGAGGCCGCCACGCAGGTGTCTGCCTGGCAAGTGGGACCGCCCTTGCAGATATGGTCCACGCCGCAGGTCCAACCCACGGCACAGTCGGCCCCACAGTCGAGCGTCGCGCCGCATCCGTCCCCGATCACTCCGCAATATGTCCCGCCCGCAACCGTACACCCCTTGAGGCAAGTGGTCGATCCCACCGCGACGCAAGTGTTGTTCTTGCACTGGTTGCCGGCGGCACAGGCGCCACAATGCAAGGTCTGTCCGCAGTTGTCGATGTCCCCGCAGAACCGGGTTGCGCCTGCACTGCAGGTCTTCGCTTGACAAAGGCCACCATCCGTCGTGCGCGGCTCAGGCAGCACCACGAGAGGGCCACTGTCAGCCAGTAGCACCACTCCCCCATCGGGCAACACGCCCCCCGTCGGCGCGTCCTGCGCGCTCACCGCGGTGTCGACACTGCAGCCAGTGGTCCATGCCAGAGCGCAGACCGCCCACCCTTGAACAAAAAGATTCGCCCGACGGCGCGTCCCTGCCGTCAGGCGTCTGACTGATCCGTGACGCCTCATGTGTGTGCCTCGCTGCTTGTTCCTCGCTCAAGAGTACTCGCTTTCCGCATGGTTTTGCAAGGAATGAATTGTGAGATTGGTTGCTATTCAGGCTTGTATACTACATGTGAGCGGGCGTCGGTGGATGGCGTGCCGATACATCCGAGAGGCACAGGTCTCTGGCCAAGTTGGACGCTTCGCCCTAGACTGCGTGGCATGTCGACCAGCCGCAGAATTTGCTTACTCTTGCTCCTCGGGGCGTCCTTGGCGGGCGGCTGTGCAAAGAAAGCCAAACAGACGGCGATCGCGAAGCAGCCACTCGCGACTTCCGCCTCGGACACGCGAGTTGTGCCGCCTCCTCCGCCGCTGCCGCCTCCTCCACCTCCGCCGCCACCACCGCCTCCTCCACCGCCTCCGCCTCCGCCACCGCCCCCCCCACCGCCGCCGCCACCACCGCCTCCGCCTCCTGTGCCCGGGGCCAGGTGAACCGGCGAGAGGATACGCCCGCGGCTTGCCGTGACCTCGCGCGCCCTCCTATAGTATTCGGCAATGCGAGGACCACTTCTCTCCGGAGCCCTAGGCAGTGCCGCCACCCTTGACCGGGTCTGCCGCCTGCTGCAGGGACATCAGCCCACGGTGGTGCTCAGTGCACTCTGGCTGGCCGAGGCCCTGGCCAGCAGCTTTCCTGTACTTGCACTCGTCGAAGAAGACAAGAGGTCGGCCGCCATGCGTGCGGTCAGGCGGGCAAACAAGGCGGCCCATCCACTACTGGTCGTTTCAGCGGGGGAAGACGTGCCGCTTGCACGCGGGGTGGCAGGCGCCATCCTCATCGAGAACCTGATGGACGTGGAAGACCATGCCGCAGCCGAAGACCTCCTGGTGGGCTTGCTTCCGTCCCTGCGGCTCGACGGCGTGGTGGTGTCCTTGGACGCCACCCGGCACCAAGAAACCGAGGCGCGGCTGGCTGCCCTGTTCCTGGCGGCGGCACTGACCGGCATCACGCAGGCTCGTCCGCGCGAGGGCGCGTTGCTCACCATCGGGTCGGCCCCACCGCCGACGGTGACGGTCGTTCGAGCAGCGCGGCTACTGGCCGTGCCAGGCGAACCGCGTGAATGATCCGCCGTCGCCGCCGGTCCATTCTCTCAAGGGTATGCGCCGAATACTTCTTGCCTTCACCCTTTCCCTGGCCGTGCACGCTGCCCTGGTGGCCTCCGCGGTGGCACTCGCTGCCTGGCGCGGATTTGCGCTGGTGCCACCGGTTCGATTGGCGGCCATCGCCATAGACGTCAAGGAGCTGCCCTTGGGTGGGGGCCGCTCGACCGGCGCGAAAATCGAGGATGAAGGCCCACCGCATCCGGTGCGTCGACCCAAAGCCGCACGCACGCGGGTGTCGCACGCAGGTGGAGTGGTTGCACTCGCGCCTGATGCCGGTGCCGCTGACGCCTCGGCCCAAGTGGGCAAGGGCACCTCCGATGCAGGTCACGAAGCCGACAGCGGCCGGCGGCGGCCCGGTGACCTGCGCAACTACGGCCCCGAAGGTTCACGCCTCACGGCATTGCTTCGTCTGGATCGATTGCGCGCCTCGTCCTTCAGGTCGGGCCTGGTGCCAGCCATCGATCAGCTTCTTGTCCTGTTGCCCGATCGGCGCCGGCTGCTCGACGGAACTGGTCTGGATCTCTATCGCGACTTCGATGCCTTGCTCATCGCTACCCCTGAACCGCGGGATGATAAGGTCACCTTCCTCGCTGTCCGGCACCAAATGAAGGACGCCACCCTGGAGGCCGCGCTCGACCGCGGCGCCGCTGCCAGCGGCCAGACGATCGCATGGCGCGCGGAGGGCGGCCGGCCAGTGGGCGTGCGGCGGCCGCGCGCGGCGGCACCCAGGGAGAGTGCGGGTCTTAACCTGGATGACCGCATCTTGGTATTGCCCCAACCATTCCTGGCCGTGATGGCGCCGCCCGCCTATGCCGAACGGTTGCTGGGGCGGCCCGCGCGCAAGCCTGCGGGCGCTCGCGAGGCCGCCGGCGATGCAGGGAACATCGATGGCGGTATGGCGGATGCCAGTTCTGCGGCCCCAGGCAAGAGTCACGGGCGCATCACCTGGCGCGAGTTGGTTGCTCGTATCGACGCCGAGGACAGCGCTTTGCCCGAGGATGCGGTCTTCATGATCACGGCCGTCAATCTCCTGGTCTTGCCGGGACCGTCGCCCGTGGTCCCCGGGACACGTGGTGTGGTCGACGACGACGTGCGCGAGATGGGGCCCTACGGGCCAGCACCGCAGGCATTGACCCTGGTGGCCGGCATCGATCCAACGCCCTACTTGGAGGTGGTGGGTGAGTTCGAGAACGAGGCGGAGGCGCAGACGTGGGAGCGCAAGTATCCCTTGTGGAAGCGCAGCCTGATGCTGAACCCGGTTCTTTTCTTGGCCGGGTTTGCCCCGCTGGTCGATCGGGCCGAGCTATCTCGCGACGAGAAGACCCTATTCCTGCGCGCGAGCACCACCGGAGAAGAACTGCAACGCCTTCTGGCCGTGGTCACCAACCTGGCCCGCGGCGTGGTTGGCCATGCTCGCTGAACCGCTTTTGAACCACCACTGCGGTCAGTGATGTCGGGAACGCTTGCTTGACCGGTGCGACAGGTCAGCCCTGCTGGTGCCCTGGGCGGCAATGACAAGCGGGAACACCGTGCGCAGCACCACATTGGGACGGCCGTCGGTGACCCTCAGCTTGTACATCTGTCCCTCGGCACAGGAGGCCGCGGCAGGATTGATGGGCCCTTGCGACACGAAGCCCACCGAGCCGATTGTGCCTGCTGGTTCGACGTAGGCGATGGCTTCCACACTCTGCGGCCCCAACGCTCCGCAGGCGGCGAAGTCGCTCGTCGAGGCCACACGAACTGCCACGTCGTCGCCCCTCCAATTCAGCACGCGCATCTCGCCCGTCGATCGGAAACGCAGGGAATACTCGAAATCAGTTCTGCAGTTGCCTTCGGGTCGAGGGAACACGATACGCATGCCAGCACCAACCAGGCAGCGCTCGACAGGATAGTTGCCTAACTCGTTCTTGATGACGTGAATGTCAGAAACCGCTCCGCTGGCTTCGACAACGAAACGAAGAACGACCAGGCCTGACAGGTACCGGCGTGCATCCCCGGCGCGTTCGAAGCAGTCAACCATGGCGGGCACATGCGGCGCCATGGCCCTGTCCACCGTGCGCTCGTCGAGCACGCCGATGGACAACTGCATGTCCATCCCCTGGTCGTCGCCGGCCACCCCAGCACGTGCCGAAGTCTTTTGCCGGACGCGCGACTGTTTCGGCAAGCGCGACCCTCTGGTCTCCGGCTCAGAGGCGCACGCGAAAACCAGCGCGCATAGAACAAACACCGCCTTGGATTTCTTACATCGCATGATTCGTGATGTATTATACATAAATCTTGCTACAAGAAAACGGTGTTTTGGGCCAAACTTTTGACGTCCTTTTCGCTGGCCTGGCCAGAACGACCACGACGTATTAGGGATCCTATCGGACAGCAGTGCTCAAACCTTTTGGCCTCGGTCCATCTTTTTCCGGACCCTCCAATGCACTAATCCACGCAGGAGCGCGCAAAACCAGCGCGACCTACATGGATAGACCGCAGGCGTGGACGCCTACATGTGCCGAAATCGGAGAGGACGAGTCAGGTTTTTAGTACTGCGGCTCGAACTTGTACTCGTACTGGACGTCGCCACCCCTATCCAGCTTTGGATATTCAAACTCCCGCAACACTCCAAGCAGGCAGTTCGCAACGTCCTGGTTCCCCAGCGTACCCCCTGCCACGCGCGGCTTGCCGTGTCGGGCGGTGTCGATGGTGATGATGACCTTGACCGTACCCTTGAACTCGCGGGTGTGCTTCTCGTTGAGCACGTCCTGGTAGCACCGGCGCGCCGAGGAATCGCGCTCCTGCAAGAGCAGCTTGATCTCTGCCTCCTTGTCCGGTGGCACCCCGCCGGTGTCAATGACGATCTGGGCGTCGTCTCGCACGATCACAGGGCGTGGGCCATTCTCCATGTCCCGTGGGGTAGAGGTGGCCGAGGCGCAAGCCCCGAGGACGAGACCGCTTCCAATCGCGAACAGAATGTAGGTCGCCTTCATCTCATGGCCCTCCGCGTCGCAAGGTTCGAGAGAACAACGACTGTGGTCTTAAACCGATAGCAGCGCGGAAGCAATGGTCAGTCGCTGGATCTCGCTCGTGCCCTCGTAGACCTCGGTGAGCTTGGCGTCGCGGAAGTGGCCATCTACCACCTGGTCGGTCAGGCGGCTCGACCGGAATCGCCCACGCGCGATCGATGGTGCCGGCGTGAGGCGCGAGTTCCTCGCGGGCAAACCGGCGCACCCGATCGCGAAAGCTTTTCTGTTCGTCGGTCAGCTCGAAGTCCACCGGGCTTCTCTTCCATCAATACTCTAAAGTAAAAGGTCCCGTGTCTTGCAGAAGGGAGCTGTCGCGCGCATGAGCAGTCCGGTCCACACTTTCTTCGCCACCGCCTTCGTCGAGAACTTTCCGCTCAAGGAGATGGCCGCCCACTATCCCGAATCTAAGCGCACGCCGCGCGAGCTTTGGTTCGCGCCCGCCTCCGGTGGCACGGTCTTCATCTATCCGTTCGGCGCGTTGGTCTTCTACGACGTCGGGCCGGAGGTGCGCGAGACCGAACTGGCCCTTCTGCGCCGTATCCGGCCAGACCTGACCGCCACGCAAGTGATGGACGAGCAATTCACCGTGCGCGAGGATCCCGGCGTGCGGCCCGACGTGGTCAACGGCGTGTTGACGCTCGATCGACTGACCTTCGAACGCGCCAGCGTGGTGGCGCTCACCGTGGCTCAAAGCGCCGCCATGGATTACTACGACCGTATCGTCGATCAGATGTTCAGTGAGACTGACAAGCTGGTGGACCGGCTGGAGAAGCTGGGAACGGTGCCCTTGCGGACCCGGCACTTGCACAAGTTCATCGGCGCAGCCCTGGGAACGCGCAATGAGGTGCTCTCGATCCTACACCTGCTCGACAAGCCCGAATCCATCTGGGACGACCCAGGCGCGGACCACATCTACGGTGAGCTGCGGGCGGAGTTCGATCTGGTCGATCGCTACCAGGCACTTGAGCTCAAACTGCGCAGCGTGCAGGACGCGCTGGAGCTCATAACCGATGTGGCGCGTGACCGCCGCCTTGTTTTGCTCGAGGCGGCCATCGTGTTGCTCATCGTCTTCGAGATCGTGCTCAGTCTCATCCGCCACTAACCAGGCGCCCGACGTGCGGGTTGTGCTCGCGCTCTTCACCAATGGTGGTCTCGGGGCCGTGGCCTGGCACCACCACGGTTTCATCGGGTAGCGCAAACAGGGTGTCGCGGATCGAGCGCAGGATCTGCTTGAAGGAGCCGCCGGGAAAATCCGTGCGACCGATGCCGTCTGCAAACAGGGTGTCGCCTGCCAGCAGCAGCGGCGCACCCGAAGTTGGCTCGATGTACAGGCCCATCGAGCCGGGTGTGTGCCCGGGCGTGTGCAACACGCGCGCGTGGAGCCGACCGAAACTCAGCATCTCGCCGCCGGCAAGAATCTGAGTCGGCTCAGTCGGCTCCTCGGCTGCCAGATCGAAGTAGCGCGCCTGGCGCACCAACCCCCGATACAGGTCCAGGTCGCCACCGTGGATGGACACCGGGGCGCCGGTCGCCGCCGCCACCTCGCGCGTGCCGAGGATGTGATCAAAGTGCCCGTGCGTGTGCACGATCCCGACCGCCCGCGCCCCCATCATGGCAAGCAGAGCCAGGACTTTCTCCGCATCTCCGCCCGGATCGACGATCAGGGCCTCACGCGTGACTGGACAGACAACCACCGAGCAGTTGCATCCCACCGGCCCCACGGCAACGCTGTTGCGAAGCATAGACTAAGGTTGTCACGCATAACGGGAAAGTCGATTCCCCGGGGCGGAGCCTTGCTACGAGCAGCCGGTGGTGGTCCCGCAGTTAATACACTTGTGGCAGCTGCCGTTGGGCACCGTGATCGAGCCGCACTCGGGACAGGTGGGTGCGTCGCTGCGCACCAGGAAGCTGTACATCTCACCACCGGTCGGGCTGTGGCCGTTGCCGTTCTTGCCGTTGTGACCGTTGCTGCCCTCGGCTGGAGTGGGCGCGGCCTGCACCCCCACGCTCGGCGTCCCGGTCGGCTCGGCGGGGGTAGGCGCCTCGCTCGCCGGCCGGCTGGCCACCGGGATCTCGCTGGCCGATTCGTCCCGCACGAACTTGGAACCCAGCCAGCGGAACAGGTAGTCCATGATCGACGAAGCGCGGGGTAGCGCCGGATTCCCCGTGAAGCCCGAAGGCTCGAAGCGCGTGCGCGAAAACTTGTCCACAAATAGCTTGAGGGGCACGCCGTACTGTAGGGCAAGCGAAATAGCCGTGGCGAAACTGTCCATCAGGCCCGAGATGGTCGAGCCCTCCTTGGCCATGCGCACGAAGATCTCGCCGGGCTCGCCGTTTTCGTAGAGGCCCACGTGGATATAGCCCTCGTGCCCCGCCACCGAGAACTTGTGCGTCACCGATCGCCTCTCATCGGGCAGCTTGCGCCGGACGATGCTGGGCGGCCCTGCGAGCTGTGCCGTCGCCTGCTGCGCACCCGGATCGGTCTTGCTGGTGGTGACCGGNNGGCGATGGCCTTCAGCCCCGCCTTCCATGCCTCCATGTATGCCGTCTCGAGTTCCTCCACGGTCGCATCCGCAGGCTGGTTCACCGTCTTGGAAATGGCGCCCGAGATGAAGGGTTGGGCAGCCGCCATCATGCGGATGTGACCCATGGCACTGATCGAACGGGTGCCGTTGGCCGCGCGGAAGGCGCAATCGAAGACCGGCAGGTGGTCGCAGTCCAAGCCGGGCGCGCCCTCGATGGTCTCTTCGCGGTCGACGTAGTCGGCGATGGCCTTGCGCTGGGCTTCGTCATAGCCAAGGTGCTGCAGCGCCTCGTCGACCGTGTTGTTGACGATCTTGATGGTTCCACCGCCCACCAGTCGCTTGTATTTGATGAGCGCGATGTCGGGCTCGATGCCGGTTGTGTCACAGTCCATCATGAAGCCGATGGTTCCGGTGGGCGCCAGCACGCTGGCCTGGGCGTTGCGGAAGCCGTGCTCGGTTCCCAGACGAATCGTGTCGTCCCATGCCTCACAAGCTGCGGCCGTGAGATCTTTGGGCACAAGCGCAGCATCGATCTTGTCCACGTGGTAGCGATGCTTCTTCATCACGGCCAGGAAGGGCTGCTCGTTCTCGGCGTAGCCGGGGAAGGGGCCGGTCACGTCGCGTGCGATGCTCGCGCTGGTTCGGTAGGCCCAGCCGGTCATCAGCGCCGTGACGGCGCCACACCAGGCGCGCGCGGGCGCCGAGTCGTAGGGCAGGCCGAGCGACATGATGAGCGAGCCGAGATTGGCGTAGCCCAGGCCCAGCGGGCGGAAGCGCAGCGAATTGGCTTCGATCTCCGGTGTCGGGTAGCGCGCGTTGCCTACGATGATCTCCTGCGCCAAAATGGTGATTTCGATCGCACGCTTGAAGGCCTCGGTCGCGAAGGTGCCGTCGGGCCGCAAGTACTTGCGTAGGTTCAGCGATGCCAGGTTGCACGCCGAGTTGTCGAGAAACATGTACTCGGAACAGGGGTTGGAGGCGTTGATGCGCGCCGTGTTCGGGCAGGTGTGCCAGGCGTTGATCGTGGTGTCGAACTGCAGGCCGGGGTCGCCGCACTCCCAGGTCGCTTGCGCAATCGTGCGCCAAAGCTCTCGCGCCTTGTAGGTGGTCACCGTCCGGCCGCCAACCACGGCCCGCGTGGACCACTCCCGGTCCTTCTGCACGGCCTCCATGAAGTCGTCGGTCGCGCGCACCGAGTTGTTGGAGTTCTGGAAGAAGACAGACTTGTAGGCCTCGCCGTCGAACGAGCCGTCGTAGCCCGCGTCGATGAGAGTCCACGCCTTCTTCTCTTCCTTGGCCTTGCAGCGTATGAACTCCTCTATGTCTGGGTGATCGATGTTGAGGATCACCATCTTGGCCGCTCGTCGCGTCTTGCCGCCCGACTTGATCACCCCGGCGAACGCATCGAAGCCCTTCATGAAACTGACCGGACCCGACGCCGTTCCGCCGCCGTGGAGGAGTTCCTTCGACGAACGGATGGGTGACAGATTCGTGCCCGTGCCCGAGCCGTACTTGAACAGCATGCCCTCGGTCTTGGCCAGGCCCAGGATGGACTCCATGGTGTCATCGACGCTGTTGATGAAGCAGGCCGAGCACTGTGGTTCTGGTTCGATGCCCACGTTGAACCAGACGGGCGAGTTGAAAGACATCTTCTGCTCGACCAGCAGGTGCTTGAGTTCGGCGCGGTAGTTGTCAGCCGAGGCCTGGTCGGCAAAGTACCCGTCCTGCATACCCCAGCGCGCGATGGTGTCGGCCACGCGGTCGATGAGCTGGCGTACGGAGCGCTCGCGTCCGGGCGTGCCCAGTTGGCCACGGAAGTACTTCTGCACGACCACGTTGGTCGCGGTCTGGCTCCAGCCACTTGGCACCTCGACATCGCGCTGCTCAAATACCACCTTGCCACCCTCGCCGACTATGCTGGCTGTGCGTTGTTCCCAGGTGACACCCGCGTAGCCGTTGTCGCCGGCCCGGGTGAAGGATCGTTCGATCCGTATCCCCGGAGCTTGCTTGCGGCTCTTGCCACGACCGGCGCGGGCATCTTTGGCAAAAGTTGGGCCTGGGATTGGCAACTCAAGCCCATTGAGCCGAGGGTTCCGTTGGCGTCGGCTATCTTGCTTGTCAAGCATCAGCACTCCTCCTCCGCGACGTCGTCTCGGCTTCAGGGCCGCCGAGCCGGCTTTGCTGTCTGCGCTCTTGCTCTCACCTTGGTGACCCAGAGAGTTATGAAGCCACCGACGAACAGGTCCTGCGAAGCGCTCGCTAGCCCTGTGCGGCGGCCGGGACGATTAGTGTCGCCATTCGACCGTCATGTCAACAAAAAACACAAGATATAGTGCTATCCGACACCTGGCTACACTATATATTGTGTGTTGATAGGTTGTGGTTTTCAAACAGATTTGCCTTTGCATCCGCCCACTTCTGGCCTGGAAGCGTCCTGTGGAAAGAAATGATGTGACAATACGTTACATCATATGTTCTCTCGGGAGCGTGATTACGGGCTGGCCGCAAACTATCGACCCTCTCACTTCTCGTCTAAGATCGCCATGTGATCTGGCTTGAAGGCGTTTCCTACCTGCGCGCGGGCGGCCCGGCTCTCGAAGACGTGACGCTTGGAGTGTCTCGCGGTGAGTTGGTCGTTGTGCAGGGGCCGACCGGTTCGGGCAAGAGCTCCCTGCTGGCAGTGGCGGCCGGAGCTCAAGCGCCGGACTCGGGCGCCGTCTGGATCGCCGAGCGCAATATCGCCGGCTTGCAGGCATCGTCCCTACCCTACGTTCGCCGCAACATTGGCTATCTGCCACCCGAGCCCCTGCTCATCCCGGACGAGACTGTGCTGGAGAACATCATGCTGGCCCTGGCCGTTCGCGGCGAGTCGATCGATTCGGCCGAGGCAGACGCGCGCGAGACTTTGGCCATGGTCGCTGACTCGGCCTGGGAGGGACGCCTGGCCCGGTCCTTGTCTACGGGCCAGCAGCGCTTGGTCGCGCTCGCACGCGCCTTGGTTGGCCCGCCGTCGCTGGTCGTGGTGGACGAGCCGGCGTCGGGCCTGGGCGGAGACGACCGCAAAGGCATCGCCAGCGCGCTCGTCTGGGCCCGCGACTGCGGGTGCGCTGTTCTGTGCGCCACGTCCGATCCCNNCCGGCTGGCTTTGCTGGCGAAAATGCGTCCGAAGACGCGGAGTCGGCCGAGCCGATCCCGTCATCCGACCGCCGCTCGTCGGGCGAGGAGCCGTCATGACGGTCGCCTGGATCCTGCGCCGGGCGCGGCGGCCGTCAGCGTCTGCACGTCGTGCGCTGTGGGCCGCGGCCGGCTCGTTCGTAGTCCTGGGTCTCGTCTGCGGCGCAACCGTCCTGGGGCTGCGCGCAACGCGAGGTTGGATGAGCACCGTGGGCCGGAGTGTGCATGTGATCGCCTTCCTGCGGGACGAGATGGAGTCGGACCAGGTTTCCCAGTTGGCCGACCTGCTGCGACGGCGGCCGGGCGTGGCTCGCGTGCATCTGGTCGAGCCAGCCGAAGCTCTCGCACGGCTGCGGGATGCCGCGCGGCCGTCGCCTGCCACAGACTCGTGGTTGAACGATCTCGAACCCGGCTACTTCCCGCGCTCCATCGAAGTCGCACTTGCGCCTTCTGCGGACCTGCCGCAGCGGGCAGCTGAGTTGTCGCGACGCCTGCGTGGGCTGGCGGGGGTGGCGCAGGTCGATGCCATGACAAACGGTGTAGCTCGCCTCGCTGCATGGGTCCGCTTCGGCCAACGCCTGG
Organism: Myxococcales bacterium; assembly: GCA_003170035.1. Taxonomy (GTDB): domain Bacteria; phylum Myxococcota_A; class Polyangia; order Fen-1088; family Fen-1088; genus Fen-1137. Next base: position 5,085 of record PMZX01000270.1, on the reverse strand, counting down.
GCTGGGCCGTGGTTCTGGCTGCGGGCATCGCGGCCCTTTCGTTTCTGGTCAGCGCGGTTGTACGCGGGCGGGAAGCCCGGCGACGCCAGGCGCAGGTTCTGGTGATCCTCGGCGAGACTGCGGGGAACATCCGCCTGCCCGCGAATATTGCGCTCGCCGTGGCGGGGCTGACGGGCGCGTTCGTCGCGTTGGTTGTGTTGCGCATCGCTTGGCCCGCCCTGCTTGCGGCAGTCGAAGGTGCGCTCGGCATCATTCCGATGCCAGCTGGGCTCTTTCTGGGCTTCTGGGAGTCCGCCGTCGCTCTCCTGGCTGCTTCCACGTTCGGTTGGGTGCTCGGCTACCTCTCCACTCCTGTGCCTGGCTGGGTCGATGCGTAGCCATCCTAGTCGCGTGGGGAGCCCGCC
>PMZX01000270.1:0-4624 GCA_003170035.1 Myxococcales bacterium | reverse complement strand
GGTGTGGTGGGGAAGGTGCGGGTCCCGAAGTCCCCGAAGGGGGAAGCGAGTGGGGTGTGGCGGCAGGTGGGGAGCCGAAGGGCGGAGCGAACCCTTTGAGGGTTCCCATTTCAGATCAATCGTCTGTCTGCTCGTTCTCATGACAGCCACAGTCGCGTGGGCAGAGCCAGTCGACGAGGATGCAGGACTCGCCCAACGTCTTTCCAACCGACAGAAGGTACTGGAAGGCCAGAAGAATGGGGCAGAGGCCAGGGTGCGCGAGCAGGTACTGTTGGCCTACCGGCTGACGCGCCGACGAGAGATGGGCTTCGTGAGCAGCCCGGAGTCTCGACTGGACGACGCGGAAGTGGCGGATCTGGCGCTGGCTTCACTCGGCAAGGGCCTTGCTGAAACTCGCATATTGGCTGATGAGCTCGAGCACGTGCGTGCCGAACGCGTGGCCCTCGACCGGGCCTGTGGCCGACGGGCGGACGCGCCTGCAGACACAGGTGAATCCCTGCGCCGCCTCGCACGCCCGGTGCGTGGGGCCATGGTGGGCGTGCCTGGAATCCGTCGCGACGTCCCCTCGGGGACGGAATCGCGTCGGGACGGAATTGAATTGCTGGCCCGACTAAATGAACCTGTCCGGGCTGTGGCTGCCGGCGTGATCCGCCGCGTGGAAAGCCTGCCCCAGGGCGGCTACGCTGTGGTGACGCAACATCCGGCAAGATGGGTCAGCGTCTTGTCGGGCCTGCGCGGCGTGGCGGTTGCGCCTGGCGACCCGGTCGAACCAGGTCAAACCCTCGGCCTGGCTGGCCGGAACCTGGACGGCGCCGCCGTGATCTCGCTCGAGCTGTGGCGCAACCGTAAATCTATCGACCCGCGTCGCGTGGTCCCTGGCCTGCCCAGACACTGATACGGGAACCCTGAAAGAGTTCGCTCCGCCCTTCGGCTCCCCACGCGCCTAGCTAGGCTTTTGCTAGCCGGCCGGCGTTTCGCATCTCCTCAATGCCGGCCGCGAACTGGAGTTGCTCAATGTGTTCGGCCAAGGCAGGTGAGGCCTGCAGGTACGCATGCCACGCTGCTGCGGCAAAGGCGTCGGGCGGCACGCCGTTTTCCGAGGCCAAGGTTGCAGCCTGCGTGAGAAGTTCATCGAGGCTGCTCGCCAACTGGCCGACAGCCTCCCGTTCAGCGGGTTTCCCGATAGGCTCCCTGTGGGAATGAGAGGTTCTCATGGCTGCTACTCCTTTGCTTCTACAAGAAACACCGCTCGGGTCTGGTCAATGCCGCGGCGCTCAGAACGACTCTGTCTGGCCAACGAGATGCGGATGGTCGACTGCGACCAGCCTCCGCGATAGTGTGGGGACCTGACCGTCGTGCACCACCCTAGGATCCTAATGACCGCAGCCTTGCTGATGGGTGCGATGCCGGCGTTGGCTGGCCCCCTGGACGATCCTCACGTCGGCGGTCTTGGCTTCTCCGGTCCCACCACCGGCGACTTGACAGCAGTGTACTGGAATCCAGCTGCTCTCGGCATGCTCCAGGGGAATCAGTTCATGTTCGGGGCTTCGCTGCGTGCGACCCGCGTCACGGTCGATCGCGCCCCGATCGATCCCGCTACCGGGCTGCCGGGCGGATCACGTAGCTTCCCGTCGGCATCGGGCCATGGCTTCGAACAGCCCATCGCCTGGCCACCGGGGCCCGCGGGCTTCCTTGCAGTGGGTGCTGGTGTGGCCCGGCGGTTTGCTCTAGCCATTGCCACCTTCACGCCGTTTTCGCAAAAGCTCAGCTTCGACGTGGCGGCTGGCGGCGAACAACCCACACGCTATCACTTGGTGAGCATCGATTCGCGCCAGCTCGCGCTGGTGACCGGGTTGGCCATCCAGCTTTCGGATTCTCTGCAAGTCGGTGTCGCGCCAGGGCTGCTCTTCTCCTACGGCCATCTGGTGTATGACGAGGATACCGCACTGGGCGGACCGTCGGCGACCGGCGTGGAGAACCCCGATGCGGCCGCCCGCTACGACCTGGCGACAGCAGGAACCCAGGCGCCGTCCTACTTCGTGGCGGGAGGTATCCACTTTCGCCGGGCGGCCTGGGAAGCGGGTCTTGCCTACACGAGCGCGCCCTTGGGGAGCGGCGGGACAGTCAAGCTGGCCATGGAGCGCAGCCAGGTGACGTATCCTCAGACGCCGACGCCAACCGATCTCTGTGCAACGCTCGGGCACAGTCCGTGCGTGTCCGGCGAGATGCGCTACCGCCTACCCGACCTCTTCACGGCAGGGGTCACCTGGCATGCCACCCGGCACCTGGATGCGGTCGGGATTGTGCGCTGGGTTCGCTATGGTTCGCACGATCAGATCAAAATCCGCGTCGTCGGCCCGAGCAGCGATGTACTTCTAGGCAACACCCTTCCCGATCAGCTGACCTTGTACCGCGGTTTCCAGGACAGCTGGGACATGCGAGCCCGTCTGGTCCACACACCCGTGCCATGGTTCCGCTGGAGCGGGACGCTGCGCATGGAAACTTCAGCAGTGCCCGAGGCCAACGTGAACGCCGCCGCGGTGGATGGGCTCAAGCTCGAGCCTGCACTGGCCACCGAGTTCGCGCTCGGGCGTCACCTGCGAGTCGCGGCCGGCTATGCTCTGACTTGGATGTTTCCTGTGACGGTCGGCACTTCGACGTTCAATCCCGCGGCAGCCGCGGCCTGCGCGCAGGCGGGCTCTGATCTTTCGTCGCCAGCCTGCCAGACGCGCACGGCGGGCCAGGCCCGCCCGACGGCGGCTGGCAGCTACAAGATGTTGCGGCACACGCTGGCACTCATGACCACGGTGAACTTCTAGACCATGCGCGCGCGATCGTTCACCGCCCTCTCTTTTTTCCTCGCGCTCGCGGGCTGCGGCGGACAGCCGCAGTTCGAGTACGACTCGCGTCCCATCGAGCTGCTGCGTGCGCCAACCGAACCCGGCGGCCCAGCCTTGGGGGCCACGCTGGCCAGGGTGGCGGTGGGCTCCGATACCCCCCTGCTGCTGGTGGACACAGGATCCCTGCTGTCCAGCCTGCGCCGAGGCGTCTGTCCCGCGCCCACCACAGAACCTGCGGCTTATGACGGGGACATCCAGTTGCTGAGCGCGTGGGACACCCGTGCGCCTCTGCGGGCCCGGTTTCGCGGCGTCACCCTGTTCGATCTCTGCGCGGGTGCGGTGGGAGACGCCGCCACCCAGGTGGCCGGAGTCGTGGGGGCAGACATCTTGCGCGGCTTTTCGTTGGCATTCGCGTTCCCACGAGATTCTGCCCAGCCCGCAACCATGACCATCTACAGTAACCTTCCAGCCAGTGACTCGGATCTGGCGGCGAACGGCTACGCCATGATGAAGTTCAACCTGCGTGGCAATACGGCGGCGGCTACCGCATCGGGAAGCGGGCGGCCGGGCTCCTCTTCCAGCCGCGTGGTGATGCGCGCGTGCGGCAACCCTGCTGCATTCGCGCCTGACGGGCCGGCGCAAACCTGCAAGACGGGAGAGGTCGAGCTACACGCCTCAGGAACCAATCTTCTCCTTGCGCTCAGCACGGGACATGGTCCGATGGTGTTGCGCGCGAGCGCTTGGCAGCGCATGGGCGGCCAGGCGCCAGCGCCACTGGGGGAGGGTGAGTCACCGCTGTACTCGCCTCTGGTCGCGGATCCCATTCCTGCGCACTGGGTGACGGTGTCGCGCTTGGCGCTCGTCGACGGCGACTCAGGCGACTTGTGGCCAGGGGCTTGCGCGGAACTGGCGCGCGGCCGCCGCATCGAATGGACGCTGACCAATCAGGACAACGGCGCGTGTTTCCAGCCCTGCGACGTCAGCGGGGGGGGGGGCCTGCCGGCTGCCGCCTACCTGGAGATCGGTTCCGATCTGCCTGCGGCTGTCGTTAGCGACACCAGCGACCTCATCAGCAACCTCAACGAGGACTTTCCCTCGGGCGCCCAGGTTGATGGCGTGGTGGGCACAGGGACGCTGGCCGGGACCCGCTTCGAGATCGACTACGTCAGCCAGCCACAGGGGCGGCTAGTGGCTGCTTGCGACCCGGGGTCCGACCGACAGACCTGCTGGGCGTCCCCAACCTGCGTGGGCCCGAGCAGCTCTAGCCAGACCCACAGGTGTTTCGGCCTGCTCACGCGCGGGATTGCCCCCGCGTGTCCGAACTGAAAAGCATCTATTGGACAGGTGGAGCCTTGGCGGCGGCCGTCCTGGCCTCCAGCGTGGAGATCGTGTCTTCCAGTTGAGCAATGGTGGCGCGCAGGTTGGCAACTTCCTGCTGCGTGGCCAGGCCGAGGACACCGGCTGCCACGCCTCCGGCTCGGTCCATCCCAGACTTGAGCGTGCCCCCTAGGCTGAGGGCTTTCATCGCCACGTTCATCAGGCGGGGATCGCTGGCGAGTTTACTCACGCGCGGGTTGCCTGCCAGGCGCAGGGCTTGACCCACCACGATGTCCTTGATCGAATTGATTACCGGCATGACGAAGTGTCTTGCCATGGTCGGCCGGCTGGGTCAACGCATACGCGGATTTGGCGCGTAGGGAGTCCGCCGGCTCCGCCGGCAGCGCCCCATCGTGCGAGGCCGAGCGCGAGGGCGCGAGCGTGGCGAGCGGGTGTGGTGGGGAAGG
>PMZX01000496.1 GCA_003170035.1 Myxococcales bacterium | reverse complement strand
GAGCAGAGCGATTCAAACATTGCTGGTCTGTGGTCCGGTCGCATTGGCTTTCGGCGTGGGGGCGTGTGGACGGATGGACGCCGACGAAGCAGCCGCGAACGAGGCGGCGGATTCGACGGAGGTAACCCAGAGCGAGAGTGCGCTGGTCGCGTCCAGCGTGCAGGACGACACGACCAGCAGCCTGAGTGCGGCGGATCTGGCGGCCGCGGCAGCGGCCCGCGGCGCGAGCCGGTTCCATCCCGCGGGCTGTGCCACCGTCAGCGTCAGCAGTACGACATTGACCTATGTGTTGACCGACTGCACGGGCCGGTTTGGGCTGGTTCACGTGACCGGCACTCTGGTGGCCGTGCTCAGCGATAGTTCGGATGGGCTACACATCGCGGTCACCGGCCAAGGGTTGAAGGTCAACCGCGCGACCATGGACCTGGATGCCACCGCGGTGCTCAGCGACGACGCCGGCAAGCGCTTGCTGGTGGTGACCACGAACGGCAGCGGCGTCGGTCCCCGGGGCAACTCGTTCACGCGCACCGGCAACTACACGGTCGAACACGATCTCGCGACAGCCTGCATGAGCCTTGACGGACAGTGGGCATTGCAGGTGGGCGCCCGGACAAGAACCACCAGCGTCACCGGTTTCCAGCGCTGCGACAATATGTGCCCGGCTGCCGGTGGCCAGATCGTTCATTCGGGATTCCTCGGGCGCACCGTGACCGTCACACTCGACGGGTCCGCAGTAGCGCACTGGGAATCCTCGACCGGCCGCAGCGGCACTGTCGATCTGACTTGTTCTTGATGCGAGTGCCCGGACGCGGTCGGGCGGTCTACCATCAGGGACAGTCGGGGAACTGGTTGGTTCCCACGCAGTCGCCGTCAGGGGTCAGCACCACGCCCGAGTCCTCCAGGGTGGCGCCGTTCACGTCGGTCACGCGCACGGTGTAGGGGCCTGGCCCCATGCCCGAGGCCGCCACGAAGTAGTTGTAGTCCAGCCGAGGCACGGTTTGCCACTGACCGTTGCCGTCGAGATACTCGAAGCCCGCAATGCCGAAGCGGTGGTTGCGGATCTGCACCGCGGTCCACCACTGGTTGCTGCCGTCCTTGAAGTGATAGACGATGGGGCCGCTGACCGCGCAGGGCACATAGGTCCACTGGATGGGGATGCGGCCCAGCGAGAGCGCGGCCAGTTTGGCAAAGGCCGAGGGGCTGAAGTCGATGTCGCCCGGCTTGCACTCCGGGCACCGGTCCACGATGCGGATGGTAAGCGCTCCGTCGGGCCCAGTCACCTGCGCGCACATCCCGCACGCCGCCGAGGCAGCGTAGTCGGTCTGGTTCATGGCCCCGATGTCGAGGTCGTTGGGCGTGGCGGGAAACATGCAATTGCCCGAGCCGTCGGCAAAGGTGTAGTAAGTGCCCTCGCCGGTGTGCACAGGGGCGGCTGCCATGGGGCAGGTAGGGCCGGTCACGCCGGCGCCCGCCCCGGCGTGGGTGGCTGCAGGCTGATCCTTGCCGTTGCCGCACGAGATAGCCATGCCGGCCACGACCCAGAATACCCAAGGACGACGCGTGCTCACGCCCTCATGGTGGCACGAGCAGGCGGGCATCGTCCACCCTGCCGCCGCCGCGCATGGAGGCATGAAACAGCCGCGGGAACGAACGACCAACGGCTGCGTTGATCTGAACAGGAGGTGCTTCCATGAAACTGCACAGCAAGCTGACGAAGCTTCTTCTCACCGCCGCCCTGACCGCAGCGCCGTTCGTGCCCAACCGCCTTCTGGCCCAAGAGAAGGCGGCGAGTGACCTGGCCAACGTGACGGAAGGACGATTCGTCCCGGTTCAGCGTTTCCAGTTCACCGACGACGAGATCGAGGCAGGCGTGACCGGCCCCGACGGAGAGTTGATCGAGCACGTGCCGCGCGCCAAGCATTCGTCGCTGATCGAGCTGCGCGAGCACTTTCTGACCGAGATGATGAAGACGCTCGAGGATCTCTAGCGCCCACCCCCTTTCAAGGTGGACGACGTCGATCCGTTTCCGAAACCCTCTCAGCCCGGGGCACTTCGACCAGATGGGCGTGGCCTGGGCACTCTAGCAGGGATGGGCACGCTGCGTGTTCTGTGAAAGGAACAGTCAAAGACAGCGCCACCCTGCGCATCTTTGGTGGCCGGCTGGACAAAGGCTGGAAGCCCGACACAGCGTCGGGGGTGCCGTAGTTTCGCCGCCGCGTTCACATCTCCTCGTACAACCACATCTGTGCCTGGCGCGGCGGGATGGCGAAGGTGAACGTGTCGCCCTGGAGGTTCATCTCGTACTGGCTGATCTGGCAGCGATAGCGCCCCTGGCGCAGGCCCCAGGTCCAGATGGTGGGCGACTGCCAATCCTCGGTCTTGTTGATGGCGACGATCCCGGTATCGCCGCGGGCGAGGACCACGAAGCCGTCGGCCTCGTAGATACAGCGCTGGGGCGTGCCATGGACGGCGTTATGGAACCCGATCATCTGCACGATGTCGTAGCGGTTCCACGACTCTGCCCAGCGATCCCTGTCGCCGGGGTAGGCGTCTGCGCTCTCGTTGTGGTCTGAGTAGACCAAGGGCACGCCACCGTCGCGGCCCATGATGTAGGCGTTCGCGAGGTACTCGTCCTGGCCGCCGAGCATCATGCCGCGAAACGTGGCATTGCAGGGAATGTCGTGGGTGATGCTGAAGGTGAGCGCGCGCTGCCAGGGCAGGGCCTGCCCATACGCGGCTGGATTGACCAGCTCGCGCAGTGTTCCCGAGGGCGCGAAAGCGCGGCGGAGCGTCTGGTGGAGCGCGAAGTCGTAACACGGGAACTGGGTGTGCTCGATGATCGGCCAGAGGAAAATGGCTTCCTCGTTGTCGTTCGTGGTGAGCACCTCGCCGAAGACGTACTTGTTGTCCATGGCGTCGATGGTGAATACCCGCATCAGGTGCTCGATGGGGAGATGCTTCATGGCATCGATCCGATAGCCGGAAAAGCCAAGGTCGCACAGGGCGCGCAGGCAGGTGCACTGCTGGTCGACCACCCAGTCGGTCAGTTCGAGATCAGGAAGACCATTGAGCCATTTTTCTTCGACAATTATCGGATTGTTCCAATCGGAAATGTCGCCTTCAGGATTGAAGTCCTGATCCTGGAACAGCCCGTCGTCCAGGTTGCCATAGAGCCGATCCTTCATGAACTCCGCGCGCTCGTTCTTGTAGCGCGCCAGTTCGTACTGGCCGGGGAAGTTGTAGAAATCGGACTCTCCGCGATCAATCCGCATCTGCTTCTCATTCGCCATGTGGTTGAAGACGACGTCGGCGTAGCTACGGACCTCCACGTCCTGCAGCGCCTTCAGCGCACCGTCGAGATCAGCCTTGCGTCCCAGGTACGATCGCAGGATGCGGTAGTCCTTGGGCTGGTAGCGCTGCCACCAATCCGAGCCATCGTCTTTGCTGTAGAGAATGGGCGGAAAGAGCACCGCACCGTATCCGGCCTGGGCGATCTGCTTGGCCCGGGCGGTGATGGTGGCGTAGTTCCAGTTGAAGGCGTGCAAGACGACGTCGCGCATGGCTCCCTCCCTGTTCCGGTTGGCAATCGGCGCCGGACAATAGCACCGATCGCGCAGACCCGCGCAGGGCCTGTCTTGTGCCGTCGAGATTCGCTGCAACCAGCCCTACAGTACGCACAGGGCAACGGTGCTCGTGCCTGTCACCTGCGTCGCACAGCCTGACAGCCCGACGGAACGGCAGTCGAAGGTGGCGGGGAGCCCAAGGCTGCAATAAGTGATCACACCATTCAGGCAGCTCTCCGAGGCTCCCACAATGCACTGCTGCTCGATCGGCGTGCAGGTCGTGGTCCTGGTGGACTGGTCGGGAGTTCCGGTGACCTCCAGGGTGCAGGTCAGGCCGAACCTGCTGCAATCGGACCGCGATTCGGTTCCGTCCCAGCAATCAACTTGCGTGGCACCCTCGCATCGGAGCTGGGATGTGGATGGGTCGCACGGGGTATCGCCCACACAGTTGAATACGCCGGCCGAGTTGGTACGACACGCCTGTCCTCTACTACGACAGTCGCGGGAGACCAGGACGTTGCCCTGAGTCTCGCAGGTCACCAGCAGGTCTCCATTGCAGCTTGGAGGCGTGCTCGCCGGATCGCAAGAAGCTATGCCGCAGAGTGCGTCGTCGGCCGAGGCGCCGCACACCAGGCCAGCCGCCGTGCAGTCGAACGCGGTCACCTCCTGCGAAGTGCCCTTCCTGCTGCAGGTGACCAGGGTGTTGCCGACGCAGGTGTCCTGAGCCGTGGTGTCGCAGACTGCCGCCTGGGCGGCAGAAGGTCTTGTACAGGCGCGGAGTTCGTCGCAATTCGATGCAGCAGCAACGCAGTTGAGGACGGCTCGTGTCTGGCTGTAATCGGACCCCTGCTCGGTAGTCACTGCAAGGCCGAGGAGCCCAATGAAGTAGCGGCAGCCACCGAAGCTTTGGGACCATGTTCCCGCGCTGCCCATCGCGAGGCCGCACGCGGAAATACGCGCACAGGTTGCCTCAATGGAATGCTGGGTCTGGCCCGGGGCTGACGAGTCACAACTGGCAGCAACACCCAAAGCGAGAGACGTGAACGCAACGATGGAAGACCTATTCATGAACCACCCATTCCTTTCGGCGCCCAACGATGCAATGCCCGGACCACATGACAGAGCCCCGATGGGGCGCCTGCGGAGCCGCCGTTTCGTGCTTCCCGTGGCTCAGGTGTCGAATAGCGCCCGGCACAGGTGTCAGATTATCACCGTTCGGAGCCCTTTCGCCAGACGATGGCCTGCAACCCACGCCGCTGACGTCATTCGGTCATTTACCCCGCTCCGGTTTGCCCCCGATCGCTTTCACAAGCTCACGCGTGGACACAACCGTGGCTTGCCACGGGAACACCTTTTCGGTCAGCACGCGGTGGACTTCATCGTCCATGTCGGCGCAGGCATCGGAGACGACGACGAGTTGGTAGTCCATGTCCGCGGCCCAGCGCACGGTCGACAGGACCACGCCGCTGGTGGAGATGCCGAACATGGCCAGTGTGCTGATGTTGTTGGCGCGCAGGATCGATTCGAGATCGGTAGTGGAGAACGCGCCCACCCGGCGTTTGGTGACCACGATGTCGCCCGCCTGGGGAGCCACCCGCGCCTCGATCTCGGCCCCGGGCGTGCCCTCGCGCAAACGCCCCGACTCTTTCAGGCCGGCAAAGCGCTTGTTCTGGCGACTGACCTCAGGGTAGCCGTCGCGAAAACGCACGACCACGTAGATGATGGGCAAGTGGGCCTGGCGCGCCTGCTTGAGGATCGCGCTCGCGTTGTCCAAGACGGCTGCCTGCGTCTTCTCCGGCAGCATGCCCAGAATCTGGTTCTCGTAGTCCATGATCAGGACCGCGGTTCGCCCCCGGTCAATGGAGAGTTCACTTTTCGCGGGGTTCTTGGGCGCGTCCTGCTTGTCAGCGGCAATCGCCGGGGTTCCCCACAGATTGGAAATCGCGACCAAGATCACGGCAAGCAGCACAGGTTTCGGTGTGGTGCGCATTGGTTGACTCCTCTTCATATATTGAGGTGGTGGCGCGAGCAGGCACGCAAATCTGCTACGCCACTGACCTGATCTCAACCCTGCACTTGAGCCCCACTACGCAGGCTTTGCGCGTTCAGGATCTCGCGCGGCGAAGGGCCTCTCGGCCGCGACGAGGTAGAATTGGTTCGGAGGTGGAGCGATGGCCGAGGCCAGAGTAGGCAAGTTGAGTGAATTCGATATTGCGGCGGCATTGGCTGAGTTGCCGGGCTGGAAGCTGGAGAACGGCAAGTTGCATCGCGAGTACAAGTTCGCTGACTTTATTGCCGCCTTTGCTTTCATGACCAGCGCGGCGCTGGTCGCCCAGGGCATGGACCATCACCCCGAGTGGTTCAATGTCTGGAACACGGTGCGCATCGATCTTCAGACTCACGATGCCGGCGGGGTGACGATGCTCGACGTGCAGTTGGCGCATCGGATGGAAGAACTGGCGGGACGACAACTCGGGCAATGAAATCGATCGAATGCCTCTTTGAACGCGACGGGCTGCCGCGGTTCGGGTTGCCGGCGGGCTTGGCGGCGATCTACGGCGGCGACTTCGGCCTGGCCCGCCCCGAACTCTACGCGAACTTCGTCTCGTCCGTGGATGGTGTGGTGGCGCTGCCTGGCGCCGACGAGTCGGGGCGCGTGGTCAGCGGCAACAGCGAGCCCGACCAGTTCGTCATGGGACTGCTGCGCGCCTGCGCCGATGCCGTGCTGATCGGGGCCGGCACTTTTCGCAGGACCCACGGCGATCTGTGGCTTCCCGAAGCCGTCTACCCTGCGGCAGCCGATCTCTTCGCCAATTTGCGCACGCAACTCGGCCTACGACCCCACCCGCTGCTGGTGGTCGTCTCCCCGTCAGCGCACATCGATCCAGCGCAACCGGCGCTGCGTGACTGCCTGGTCATCACCACGCCGCACGGTGAAGCCCGCCTGCGCGGAACCCTTCCCGGCGGCGCGCGCGTCGCCGTGCTCGACTCGCAGCACCTCGGAGGCCGTTCGTTGCTGGACCTGCTGCACGCGCAAGGCCTGCAGGTGGTGCTCACCGAGGGAGGGCCTTCATTGGTCGGGCAGTTCCTTGAAGAGAACCTCATCGACGAACTCTTCCTCACCACCTCGCCGCGACTCTTCGGACGACAGGAGGGAGATGAACGCAAATCACTGGTCGAGGGGGTCGATCTAGGGGGACGCCTTCTCACCCTGTCGAGTGTGCGCCGCCACGAATCCCACCTGTTCCTGCGCTACTCACGCAAGTAGTCGCCGCGAAACAGAACCAGAAGAACTACACGATGCTGGCGAACGCCTCGAAGGGCATCCGCGCTGGGCGCTCCGTCTCGGCTGCGATCTGCCAGGCCGCCAGCGCGGGCGAGATCTCGTGCGTCTGGCCACCGATGATGATCAGGGTGATCACCTGGGAACCGTCGGGCAGCGCTAGAACCTGCCGGGCCGCCTCGGGATCGAACCCGGCAATCGGGTGGCCCGAAAGGCCCTTCTCGGTCGCGGCCAGCATCAGCAACGCCGAGGCCATTCCGGCGTCGAACTGGTAGTAGTCGCGACCATCCGGCGTCCGGCAGTCGAGATCAGCTTGTGACCACACCGCAACTATCAGCGATGCCGCCTTCGCCCAGGCCGCATTCCCTGGTTTCAGGGTTGTGACCATCCGCTCCAGCAGACCCGCACTGCGCACGAACACGAAGCGCCAGGGCTGCTTGTTTGAACAGGACGGGGCCAGCCCTGCCACGACAGCGAGATCCTTGATGAGATCGTCGTTGACTTCCACCGGCGCAAACGAGCGCAGCGACCGACGTTGCTTCACGACCTCGCGAAATTCCATGGTGTCCTCCGGGCACCAGCTTAACACTACTGATTGAAATTCTCCCGTCGCCGGCGCTGCTGCGGACCCCGCCCGCCGCCTCACTCCTCGGTCAAATACATCGAGTATTCTCCCTCGTCGTTCGTTGCGGTCGGGGCCCTCGCGACGCGTCGGCTCGGTCCGAATTTCAATCAGTAGTGTTAACCGCAGTCGGCAGTCCGCTCCGCAAGATTCGTCGTATCCTCGGGCGCTCAAGATAGGCAAGGCCCCGCCCATCGGATACGCTCGCCCTGCTGGCGTGACTGCGGTACGCTGCGGCCCGGTGAAGTTGAGCAGTATCTTCGACGCAGATTCTTTCCGGCGCCGCCGTCTGGCCTATGCCTGCGCCGCTGGCATCGTCGTGCTCGCCCTGGTCGAGACTGCAAACGCGCTGCTGGCTCCCCTGCGCGCGCCTGCGGACCGGGATTGGCGCGCGGCCACCGCCGCGATTCGGGCTGGGTTTCAGCCCGGCGATCTGATCGTCACAGCGCCAGACTGGGCTGACCCGCTGATGCGGATGCACCTGGGCGATCTGATCCCGCTTGCCGTGGCCGGGCGACTCGATGCCGCCCGCTTTGGCCGCATCTGGGAGATCGCGCAGCGGGGCGCGCGGGCGCCGGAAACCGAAGGCGGTCACGTGGCACAGTCGGGTCGCCACGGCGCACTCACCCTGCGCCGCTACGAGCGGGCAGCAGCCCGGGTGTCGTTCGATTTTGTTGCCGAGTGGAGCCGCGCCACTGTCTCGCGAGTCGGACTCGGGGGCCAGGTCAACTGGTGCTCTCCCCTGCCCGACCGCTTCGAGTGCCCCGAGCTCCCGTCCCAGTCGGTCAAGCCCGAATTGCTCGAGATCGACACCAGCCCGCACCTGGCCCTGTCCACGCAGCCCGCGGGACAGGCGACCACGGTCATCGAATTCGATCGCGTGCCTCTCGGGCGCGAACTGGCCGTGGGTGCGGGGCTGCACAACGTGTGGCTGCGCAAGTCGGGCAAGGGCACCGTCAGTCTTCGCGTGCTCGTCCAGGGCCGCGAGCTAGGCCGCATCGAGGCTGGCAGCCTAACCGGCTGGACCCTGCGCAAGTTCGACACTTCTGCGCTGGCGGGACAGTCGCAGAGCGTGCGCTTCGAGATTACCGTCGACGACCCCACCTCGCGCACGCTCGGCTTTGCGGCGGAGGCGCGCACTTGATGGCGGGCGCGGATCAGATCGGGCAAGCGCCCCGCCGCTGGTGGGAACGCCGGTGGATCGTGCCGCTGGCGCTCGCGCTGGCAACATCCGGCTGGATGCTGGCGGTGGAGGGCCGGCAAGGCCTGGCCCGGGACGAGGCGCAGTACTTCCGCGCCGGCGAGCGCTACTGGGGCTGGTTCGAAACGCTGGGAGAGGCCGTGCGCGCCGGTAAGCCCGGACGCGCCTTCGCGCGCGCGACCGTCGACGGCTTCTGGGGCGACAACCACGAGCACCCACCCCTGATGAAGACGTTGTACGGTCTGTCGTGGCGCCTGTTCCATCGCTGCGACTGCGCGGGGCCCAAGCGCGGCCTGCACCCGATCGCAGTGCACGGCAAGCATCGGACTCTGCCCCTGTTTGCGCGCGAGTCGACCGCCTTTCGCTTTCCCGCCATTCTGCTGGCCGGCCTCGGCGTGGCGCTGGTCTACGGCTTCGCGCGCCGTTTTGTCGGTCCCTGGGCCGCGGCCGGCGCAGCTGTGCTTTCGGTCGCGCAGCCACACTACTTCTTCCACGCCCAGATCTCGTGCTTCGATGCGCCCATCGCAGTGATGGCCTTGCTGGTGGCGCTCGCCTACTGGAAATCGCTGCGCTCGCCTCGCTGGGGCATCCTGTGCGGGGTCTTCTATGGCTTCGCCCTGGCCACCAAACACAACGCCTGGCTGATTCCCTGTTTCTTGCTGGTCCACTACCTGTGGATCCGGCGGAACGATTTCAGATGGGAACCCTCAAAGGGTTCCCAAACCCTCCCGCGATGGTGCGCCGCCGGCGGCGCCGGCGGGCTCCCCACGCGACGATTTCTCCGTCTGCGCCCGCCGCGCGTGCCCCTGGCCTTCCTATCAATGGCCAGCCTGGGCCCCATCGTCCTGTTCGCGCTCTGGCCCTGGCTGTGGCACGCGCCGGTGGCGCGCACGCGCGAGTGGGTGCAGCGGCACACGCAACACGAGCACTACAACTTCGAGTACCTGGGCCAAAACTGGAACCTGCCCCCGTCGCCCAAGCAGACCGGTCAGTGGCTCTTGCGTGCGACGTTTCCCTTTGTCTCGACGGCGTTCACCGTGCCGGTCACCACCCTGGCTCTGGCCGCCGCAGGTACGGTGGTGCTGGCCCGCCGGCGCCGGAAAAGTGAAGCAAGCGACGAGCCCTCTCTGGTCAATTCCGAGCCGCCCGAGCCTGGCGCGCGCGCCTCGTGGCTGCGTCCGGGCGCGGATGTCGACCTGGCGCCCGGCATATTCCTCGCAGTGCAGATCCTGGGGCCGCTCGGCATCCTGGCGCTTCCCTCGACGCCGATCTTCGGCGGGGTGAAGCACTTCTTGCCTGCTATGCCCTTCTTGGCCATGGTGGCCGGCGTGGGCCTGGCCTGGATCACGCGTCAGGCGACATCTCTCGTGCGTCCTTCGCGCCTTCGCCAGGCCTTACCCGCGGCCCTGGTCGTCCTGCTGTGCCTGCCGGCGGTGACCGAGACCCAGCGCTCGCACCCCGATGGTCTGGGCCACTATAATCTTCTGGCCGGCGGTTTCGCCGGCGGCGCTTCCCTGGGCATGAACCGGCAATTCTGGGGCTATTCCGTGCTGCCGCTCCTGCCCTGGATAACGGCGCATCGTCCCCCCTCCAACCACATCTACTGGCATGACGTGCTTCACGACGCCCTCATCATGTATGCTCGCGATGGCCGGCTGCCGGTGGCGATTGGCGATGTGGGCGTGGGCGAGCCCCTGGTGGCGCAGGCCGATCTTGGCGTCGTGATCTTGGAAAAGCATTTCGCGGTCTATGAGTACTTGCACTGGGAGTCCTATCAGACCACCCGGCCAGCCCAGGTGTATGCCCACGAGGGCGTGCCTTTCGTTGTGGTCTATCAGCGCGCGGCGCTTCCGCCGCGCCAGGAGCCGTTGCCGCCATGACTCGGGTCGAACGTCTGTTCTCCAGCCGCTGGGGGCTGGCCCTCATCTACCTCGTGTTCGCGGGCGCGTATCTGGGCGCCTCGGACGGGCGGCTTCGCCAGCATTCCGCCTACAACCATTTCGCCTACCTGGCCGACGGCTGGCTGCATGGCCGCCTGGACCTGGCCGCCAGCCCGCCCAACGAAAACGACTGGGCGCGGGTCGAGGTTCTGCACCTCAAGGATGGCCGCACCCTCAAGGGTCAGTTTCACGGCACCGGCCCCACCGATCGTTTCTATCCCCTGCGCGGCCCGTCGCTGACCGTGGACAAGGACGAGATCGTCTCGCGTTCCTGGATCCGCTACGTTTCTTTTCCACCGCTGCCCGGCGTGCTGATGCTGCCCTTCGTGGCCATCTGGCATCTGGCGTTCAACGACGTGCTCTTCACCGTCATATGGGCGGCGTTCAATCCGGTGTTGCTCTTCCTGTTGCTGCGCAACCTGCGACGTCGCGGCTACAGCAAGCGCAGCGTGGCCGACGATCTCTGGCTGACCGTTCTGCTGGGAGCGGGCTCGGTCCATTTCTACAGCTCGGTGCTGGGTCAGGTCTGGTACACCGCCCACGTCATCGCCGTGACCTGCGTGATCGGCTACGCCTGGGCCGCGATCGAGGCGTCGCGGCCCATCCTGGCCGGGCTGTTCCTCGGCCTGGGCTTTGCCACACGTACGCCGCTCGGATTCATGTTCCCGCTCTTCCTCTTCGAAACCGTGCGCGTGACTGGCGGTTGGGGACGCCTGCGTTCGTTGCCCAAACAGGGCCTACCGGCCGGCCTGCTGGGCAAGCTCTTGCGCTTTTCCCTGGCGGCCGGGGCGATCCTGGCCGCGCTGCTGACCCACAATTACCTGCGCTTCGGCAAGTTCTACGTCTTCGGTCACGAGTACCTGAACATCGCGTGGCAGGACCGGATTCAGAAATGGGGCCTCTTCAATCTGCACTTCCTGTCGCGCAACCTGGCCTGCGCGCTGGTGCTGCTGCCGCGTTTTCTCGCGAACTACCCCTACGTGAAGGTCGGAGCGCACGGCATGTCCCTGCTGGTGACCTCGCCCAATCTGGCCTACACCGTGGCGCCGGCCGAGCGCAGCCCGCTGGCGCGCGGTCTGTGGATCACCATCCTCTTCACTGCCCTGCCCTCGCTGCTCTACCAGAATTCGGGCTACATCCAGTTCGGCTACCGTTTCAGCCTGGACTACATGGTCTTCTTCATCATGCTGCTCTCGGTGGGAAATCGCCGACTCACGGTCCTGTGGAAGGTGCTCTTGATCTGGGCGGTGGCGGTCAACCTTTTCGGCGCCATCACCTTCGATCGCTTGACCCAGTTCAGCTACGACGATTCGTTCTTCCCGAACGGAAACAACTGACCGGCGGAGCATAGTCGTTTCAAGCACCATTTTGCCTTCACCGGATCGCATCTGCAAAATGGCTGAGAACAGATCTTACGTCAACTACATCAACCTACACACCCAAGCTGTCCCCTATACCCGGGCGCTTGAACCGACTGCACCTGTACGCACCTCTCAGCGCGCAGCCGCAATCAGCGTGATCGTGTTTGCGGCGATCGAAAGCCCCGAGATCGAGCCGTTCGAAATCGCCACGTCGGCAGCCGCCGCCGGCGCGGCGCCGTTGACGGATTGATACGCCTTTGCGGTCGAAGCAGCGGTGAAGTTGTTGATCGTGATCGTCATGTTGCTCTGCGCACTGGTCCCCCGGTTGACCAGCATGATCCACAACTTCGTCGGGCTGGTCGCGGAGTCCGTCGCCGCATAGGCGTGGACGTTCGCATAGCCGCTCTGGGCACCGACCGATACGCTGCCGAACTTGCCGCCTGCGCCGTCGTAGTTCCGGAACATCAGGAAGGCGTTGTACACCGGCTTGTGGGTCGTCTTGTCGTCCGCCACCAGGCTGCCCCAGTACGCCGCAAGTCGCACGCCGACCACGCCGAAGGTGCCAAGAAAGTCGGCTTGCTGGGTTGTAGCGGTAAGGTCGGTGGCGTCGTTCGAGACGCTGTACTCGCTCACGCAGATCCCCGTGCCCAGGTACGTCGCACGAATCCAGCCTTGCACACGCGACAACGAGTCCCTTTGCCAGAAGTCGTTCGCGTCCGCCGGGTAGTGCGTGTCCAGACAGTCGAAAATCCTCTTGTGGTTGGCGGCTTCGTACTGTGCTGCTTTCGCCATCATCGCCATGGCATAGGGATTCGTGACGCTATAGGGAACCTTCTTGCTCGAATCCCACGTACCCACGCCGCATTCGGTTTGCATCAGGTTGACGAGATCGTCGGGATTCATGACCGACAAGAACAGCACCTGCGCCGTCGGATCCGCAGCTTTGACCGCCGCCGCATACGCAATCGAGCGATTGATGATGTCATCGTTCGGCGACACGCCCGCCTCGTTGCCGGACGTGATGGGTACTGCGTAGTCCATACAGCCAGTTCCCGGGGGATACAACGTCGGGTAGATGTCCGGGCGGTTGTTCTGCCAGTTGTCGGGTTCGTTGTCGAGCTGGTAGTATTTCACGCCGCCGCTGGCTGCAGTCCCGAACGTCGACGCGAGATGTGAGACCCAGTTGCCCATGAAGCTCGTGTCCAGGTTCTTGGAACCATTGTCGACGAGCACGGATTCCTGCGTGTTGATCGCTTGGCAGCAGGTCAGCGACGGGACCAGCGTGCCGTCGGCCTTCTGGGGATAGTTGCAGAAGCTGAGGGGCTGACCGAGGAGCGAGCTGGAGGTGCTGTCCGACGACGTGGCAACGTTCGCGACCCAGCCCGTGATCGGAATCGTCATCAGCGTGTTCAGGTTCTTGGACTTGTTGGCTTGCACGAACTTGTCCGCATCGCTGGGGCTTCCCCCTCCCGCGTAGTTCGCGCAGTTCCACCATGCAGCCTTGCCCGTGATGTCCTTCTGCCAGTTGTAGGTCTCAGCCGAGTCCCCCCCCGAGCGATTGAGCGTGGTGACCTTGGCCGACTCATCGTCCGCGAATCCAATTCCGTAGATATCCGGCGAAATCGGCGTGAGCTGAGCGCTCGCATCGATGAGGATACCCGAACCGCTCTTGATTTGGCAGGTGCCGTTGGCGCCACACATCTGCGCGGGTGGGCAGCCGCCGCAGGTACCCTCGCAACCGTCACTTCCGCAGGTTTTGTTGGTGCACGAAGGCGTGCAGGCAGGGGTGATCGTCGTGCCGCCCGAGCCGACCTGACCGCCGCTGCTCGTCGCGCCGCCGCTCGCGGACGAACCGCCGTTGCCGGTCGTGGCCCCGCCCTTGCCTCCCTGCCCGCCGCTACCACCGCCGGAACCACCACTCTTCGAAGAGCACGAGGTTGTCTGCAACGCAAAGAGCGTGGCCACCACGAACAATGCTTCGACTGTCCTCACAGAACGCATGGCGAACTCCCGTCGGATGAAATGAACGGTCGGCAATGACCACCTGGCTGTCCCGCGGACGCGGGCGACCGGACTTCCTAACGCCGCGTAGAATATCGATCCGCGAAATCGACGCAAGCGCGTTCGCGGGTATAGGGATAGTTTTGGGGTGTAGGTTGACGTAGTTGACGTAAGATCTGTTCTCAGCCATTTTGCAGATGCGATTCGGTGAAAGCAAAATGGCGCTTGAAATGCCTATGCTCACCACGGTTGGCAAGCAGATACTGAAGCTCGACATGAGCAACGACGCCGATGCGTATATCAACGAGGCCTGGGCAGACTTCTTCGCGGCGCAGGTCGCGGGGGGGACGAACTACTTCCACCCGGAAGCATCATTCGGCACCGGTACATCCACCTGGCACGACAAGATGAACTGGTGCAACGGCACGCGCTCGGTCGAGGACAACTTTGGGGGAAGCGGCCTCATTGCAGGCACGAGCGTACAGAAGCTCCAGACGGACGTTTCCAGTTGGGATGGCTACACGAAACAGATCGCACGCGTTGCAAGCATTCTGCATGACGCATTTGATGGTAACTCGATGGCAGACTCGTCAACGGTAGACGTGCCGGGCAACTGCGGCGCGTGGGCGAAATCGGCTTCCGGGCAGGTCGACTCCAATGGCTCGACGCACCTCAACCAGATCAACCCTGCTCAAGTACTTACACTATTCAACCCGCCCGTGCCCGAGGAAGGCGTGGCGCTTCCAGGGTCTGCGCTTCCAAAGGTTGTGCGCAACTGGTTGGCACTTGAGGGAGCGAATGCGCTGTTGGAGGAAGACACGTTCTTCCAGGGCCTGAGCCAGACCATGACAGATGCGGGGTATTCAGCGTGCGATGTCTGCCGCGTCTATCTCCTGCACCAGGCCAACGACCAGTGTCCGTCGTACAGCCCGCAAGGAAACTTCTGCGGCATGACCTGTCCCTTGGGGGAATACGTGGACCCGACCAACGGAACGTGCTCGGGCATAATAATATACTAGGGTGCGAGACGAGGTGCTGCAGACGCTTCGAGCAAGCCTGTTCTGGGGCAATTGGTCGTGGGGCCATGCCACGCCAAGCATCGCGGTGGCCCTGCTGACGCTAGAGTGTTATGGAGAGTCGTCGCCTGTCGTGCATGACGCGGCGACTCTCCAGCTGCCCGGTGGTGCTTCCATTGATGGTACTTGCAATTGATGCCTAGGCTGACATTGGCCGCCTTGTGTCTTGTTGCCACCGGTTGTACCAGACCGTATCGTGATCCTTGTGTGAACGCCGGCAAGCCGGGGAACAGCTTCTCGGCGCAGCTCTTGGAACGATACGACGCAAACAGCACGTTGGCTCTTTATGGTGGACATCCACCGCTGGTGGTCGGTGAAGGTCTATCGTGCGGTTCACTTGACGGGCTCGGGGTGGGCTCCATCATCGAGTTCACTGTGGGGCGCAAGCGCTATGGGATCTCAATGGGCGACACTGGATGTTGGCTCTACAGCGGGGAGTGCGCGCCGCCACCGGGCTGGTCCTTGGGTGCGTCATATGATCTTGGCCCGTTCTCACCTGGGTACGGTGGGGGGATATCAGCAGGTGAAGAACTGGACATCATAACCTTTTCGGAACGCGCGGCGTCAACGACTGGTTGTTCAGGAACCTGGCTGCTGGCGCTCCAGAATAGTGGACGCGGTGGGCCCTCTTCGGATGTCTTTGCGGCACCGAGGCCGGACCAGCTACCGCCGGTTACGGTTTCGCGCATCTTCGGGGCAGATAGCCCCCAGTCGTGCCCATTGCTTCCCGATCCGGGCAACGGCCACGGACCGTCTTGCGGGGATGCATGGATAGCCCAACTATCTTGCATCGAAGGCCCGTGCGCCTCGGGAGCCGCTCATTGAGCCCGGATGTTGCCCGCGTGGCGAGCCCTGGTTCTCGTTGGTATCATGCCTCTTGCAATCCGGCCGACGGACAACCCGGCAGACCGGAATTGCAGCGAACGCGTCCCGTGATCTAGGATGTGACCATGCATCGAGACCACTCCGGCCACAGTCACCTGGACTCGCTCTGGTGCCTGGTTGTCGCTCTGGCGGGTTCGGCCTGCGGTTCGGGCAGCGGAAACAAGCCACAGGGTGAAGACAGCAGTACCCAATCCCCGGTGGGCCAGGACACCGGGGCCTCGGCAAAGCCAGCCGATGCCACGATGGCAGCCGACGTCGCAAAGGCGGCCGATACCAGCGGGATCCAACTCACCTGCCAGCAACTCCTGGACGGTTGTTCCTGCACCCAGGCCCAGCCGCAAGTTAACAACGTCGCGACCTGTGACACGAACTCGGTGGTAACGGGCGCCGATGAGCAGGGGCTGTGCTGCCAGGGCACGGTCTTCTGTACGTGCAAAGCCTATGTCTGCAAGAGCGATCCCTCGTCGCAGGATTGCATGTGTGCCAACGTTATCTCGTTCGGTCTTGAGTATGATAGCTACACCCCAGTGCCAACCTGTCCTGTGGTTGCTGGGCAACATTGCTGCCGCGACTACACGGCACCGAGCTGCACATGCTCTTCCCAGGCTTGCTTGGCGTCTGAAGGCGAGGTTGATTCCTGTGCGCCGGCGACCGTAGCCAAGTGTGACACGGGAACCTCGACTCCGCGTTGCAAGTGAACCGGCGACCGTGATTCGCTGGTTGTCCCACCTCGGAGGCCCGCGCACCTGAAAAGGCGCTCACTGAGTCTGATTGATGTACACGTCGCGAACCCTGGTCGTGTTCTCGTTGGAGCATAGTCGTTTCAAGCGCCATTTTGCCTTCACCGGATCGCATCTGCAAAATGGCTGATAACAGATCTTACGTAAACTACATTCACCTACACGTCCAAACTATCCCAATAGAGGAAAGAGGGAAGTGGCAACCTATTTCCTAATGGACGTCCCCCTTTGATCGAGGCCGATTGTCGACCACAAATGGGTTGAACTTGATCGGCTGGTGGCAGAGCGGGCACTCGCTAAGCAGCCGCGGCTCGTCCGACGCCTCGGCGGGCAGCTTCAGGGAAGGGGAGTCGTCCGGGTCAAGGTGGACGTTGCGGGTGATGGCGGCGATGGTGTCGAGAATGGCGACGGGGATCTGGAAACGCCGGCCGCAAGCGTCGCAGAGGGCGGTGAGGTAGGTGTCCCACGATTTTTGCTCAAGGAGCTTGAGCCGCACCGCTGTGATGATTGGTCTATCCATACAGCCGTTCTCAATAGTTACGATATCGACACGGCCGCTCTCCTCGCCGACTACTAAACTGGTACTGTAAACTGCCAAACAGGTGACCGCACTTTCCGTTGCACACACCATGATACAGTCGCCGGTCGCCAGGTCCCACACGCGAAGAGTCCTGTCATAGCTTCCTGAGACCGCCCGCCTGCCGTCAGAAGTGATGGAGAGGGTTTGGATCGGACCCCTATGCCCTTCCAATACGTGCAAACACTTTCCGGTCGCCAAGTCCCACACGCGAAGAGTTCCACTAGTGAATACCCCCTCCCCCGAGTCTGCCCGCCTGCCGTCAGGAGTGATGGAGAGGGCATCGATCCTCTTGGTATGGCCTTCCAGCACGTGCAGGCACTTTCCGGTCGCCAAGTCCCACATCCGAATGGTGTTGTCCGCGCTTCCTGAGACTACCCGCTTGCCGTCGGGGGTGATGGAGACGGCGTAGACATAGCTCGTGTGCCCTTCCAGCACGTGCAGGCACTTCCCGGTCGCTAAGTCCCACGCGCGGGGAGTAAAATCATGGCCCATCGAAACCGCCCGCTCGCCGTCAGGCGTGATGAAGACGCCAGCGATTGGGCGCGCATGTCCCTTCATCACGTGCAGGCACTTCCCGGTCACCAAGTTCCACACGCGGATATCTTCAGAGGTTTTATACTCTCCGCTTCCAGAGACCGCCTGCCGACCGTCGGGGGTGATGGAGACGGCATTGACCCCGTTGGTATGTCCTTCCAAGACTTTCAGGCACTCGCCGGTCGCCAGGTCCCACACGCGAAGAGTGCTATCATTGCTCCCCGAGACCGCCTGCCGACCGTCGGGGGTGATGGAGACGGCATTGACCCCGCTAGTATGTCCTTCCAACACCTGTAGGCACCTGCCGATCGCTAGGTCCCACACCCGAAGGGTGTTGTCCGCGCTTCCTGAGACTGCCCGCCTGCCGTCGGGGGTGATGGAGACGGCGTGGACATCGCGCGTATGCACGTCCAGAACGTGCAAGCACTCGCTGTTTACCAAGTCCCACACCCGAATGGTCTTGTCCCAACTCCCAGAGACCGCCCACCGGCTGTCGGGGGTGATGGAAACGGCTTGGACATAGTACGTATGACCTTCCAGCGTTTTCAAGCACTCGCCGGTCGCCAGGTCCCACACACGAAGAGTCCTGTCATAGCTTCCTGATATTGCCCACCCCCCATCGGCGGTGACGGAAACGGCAAGGATTCCGCTCGTATGCCCTTTAAGCACGTTCAGACATTCACCGGTCTCTAGGTCCCACACACGGAGAGTATGGTCAAAGCTTCCTGAGACCGCGCGCCTGCCGTAGGGAGTGATAGAGACGGCGTAGACTTCGCCTGTATGCCCTGCCAGCACTCGAAGGCACTCGCCAGTTGCCAGGTCCCACACGCGAAGAGTTTCATCCCGGCTTCCTGATGCCGCGCGCCTGCCGTCGGGAGCGATAGAGACGGCGTGGACTTCACCTGTATGCCCTGCCAGCACATGCAAGCACTCACCAGTCGCTAAGTCCCACACGCGAAGAGTATTGTCCTTGCGCTGCCCCCCGCCTCCCGAGATCGCCCGCCCGCCATCGGGAGTGATGGAGACGGCATTTACATAGTCCGTATGTCCTACCAGCTCTTTCAGGCACTTTCCTGACGCTAGTTCCCATACGCGAAGGGTGGTGTCGAAGCTTCCCGAAACCGCCCGCTGACCGTCGAGGGTGATGGAGACGGCGTGGACCGGTTCCGTATGTCCTTCCAGCGATTTCAGGCACTCGCCGGTGGCTAGGTCCCACACGCGAACAGTGCTGTCCGCGCTCCCAGAGACCACCCGCCCGCCATCGGCGGTGATGGAGACGGCATTGACTATGCCCGTATGCCCTGCGAGCACTTTCAGGCAAGCAGGTTTCGGCGTGAATGTCGGCCGGTTCCGCAGCCCGAGCCATTCTCCCGTAGGGCCGTTCCCCGCACGTTCTATTTCGGCGACTCGCTCAGCAATCGGCCCAGATGCCGCGCTGTTCCACGCAATTTGAAAAACAGATTCCTTCCCATTCGCGAGTTGCCAGATATGCGTGCCAACGAACTGGCTCCATATCTTCACACGCTCCAGCGGTGTCCATTCGCGCCCGGCATCCGTGACTTCCGGCTTGCTCGTCCATGTGACCGAAGGCGGCGGCTCGGGCAGCGGCGGAATCTTGACATCCCGTCCCTCGCGCTGTGTGGTGTGAGCCAGGCTGTACGCGATCAGCGCATCCACGTACTTCTTCACCCTTTGCTCGCGTTTCCGCTCCTTCTGCCTCTCTTCCTCCTGTCCCGGCCAAACCGACTCGGCGCAGATGTAGTCGCTTGTGAGATCGAACAACATTCCGGCGCGGCTCTTGGCTTCGATGAAATCAATATCCGTCAGCACGGCTTCGAGAGCGTCCCAAGTCGCGGCCATCGTCCGCTGATACGGCAGCTCGTAGAGTTTTCGAAGGTTGTAGCTGATGCCTGCGGCGCGGTGGAAAAGGAGCGGCTGGGCACCGAAGTAGGTCGCAAGGGTTCCGTACCGCGTC
Source organism: Myxococcales bacterium (assembly GCA_003170035.1). Taxonomy (GTDB): domain Bacteria; phylum Myxococcota_A; class Polyangia; order Fen-1088; family Fen-1088; genus Fen-1137. The sequence goes on along the minus strand of PMZX01000496.1, from coordinate 2,659 downwards.
AGACGAATTTCACTAGCAGCTAGGCAAGACGCTATCACGACCTCTAGAAAACTTCGGTGGTAAAAACCGAGCAGGCTGACTCCTTGGGCTTGGTGTTCGGCGAGGTAGAAGGCGAGGTCGCCATGCAGCCGCACCCATACCGATACCGGGAGGCAATCCGTCTTAGGCGAGTCTGGTGAACGTCGCCGGAAATCAGCCATGACTTCTTTGTCGGCACTCAGAATGTCGAGGATCTCGTCCTCGGCCAAGCCGTGCCGGGCGCAGGCGAGGTAACTCAAGGTGTGGGAGACGAGCTTCTCGCCGTGTTCTTCTCCCTTCGATAGGCGATCCAGAACCTGTCCCAGCAACTCCGGCGTCGTGGGCGCGAACGAGGGCGCGGGCTGCCATGAGGCAAGATGCATCGCTTCATTCGTGGCCGTGTGGAGCCAGAGTGGACTGCCTTCGACTTGAAAGGTTTTGATGATGGTCCTGCGCTGCGGTTCTTGGAGTGTGCGATGGACATCATCCAGCCAGTTCGTCAGCATCTGCTCGCCGTTCGCGATGCTCAGTGGAGCCAGCATAACGCGCTGAGCAGTTTCCAGCCGTGAGGTAAGCGCGGCAATGATCGCGGGACGAGGGTCGGTGGAGTTGCGATCGCTGCTCGCAGTTGATTCGGGTTCAGCGACCCCAGCTACAGTCGCTTTCGGCAACGCAGCGGAGACGACGAGGCGGACGTGTTCAGAGAGTTTTCCGGGTAGCCACGCCAGAGCGTATGCCTGATGACTTGCCGTCAACTGATCGAGAGCATCGAGGAAGATCCATAGCGGCTGGTCGGCAGTTGGCCGCTGCAAGGCTTCGTGAAACGCGTCGATTAACGGGTCGCATTCGAAGGGGATTTCGGCATCGCCGGGCTTCGCTTTGCCATCTTCACCGGAGCCGGCATCCTTTGCCACAGGCACCGGATAGCGCCGGCGGATTTCGGCGACCAGGTTGCGGAGCATTTGTATGAAATCGGAAGATTCCGGCGTGATGCCGATGTAGCGGGCGATGATCTGGGCCTTGGAATTCTCCTGACCGGCCGCTTGCACCGCTTTAGCCATCACGGCTGACTTACCCGAACCGGAAGGGCCAATCACGGCCAATGGTTTGTCCGATCCTTGGCGCAAGTAAACAGCGATGCGCTTCAACGATTCACCGCGTCCCACAAAACGGCGGCAGCGTTCCTTGCCGAAATCCTGGTGCGCCTGCTCCTCCAATAGTTCAGACGGCACCGCTTTGAGCGCGTCGATTTGCTGGGTCACGACTTCGCTCAACTGCTTCCATGCTTGTATGCAAAACTCCTTCAGATCGTCGGCGCTGATTCCGTCGCCGCGCCAGGGAACGCGGTAACGGCACACGCTTCTGTCGCCGATGTGGTGATGGATCCGATCCTTCAAAGCGGCGAGCCGTTCTGCGGCCAGTGTGTCTCGATGTCCGTCGGAGCCGAGGTCCACGTAATCCTTGAGCGGCGGGTTGTTCGGCAAGTCGTCGATGGTGCGGAAGAAGGCGCGCACGTGCGTGGCGGCGTCGGGGATCTTCAGCGCACCCTCGATGATCTCCTGCTCGGTCGCCGAAGCGCCGATGGTCACGCCTTCCTTTTCCAGATCCAACCCTAGCGTCTGCGCCGCCTGTTCCAACGCACCGAGGAGCGGCGTCTCGACTTGCTCGGGCCAGCTTGCGTCATCACCGCGGGGCTGAAGTTCGGCGACGGGCGGCACGGCGTTTTTGTCGAGGAGATACCACTTCTGGAGAAGCTGGGCCGCGTTGGGATGGGTTGCTTGTAGTGCCGCGGCCAGTTTCTCGAACAGCGCCGCCGGGATGATCTCGGGTAAGGGCCGCCAGCCATAGCGGTCGCCCAGCAGGATGAGGAAGTTGGGCTTGGGGCGGTCCTGCTGGCAGCGGCACAGTTCGCGCAGGCAGATCCGCATAGTCTTGTTGTCGCGCCCGGCTTCCTCGCTGATCCCCCAGCGGAGGTCAATCGCCTGGAAGCGCAGCCCCTTGGACAGGCAAAGCTGTTTGAGGCGCGGAAAGACCTCGCACTGCAACGCATCGCGCTCGGCCTTGAGGTCTCTGAAGGTTGAGCTGACAAAGAGGCGGATGGTGCGGCTGAAGGTCATGACAACTCCTTTTCCCCGCGAGTTCTGATTAGCGGGGTCTCCAGTGGATAGTCATTCTAGGTGCCATTTTCCTTCACCCTTGGTGTCCGGAAATAGATCGCGGGAATTCTGGCATGAATTCGTGGGGACACATAGCTTGAATCTGCGGGCCTGAGCGCGCGAAAAGTGGCGACCAATTCTGCCGGCCACGCTCCAATTTCTCATCGCGATGATCGCATCTGGTGGGCCTGGTGCCTAAGCGATTCGAAGGGGGGGCGTCCGAGAACCTCTACAGCACGACGCGGCACCGCGCACCTGTGGCCGTGAGCCCACCCTTGCGGGCTGCGTTCTGCGCGTCCTGGCACCGTCGGCGTGTCGGCAAAGGCGTGTCTCGACCACAGGGCGCAGTCTACCCCATCGGGTTCCCGCCAAGGTAGTCTCGATCAGTTCAGTCTCGATCAGTTCAGTCTCGATCAGTTCAGCCAGTCCTCGCCGCCGCCTGCGGCCAGAGGCGGTGGGCGTGCGGCGGAACTTGTCAACGTGAA
>PMZX01000509.1 GCA_003170035.1 Myxococcales bacterium | reverse complement strand
GGAGTCGCATTGCGCGAGCCCATGATGTCGATCTCCTTCATCACGAAGTACTTGGTCGCGTATTCCACCGACTCCTTGGCGTAGCCGACGTAGACCACGCGCCCGGCGAAGCACGCTTCCTCGACGCAGGCGCGGAAGGTTTCGGGCAACCCCACGCCCTCGATGAGCAGATCGGGACCGCGCTCCTCGGTCAGCGCCTGCAACTGTCGGTGCAGATCATCGGTCTTCGAGTTGATGGTCTCGGCGGCGCCCGCGGCGCGCCCGATGCCGAGCTTGCCCTCATCGACATCCACGGCGACGACGCGCGCCCCTGCCGAGGCTGCAGACGCGATCGCGCCCAGGCCGACCATGCCACAGCCGAACACCACCACCGTGTCGCCCGCGGCTGCCCGCCCGCGCCGGGCGGCGTGCCAGCCCACTGACAGCGGCTCGACCAGGACCATCTCGCGCAACGACAGTCGTTTCGACGTAAGCAGCTTGCTTGCGGGAACCACCACCTCTTCCGCCAGGGCGCCGTCGCGCTGGACCCCGAGGGTCTGATTGTTGCGACAGGCATTCGGGCGTTCTTTGCGGCACGCGGAACACTCGCCACAGTTGGTGTAGGGGACTACCATCACCGGAGTACCCACAACGAAGCCTTCGGCAACCTCGGGGCCGACTGCATCGATCACGCCGGCAAGCTCGTGACCCGGCACACGCGGATAGCTCACCAGGGGATTGAGCCCGCGGAAGGTGTTGAGGTCGGAGCCACAGTATCCGAGATAGCGCACGCGAACCCGCACCTCGCCCCGTCCGGGCTCGGGCCGTGCGACCTCACGCATCTCGGTCGTGCCTGGTGCCGTGATGAAGAGCGATTTCATGGACGTGCCTCCCCCAGTCGGTAAACGCGCCGGGCGTTCCCACCGAGAATGGCAGCCCTCTCGCTGGGCGACAAGGGCACGATGAGTTCCTGCACGATCTCCAGCCAGCGCGCGTATCCACAGGCGACCAGGCACACCGGCCAGTCGCTGCCGAAGAGCACACGGTCAGGTCCGAACGCCTCCAACACGACGTCGACGTAGGGGCGCAGGTCCGTGATGGTCCAGTGTGGGCGGCCAATCTCGGTGACCATGCCGGACAGCTTGCAGCAGACATGGGGCCGCCGCGCCAACTCGCGCATGCCGCGTGCCCAGGGCTCGATGGTCCGCTGCTTGATCGAAGGCTTGGCCATGTGGTCGATCACGAATGGCTGGTTGGGATGCTGGTCCACCAGTTCGATCGCCTGGGGCAGATGCCGATCGAAGATCAGGATGTCGTAGGTGAGGTTGAACGCCCGCAACGCCCGGATTCCCGCCTGGAAATCGGCGCGCAGCATGAAGAGCGGGTCGGGCTCGTCCTGCAGCACGTGGCGGATCGCAACCAGCTTGCGATGGCTCGCGAACTGCGCGAGATCGGCAACCACCGACGGCGAGACCAGCGGTACCCAGCCCACCACGCCCGCAATGAAAGGGTTCTGCGCGGCGAGAGCGAGCAACCAGCGCGTCTCCTCGATGCTCTGGCGGGCCTGCACACTCACAACCGCGTCGACACCCGCTGCTCCCATCTCGCGCTCTAGATCCGCGGGTAGAAAGTCCCGCCGGATCGCTGCCATGCCGTCGTCTATCCAGCCGTATTCAGCCGGACTGTAGCGCCAGAAATGATGATGGGCGTCGATGACCAGATCTTCTCGCTGCACGCCCGCAGCACGCGTCGCCGTCATCGGGGCATCAGCGTCGCCGATGGCGTGCCCTGGGTCAAGTGCGGGCATGCCATGTGCGGGCATGCCATGCGGGCATGCCATGCGGCCGCCACCCGGACCGGAGTCCAACAGATCGCCTTTGTAGAGGCGTCTAATGTACAATTAACTGTTTAGCGCCGCCGGCTAGGAGGCCCCCTTTCTCCCGGGAGAACCGTCATGTTGTTGAGTTCACCTCGGTCTCGCATTGGTCTTCTGATCCTGTTTTTCAGCCTTTCGGCTTGCAGTTCCGGCGGCACTGGCTCCACCGTCCCCGGCACCGGAGGATCGACTGGCAAGGGTGGCGGCACAGCACAAGGCACTGGCGGAACCGCCGGGAGCGTCTCGAACGGAGGCGCCAGCGCGAATGATGCCGCGGCCGGCAGCCCAATCGTCTCCGGAGGAACTGCCAGTGGCGGAGCCGGAACCACCTCTGGCGGAGCTGCTGCCGGCGCCGTCGGGACCAGCGGAGGTGCCGGTGCGGGTGGGCTTGGGGCAGCCGGGGCCGGCGCCGGTGGTTCTGCAGTCGGCGGATCCAATACCGGCGGGGCCGCCACGGGCGGAGTTGCCACGGGTGGCATCGCGACAGGCGGAGCCGCCTCTGGTGGCACCGCAACAGGTGGTGCCGGTTCGGGCGGCAGCGCAACAGGTGGTGCCGGCTCGGGTGGGCGTGCTGGAACAGGCGGAACCGGTTCAGGTGGCAGCGCCGCCGGGGGAACCGCTTCGGGCGGGCGTGCTGGAACAGGCGGAACCGGCTCAGGTGGCAGCGCTGCCGGAGGAACCGCTTCGGGCGGCAGCGCGGCAGGCGGTGCCGGTTCCGGTGGCATCGCGGCCGGAGGCTCCGGCGCGGGTGGTGCTGGCGCAGGCGGAGCCGGCACAGGTGGAGCCGGCGATCCCATCACGTGCGGAACCCCCGGCTCGAAGTCCCTGCCGGCCTTTCCAGGGGCAGAAGGGTTCGGCGCGTTCGCCAAGGGAGGCCGCGGCGGNNGACGTGTACCACGTCACCAACCTGGCAGCCAGCGGCGCGGGTTCTTTCGCCTACGGCATCGAGAACGTCCCTGCCACCGGCCGCACCATCGTTTTCGATGTGAGCGGCTATGCCAGCATTTCTGGAGTCTTGACCGCCTCGAAGGGGCCGTTCACCGTTGCCGGCCAGACCGCTCCGGGGGATGGGTTCGCGCTCAAGGACGGCACGTTCTGGCTTTCGGTGGGCGATGTCATCATTCGCCACATGCGGTTCCGCGATGGCTACAGTGCCGACTCAGTGGACATGGACAGCAAGGCTGTCAATTTCATCTGGGACCATTGCGACATGATGTTCAGCCACGACGAGAACATGTCCAGCTTTGGTACGCCGCCCGAAAACATGACCTATCAGTATTCGATCAATGCGTGGGGGCTGGAAACCCACTCCTGCGGCGGCTTGTGGGATCAGGGCAAAGTCACGTCTCACCACTCACTGTGGGCGCACAATCACACCCGCAATCCCAAAGTCCGTGCGACGCTGCTGGATTGGATCAACAACGTGACCTTCGATTGGGACATCGGTTTCATCATGGGAGATTCGAGCACGCCCGCAAACTGGCGGTCCAACGTGCGTGGCAGCTACTTCGTCTCCGGCACCTCCAAGACTGACGCCCTGGAGAGCGCAAACCTGGACAGCAACGGGAATCCAAATTTCCACCTGTTCATGGAAGACTGCGCTCTCGACGGCAACATCAATGGCGTGCTCGACGTAACCAGCACGGACTACGCCATGGCATCGGGCAGCTACGAAAAGATGACCGCACCATTCCCGCTCACCGCGAACTTCCAGCCGGTGAGCGCCAGCAATCCGGTCGTCGGAGTACCCGTCACGCAGGACGACCACCTGACCGCCTACAAGAAGGTCATTTCGAATGCGGGGCCGCTGCGTCTTGACGTAAAATCGCAGAAGCCGTTGCGCGATGAGGTCGATGCGCTTCTGATCGACGACGTGGTCACCCAGAAACACAGGCACCTCAACTACCAACAAATTGACGCCAACGGGTTGGGCAACGGCGGCCTTGGCACGCTGGCTTCAACGCCGGCACCGACCGACACAGACAAGGACGGCATGCCTGACTACTGGGAGAAGGCAGTGGGCCTCAATCCGAACCTCGACGACCACAACGGGCTGGTGCCTTGCGTCTATGCCTACGTGCCCGGGAACATCGGCTACACCTGGCTGGAAGACTATCTGCAGTGGCTTGCCATTCCTCACGGGGTTGTGGCCAAGGGTGCCTCCCTGGATGTGGACATGGCTCGCTTCACATCGGGACTCAAGGCGGGCGCGGTCTACACGGTCTCGTCCGCGGTCAACGGCACCGTGTCCGTGGCGGCGGATGGCAAGACGGCCCACTTCGTGCCCAATCCCAATTTCGTGGGACGTGCCGGCTTCAGGTTCTCGGGCACGGACAGCGACAAGAGCACGATTGCTTCCGACGTCGGCGTACTGATAGGCGAGACAGCAGCCACGAACTAGCCAAGGCTCGCCCGAAGGGCGGCTGGAAGCCCGTCCAGGCACCTCAAATCCGACAGTCGAGGCATGGAGCCCCCACGCAACGCTCGATGTCAGACAGACCGGCCAGATTCCCTTGAAGCTTTTGGCCGTCCAGGGCCATAGGAGAATGATGGCAGAACTGCCAGCCAGAGTCAGTTCGGCCGGCTTGCCGCTCTGCAACCAAGAAAGCTGTTCCAGTAGTTGGAAAACGTCGGCGCACAATTCGCAAGTGGGCCAGCGCTCCTGGCGAGCTGACCCGCAGCAGCACCCACCAGCAACACAGAACGGACAACAAATGAAACTGTACCAAGGCAGGATCCCCCAGCGTCGTCAGGGTGGTGGCTCGCGCAGGCCGGAATCCCTGTGGCGGCGAGTGCCGCTTGCCTTCCTGGCCAGCGCTGTGCTGGCGCTGGGGTGCTCGAACGGCACGTCGACCGATGGCGGCACGGGCGGCGTTCAGACCACCGGCGGCAGCGCCACGACTAGTGCTGTGACCGGCGGGAGTGCTCCTGGTGGAACTTCTCAGGCAACGGGTGGCAGTGCCACAGGCGGTGCCACGACCAGCGGCAGCGCAGGCACGACTCAGGTGACCAGCGCCAGTGCCACGGCCGGAAGCGCTACCGGCGGCTCTGCCAGCGGTGGCACTCCTCAGACAACCGGCGGCGCCAGTGCCGGTGGCTTCTCCAGTACCGGCGGCGCGGCCACGGGCGGCGGCGCGACCGGCGGCAGCGTGACCGGTGGCAACGCGACAGGCGGCAGCGCGACCGGCGGCAGCGCGACCGGCGGCGGTACGACCAGCAGCACGAGCACTGGTGGCAGGACGAGCGGCGGTAGCGTGACCGGCGGGAGTGCGACTGGCGGCACGAGCGCCGGTGGCAGGGCGAGCGGCGGCAGCGTGACCGACGGTGGTGCGACCGGCGGCAGGGCCGCGGGCGGCGCTACCGGTGGGGCGAGCGGCGGCACAGTCCTTGGTGGTACGACCTCGGCCGGAGGCGTGAGCGGAGGCACCACGGCCTCGGCAGGTACGACAGCGAGCGGCATCCTCGCGGCCACGCCTCCCATGGGCTGGAATAGCTGGAACAAGTTCGGCGGCGGCGTCACGGACACCTTGGTGAGAGGAATCGCGGACGCAATGGTTTCGAGCGGTATGCAGGCTGTGGGCTACCAGTACATCAACATTGATGACATGTGGCAGTCGAGCCGGGACGCGAGCGGCAACATCGTGCCCAACGCCAGCAAGTTCCCGAACGGAATGAAAGCACTTGCTGACTACGTGCACAGCAAAGGCCTGAAACTGGGCCTGTACTCCGACCGCGGCACCAAGACTTGTGCCGGCGTCCCGGGTTCCTACAGCTACGAGACGAAGGATGCGCAGAGCTACGCGTCCTGGGGGGTCGACTACCTGAAGTACGACAACTGCAACACCGCGGCTGGTTCAAACATGCAGACGGACTACACCAACATGGCGAATGCCCTGAAGGCGACGGGACGCCCCATCGTATTCAGCATCTGCGCCTGGTGGTTCTACAACTGGGAGCCAACCACCGGTCAGCTATGGCGGACCGGCACTGACATCACGGACACCTGGGACACTGACAGCCACAGTGTGATCGCGCTGATCAACAACAATGGCGGGTGGTCGGGTCGATACAGTGGTGCCTCCTATGGTTCACCTGGGCTCGCCCAGTACGCCGGGCCAGGGCACTGGAATGATCCTGACATGCTCGAAGTGGGCAACGGCGGTATGACGGACACGGAATACCAGTCGCACTTCAGCCTGTGGGCGATCATGGCCGCGCCCCTGATTGCGGGCAACGATATCAGGAGCATGTCCGCAGCGACCAAGAATATCCTGACCAATGCCGACGTCATTGCCGTGGACCAGGATCTACTCGGCATCCAAGGCAAGCCCATCAGCACCAGTACGACACTGGAAGTCTGGTCGAAGAAACTCTCGGGCAACCAGACCTACGCCGTGGTCCTGTTCAATCGGACCACAGCCAGCGCCAGCATCACCGTGACCTGGGCTAGCCTCGGGATGACCGCTACGTCCGCCACTGTGCGCGACCTCTGGTCGCACACGGATCTCGGTCCCACCGCCACCCAGTACGCGGCCTCAGTTCCCTCCCACGGCGTGGTGATGCTCAAGGTAGTCGGCAACTGACCCGGCCGCGC
>PMZX01000083.1:5159-12177 GCA_003170035.1 Myxococcales bacterium | reverse complement strand
TCCCTGTCATGACGAGTGCCTTTCCATTCTCGTGCTGGTCGAGGTCCATGATGCATAGGCCGACGAGACTTGTCGACAACATGCGCCTAGGCTGAACTACTCCGCGAGCCTTGCGCCACCCCCGCGAGACGGTCGGTGCGTCGGACATTTGTCACGCAGTTGACACACGCGCTTGAAGATCGTGAAACCAAACTCGGCTTGCAGAGGTGAGGACATCTCCCACCTCGCAAATCAAAACACAAGAAGGGGCAGCCGCATGCACATGATCGACCGAAGGTTCCGAAGACTGGTCGTCGCCGCTGTCGGCTTGACGCTAACAGGGAAAGTCGCCTTCGCGGGCGACGCGAACAGCATTTCAGGTGCCGGCGCGACGTTCCCATATCCCGTCTACTCGAAGTGGGCCGACACTTACGCGAAGGAGACGCACGTCAAGCTGAACTACCAGGCTATCGGGTCGGGTGGCGGCATCAAACAGATCACCGAAGGGACAGTTGATTTCGGCGCCTCTGATGCGCCCCTCAAACCCGAGGAGTTGGACAAGGCCGGCCTGCTTCAGTTCCCGGTGGTCATGGGTGGGGTGGTGCCTGTGATCAACATTGCGGGCATCAAGGCCGGCGAGCTGAAGCTGACGGCGGACCTACTGGCCGACATTTTCCTGGGCAAGATCAAGAAGTGGAACGACCCGCGCTTGGTGCAGAGCAACCCCGGCCTCAAGCTTCCCGATACGGCCGTGACCGTCGTGCACCGTTCGGACGGCTCGGGTACGACCTGGATCTTCACCAACTATCTTTCCAAGGTCAGCGCCGACTGGTCCAAGACGGTTGGCGGCGACAAATCGGTGGCGTGGCCGACGGGCGTGGGCGGCAAGGGAAACCAGGGCGTGGCCTCTTACGTCCAGCGGATAGGCGGTGCGATTGGCTATGTCGAATCCGCCTACGCGACTCAGAATCATATGGCCCACGCCAAGTTGAAGAACCACGACGGCAATTTCGTCGACCCTACGGACGACAGCGTTCAGGCGGCCGCCAAAGGTGCCGACTGGACGCATGCGCGCGGCTTCTACATGGTTCTCACGGATCAGGTGGGCGCTGCTTCGTGGCCCATCACGGGCGCCTCCTTCGTATTGGTTCATCGCCAGCAGAAAGATGCGGATACCGGTCGTGCGGTGCTGCGCTTCTTCGACTGGGGCTACCGCAACGGCGGAGCGGCCGCGAAAGAGCTGGGCTACATCCCCATGCCGACCAGCGTGGTGGAGCAGGTCGAGAAGACTTGGGAAAAGGATCTGAAGGACTCTGGCGGTCAGAAGCTCTGGCCGGCCAACAAGCAAGCGGGGAAGTAGACACCCGGAAAGGCCGTCGTGAGCTCACTCGGCGCGGCCAAACAAGAGAGGGAAAGCGAGTCTCCCGACGCTCCTGGCCTATCGAGCGTCGGAGTTCGTTCTCGCTCACTGGGCGATCGGTTTTTTCGGGGGCTAACCGGGTTCTTCGCGGCGCTGGTGTTGTTGTCCGTCTTCGGCATACTGGTCACGCTCCTCGCGGGTTCGTGGCCGGCGCTGAAGCTTTTCGGGCTGAAGTTCCTGGCCAGCAAGGAATGGAANNTGATCGCGCTGCTGGTGGGTGTTCCGGTGAGCTTCGGCATCGCTTTGGTGATCACCGAGCTCGCGCCACGCTGGCTGAAGCGACCCATCGGCGTGGCCATCGAACTGCTGGCGGCCATCCCCAGCATCATTTACGGGATGTGGGGACTGTTCGTGTTCGCGCCGGTCTTCGCAGCACACCTGCAGCCCTGGCTCACGAACCATCTCGGGTCGTGGCCAATTCTAGGCTTGCTTTTTGCGGGCCCGCCCATGGGCATCGGTATGCTCACGGCTGGACTCATCTTGGCCATCATGATCATTCCATTCATGGCGGCGGTCATGCGCGATGTGTTCGAGACGGTGCCGGCCACTCTGCGAGAATCGGCCTACGCGCTCGGCTGCACGACCTGGGAGGTGGTGTGGCGAGTGGTGTTGCCGTACACACGCGTCGGCGTGATCGGAGGCATCATGCTCGGCCTTGGTCGGGCTTTGGGCGAGACCATGGCCGTCACCTTCGTCATTGGAAACGCCCACGATGTTCACCTGTCGCTGTTCATGGCAGGGAACACCAACTCGTCCACGCTAGCCAATGAGTTTACCCAGGCCGTCACGCCGCTCTATACGTCGTCGCTCCTCGCGCTGGGGTTGGTTCTCTTCGTGCTGACTCTGATCGTGCTCATCGCCGCGCGCTTGATGCTGATGAAGATGCGAGCGCGCGAGGGGGAGAGGACTTGAACCTCTACACGCGGCGCCGGTTCGTGAATTGGGTCGGCCTGACGCTGTCGATTCTGGCAACGCTCTTTGGGCTCTTCTGGCTCTTCTGGTTGTTGTGGACGCTGTTTGGCAACGGCCTGCAATGGATCCGGCCGCGGCTGTTTCTCGAATCCACGCCGCCCCCCGGAGCGAACGGCGGGTTGGCGAACGCCATTGTGGGCAGTGTAATCCTCACGATCGTAGGCGTAGGCATGGGTGCGCCTGCCGGTGTTCTCGCTGGAACCTATCTGGCTGAATTCGGCCGGACGTCGCGCCTTGGTTGGATCGTTCGGTTCGTCAACGACATCCTGCTCAGCGCCCCGTCGATCATCATCGGCGTCTTCGTCTATGGCCTCATCGTGTTGCGAGTCGGGCATTTCTCCGGCTGGGCGGGCGCGGTGGCCCTCGCGCTGATCGTCTTGCCGGTCGTCGTGCGCACCACCGAAAACATGATGCTCCTGGTTCCGGACAGCTTGCGTGAGGCGGCGGCCGCGCTCGGAGCGCCGAGTTGGAAGGTCACCATCGTCATCGTCTACCGTAGCGCCCTGCCGGGGATCATGACCGGTGTGTTGCTCGGGATGGCGAGGGTCAGCGGCGAAACCGCGCCCCTGCTGTTCACCGCCCTCAACAACCAATTCTGGAGCACCGACATGAGCCGGCCGTTTCCCAACCTGCCGGCGGTGATCTTCCAGTTCGCGATGAGCCCGTACGAAGACTGGCAACACCTGGCGTGGGCCGGCGCGCTGCTCATAACCGTCACCATCCTCATCATAAACATCGCCGCCAGAATTCTCCTCAAGCGCACCAGATCGTGAGGTGACCCGTGGAATCACCAGGCTCTTCTTCTACAAGCAACACAGCGTCGGTGTCCTCCGGAATTTCGCTGCACCCGGCGGCCAGCATCCCCGCCAAGAAGGCTGCGCCCGTGCTGACCCCGAAGGTGCAGATCCGCAGCCTGAGCTTCTTCTACGGCAAGTACAAGGCGCTGCACGATGTCGATATGGACATCCACGATCGTCAGATCACGGCGTTCATCGGCCCGTCCGGTTGTGGCAAGTCGACACTGTTGCGAACCCTGAACCGCATTTACGAGCTCTATCCCGGCCAGCGCGCTACCGGAAAGATCATACTCGGCGGACGCAACCTCCTCGAGCGCGCCGACGACGTCAACCTGCTGCGGGCCAAGGTGGGAATGGTGTTTCAGAAGGCGACACCGTTCCCCATGTCAGTGCANNCAATGGGCGCTGGAGAAGGCCGCGCTATGGAACGAGGTGAAGGACAAGCTGCGCCAGGATGGAACGGCTCTGTCGGGCGGACAGCAGCAGCGGCTGTGCATCGCGCGCGCGGTGGCGGTGAAGCCGGACGTGCTGCTGCTCGACGAGCCGGCCTCCGCGCTCGACCCCATCTCGACCCAGAAGATCGAACAGCTCATCATGGAGCTCAAGAAGGACTACACGATTGCGATCGTGACCCACAACATGCAACAGGCTGCGCGCGTTTCTGACTACACGGCGTTCATGTACCTTGGCCGCCTGGTGGAGTTCGGTGATACCAACAAGCTGTTCACCAAGCCTGCCCAGCAGCAGACCGAGGAATACATCACAGGGAGGTTCGGATGAGCCTGCGCCAGCACACCAGCCAGGAGTTCGAAATGGAGCTCGAGTCTGTCCGCCAGCGGATCTTCGATATGGGACGGCACGTGGACCAGGTTCTCGTGTCGGCCGGAAAGGCGCTGCTGGAACACGACAGCGATCTCGGCAATCGCATCATCGCCGGGGACCAGGTGACGGACTCCATGGAATTGGAGATCGACCATCTCTGTCTGCAGATCCTGGCGCGTCGGCAGCCGGTGGCTGGCGACTTGCGCCTTCTGACCTCGGCGCTGAAGTTGGTGGTCGATCTGGAACGGATCGGCGACCTCGGCGTCAGTATCGCGGGGCGAGTCGTGGAACTGGGCTCCGACCCGCCGCTCACCCCCTACGAGGATCTGATGCGGATGCTGACCACCGCGCGCGAGATGCTGGCGGAGGCACTGGGGGCGCTACAGAGCCAGGATGTTGCCTCGGCCAGTCGGGTCATCGACAAGGACGAAGTCGTCGACGCCTACTACACGCAGATCTTCAACGATGTCCTGAGCCGCATGCGTGAGAGCCCCGACAACATCTTTCGCGCCACGCGCGTGCAGGCGATCTCCAAATACATCGAGAGGATTGGAGACCACGTTACCAACGTGGCCGAGCGNNTTTCCTGAAGAACTACAGCGACAACGTGAATGCGTTGTCGCCATCGGTGCGGTAGGTCTTCAAATACGGCGAGTAGCTGCTCACGTTGATGACGCCGTTGGGCTGGAAGGTCATGATGCGCAGGTAGCCATCGCCGCCCTGCCCGTCGTCCTGGTAGTCGGCCAGGATTTGGTGGACCGGTGGGCCTGCAGCGCGTGTGCTGGTCAGGTGGCTCTCGGCATGGACATGCCCGCACAGCACGATCCGCACGTTTGCGTTGTTCACGATCAGTTTCTGCCAGATCTCTTCGCCGTCGTTCACGCCGCCCGCCAACGCTTCCACGCCGTAGGTGTGAGGGTTGAACGCTTGGTCGGTCCGCGTGAGGTGATCGAACCGCGTGCCGTCCGCGTACAGATAGGCATGCGTGAGCACGATGGCGTTGGCCGACGGATTGGCCTTGAGGATTCGATCCGCCCAACTGAGTACGGCATCGCGTGGGCCGAATTCCAACGAGACGATCAGCCACGACTGACCGTCGACTTCAAACAGATGGTAGCTGTTGCTGGCGGACCCTGGCTCGTAGATACCCTTGAAGCTGGGCGAGTCCAGGCTGCTCAGTGAGAAGTACTTGTCGAACAGGGTGGTGTCACGGGTGCTCGCGCCCCCGCCTCCCGGATAGTCGTGGTTGCCGATTGCCAAGGCATACGGCACTTTGAGATCAAGCAGGTGCAGGCTGTGCGAGGCATTGGTCCACTGGCTGTCAAGCGAGTTGTCGACGATGTCGCCCTCGTGGACCACGTAGCGAATGTTCAGCGCCACCACCTGACTGACGATCCAGTTGGTCTGGGCGTCGAAGATCTGCGGGTAGTTGGACGAATAGTACTGCGTGTCAGGCAATGCAATGAGCGTCCACGGCATGCGAAGAACCGTGGTCGAGCCCATGTCCGCCTGATTCCCCGAATCCGCGCCGGCGTCCGCTGCGACTTCCGCATCCGACGGGGTCGCCGAATCAGCACCCAATTGTCCCGCGGTATCAGTTGCGACCTGCGAGTCGCCCGCATCGGCCCCGCTGGGTGGCGGCGGCGCTGTCCCGCTATCCGGCGGTGTCACCACGGGAGAGCCGCAGGCGAGCAGCAAGACAATGGGAAAAGCAAGAACGAGAGCTCTGGAGTTCGGGGTCATGGGCCCTTCCTCTTCTTGTGCCCCAAGCTAGCAGCGCATCGGCGGGCCAATGTGACAAGAATGCAACGGCCCTGGCCGCTGGGCGCTGTGCGGGTCGAAACCCGTTGGAGCCGGCGAATGTAGCACTACCTTCGCACCATCGTCCCCGAGATGTCACCCATGGGTGCGGGCGGGTGTCTTACTCTGCCGGCATGGCTCTCGCGGAAATTCAGCGCCCCGAGCGAGATGAGACCATTCACTGCGACGGAGGGGCGAGCCCAGCCTGCGCCGAAATGGTCCGGCGGCGCGTGGTGGTGACCGGGATCGGCGTGGTGACACCGTTTGGCCACGACGTGGAAGCCTTCTGGCAGGCATTGCTGGCCGGCCGTTCGTGTATTGCGCCAATCACCCGCCTCGACACCTCGGATTTCCCGGTTCACTTCGGTGGGCAAGTGGAAGAGGTTGCCGCAACCCCATTCCTTCCCGCCTCGCTCATCCGTCGCAACGACCTGTCGACCAACATCGGCCTACTGGCCGGTGGGCTGGCCCTCGAATCCGCCGGACTGGGCGCCCTGGCCGAGCAGAGGCGAGCCATCTCGGTCATGGTCGGTTCTGCCTTCGGGGCGATGCAGGGCCTGCAGGATGTGTATGACGCCTTCTACATGCGCGGCTGGCGCAAAATGCATCCCTTGTCGGTTCCCCGCAACATGTTCAATTCCCTCGCCAGCAACCTGTCAATCCACTTCAAACTCGCGGGCAGCCACCACACAGTGGCCGCAGCCTGTGCCTCAGGCGCGGTGGCCATTGGAGAGGCATTTCGACGCATTCATCATGGCGAGGACGCCGTGGTGCTGGCCGGCGGTGCGGACGCGCCGATCTGTGGCAGCGTTCTGGCGGGCTGGGCGCACCTGCGCGTGCTGACCCAGCATCCGGAGGCGGCGCAGGCCAGCCGGCCTTTCGACAGGGACCGCGACGGCCTGGTGCTGTCCGAGGGCGCCGGCATGCTGGTCCTGGAAGATTGGGAGCACGCGCGCAAACGCGGGGCTCGCTCGTGGGGCGAGATTGTCGGCTATGGCACCAGCAGTGACGCCAGCCACTTGACCGCACCCGACAGCTCGGGCCAGTGCGAAGCTATATTGCGTGCCCTCCGTTCAGCGGACCTGCGGCCGGACGACGTCGACTACGTGAATGCCCATGGCACGTCCACAAGACTGAACGATGAATCCGAGACACAGGCGCTGCACTCCGCCTTCGGCGATCACGCTGCCTGCCTCGCGGTCAGCGCCAACAAGTCAATGCTGGGGCA
>PMZX01000083.1:0-5149 GCA_003170035.1 Myxococcales bacterium | reverse complement strand
TGCGACCTTGACTACGTGCCCAATCAGGCGCGCCGCCGTTCGGTGCGACTGGCTATCAAGAATTCCTTCGCGTTCGGGGGGGAGAATGCGGTTCTTGTCGTCAGGAAACCAGAGGAGTTGCCACAATGACCCCAGATGAAATTCGCGACAGACTCGCCAGCATCATTGTCGAAAGACTCAACAGCGGCGTCTCAGTAGATGAGGTGGGTTGGAACAGCACCCTGCGCGACGACCTCGGCATCGACTCGCTCGGTTCGGCCGAATTACTCTTCGAGATAGAAGAAGCTTTCGGCGCCCAGATCGGTCCCCTGGACGCCCGGTCGCTGGTCACTGTGCGCGACGCGGTCGACGCCATCTCGCGCAGCCTGCAATCAGGCGCGTCGGCGTACTCGGCGGCGTAATACACGATCGTCGTCAGGCGGCCCTGCCCATGGGGGCGGGACCCGCGACGCTGGCGTAGTGTTCGTACCCTGCCTTGCCCATGTAGCGGCGCAGGAGGCACGGGTCCGTGGCGCGAAGATCGACAATAATGAGGCCGTCGATGCAATTGCCGAAGGCTTGGTCGACGTTGAAACTGAGCAGTGAGGCGCCAAGCCGCAGGTAGTGGCGCAGCAGCACCGGGAGGCCCTTGCGGTCGACCTCGATGTCGGACACCAGAGCCGAGACATCCTCCGTGTCGTGCACCAGCGCAGCCATGGCCTCGCGTTCCGGTCGGGTCAGTCGTTCGCGTGGCGGGTTGCGTGGCTTGACCAGGGGCTCCAGTGTGGGATCGCCGCGCAGCTTGGAGAGAAACTCCACCATCAGACGACGTGACAGGCCCGCGTAGGCCCGGCTGATGCTCACCGGTCCGAACAGCACCTTGCACTCGGCATTGCGGACCAGGTACTCACCGATTCCACGCCAGAGCAAGGCCAACGGCGCCGCCTGGCCCTGGTACTCCTGCCGCACGAACGAGCGTCCGAGTTCCAACGCCGGCCCCAGGCGTTCGAGAAACCCGGGTTTGAACTTGAACAGCGTGTTGCTGTAGAGGCCCTCGACGCCCCGTCGCGGGATGATGCGGTCCACGCGGCCCAGGCGATAGGCGCCCACAACTTCGTGCCGGACGGCGTTCCATAGAAACAGGTGGGAGTAGTGCTGGTCGAAGCTGTCCAGATCGCACGGCCGGCCGGTCCCCTCGTGGGCAGCCCGAAAGCTCTGCTCGCGCAGGCGGCCGATCTCGATCAGCAGGGAGGGAATCTCGTAGCGGCTGGCCATGAACACCTGGTACTCCGCCTGCTCTGCCAGCAGCGCCCTCGCCGGCAGTGCCATGACCTCGTCCCGCAGGCAACGGGACGGCATTGGCTTGCGCAAGGGTTGCAGGCGATTTCCAGGACAGCTCGGGGCAAAGCGCGGGCGGATGGCGCTCTCCCTCCACTGCAACATGTAGGTCTTGAAACGCAGGTACTCGGTCAAGCTGTGATCGTCCGGATAGAGCCTGATCTTGTGCGGCTCGATGGGACGCCCGATGCGCACGCAGACGCGAGACCGCCTGCCCTTGACGAACTCCGAGGGCAGCAGCGCCGTGCGCAGCCGCGGGTGGATCAGGCCGGAAAGCTGGAACGCCAGGCTGTTGTGACCCTCGAAGAACATGGTGACTACCGTCGCGCCGGTCCGGCGGACCAGTACTGCCACCGTCCGGTGCCAAGCGGGGTCGACGATGCAGCCCTGCCTCAGGTGTAGATGCGACACTGTCCCGGCCGGGAAGACACCCAGAACGCCCCCTTGTGCCAGCCACTTCATGGCCAGGCGAAGTTGCGAGGCGTTGCGCTGGGCAACCTCCGCGCCGCCCAAGACGTCCACCGGAAGAATCCACGGGCGTAACTCGGGAATTTGCTGAAGCAATCGATTGGCCAGCAAGCGGAAGTCGGGGCGGACCTGGGTCAGGACGTCGCCCACGATCAGCCCGTCGGCGACGCCGAAGGGATGGTTGGCCACCACGACCAGCGGTCCCGTGGCCGGGATCTTGGCCAGGTCCTCGGGCGCAAGATCGTAGCTCATGCCGGCGGTGCGCAGGGCCGTGGCGAAGTAGCTGCGATCGGCTGGCGATGGTGAGGCGAGTGAATAGATGTTGTTGATGGCGGAAAGGGAGAAAGCCTGTTCGATGGGATTCTTGATCAATCGGAACAGGGTGCGACCAATCGGGTTGTGAATGGCGGCACCGAGATCGATGAGACGCGCCGGGCGTTCATCCTGGCTCGGGCGTTCGGCGTTGCTGCCGGACATGACAGAAGGTCCTGGTGCTAATAGCACCAGATGGGTACGCCCTGCTCAGCGGTGGCAAACCAGTCTTCCAGGCGCAGCGTGCGCAGCAACTCGTCTCGCTCGAAATCCTCCAGGTCTCGCTCGGGCTCGGCCTCGGGCGCACTCTGGAACGGGCTCCGGGTCAGGCTGTGGTTTCGGTGAGCTTGCTTGACCAGCGGCATGCGAACCTCCTCGCTGGAAGGCGATATTAGGACGTGGCGCGTGCGCCGCGGGTGACAGGTGAGCAACCTTTCTGTTGCGAAGGCCGGGTCTGCTCACAGCGAGGCAGCTTGCCCGAACAACGCGGCATTGCGCCGTAAGGCGCCTTCCAACCAGTCGGCCGTCTGAACTCTGAGGAAGCGGCGGTGCAAGGCTTGCGCGCGATCTCTCAAACGCGCGCCAACGGAACGAGCTGCGGCCGCGCGCCGACGTTCCCCCAGCGCCTCCCAGGAGGTTGCTTCGCGTGCAATCCATTCGGCCAGCACGAAGGCGTCGTGAAGCTTCCCCAGAATGTCCTGCAGATCCTTGAAGCGCTTCACGGCCGTGGCGCGGCCACCGAACAGGGCGCGATCCAGCTCGGCGGCGTAGCGAAGCCAGCGACAGCGCCTGCGAATTGCGTGCAGGGCCATAGGGGCGAAGTGACGGCCCAGCGCGCGCAGTTCTTCGAGCGCCGCCCGAGCGTGCTTCCGGCGCGCACTTCCCAGGCGCAGGGCAGCTTCGCCCGAATCCACCCCGCCGCGCGCCATCAGGATGTCCAGGTCCTCGCGCAACCGAGTCGCATCGAATTCCGCGAGTGTCCTGGCCAGCTTCCGGTGCGCCCGCGCACGCTCGGCGGCAAGCCGGTCGCGCATGAGGCGCACGACCAACTGCGCAACCTCGGCTCGGGGCGCCTCTTCGTCGAAAAGCGCAGCACCGACGTCGAGATCGCGGCCCTGGCCGGCCAGCCGGGTCAGTGCGCGCAATCGCTTGAGCGAGCGTCGCACCCGACGCCCTGCTGGCTTCTGCGCAGCCACGGGCAGGCCCACGCGCAGCCGGCGCGAGGCGACCCGGATCTGGTGAATTGGCTCCTCCTCCCCGGCCTGGGCGCCGGGCAGGTTGGCGAACAGCCGCTGCACGTGCTCGTGCACGAATTGCGTGGTGGGCCGATCGCTTTGCTGGCGCGGGGGCTTCACGGTGCGGCCAGTCTGGAATGAGAATCGGCCGCGGACAAGAACGCGCACGCCATGCGAGTATAATGGCGCCCATGAAGCTCAAGAAGCTCGTCGAAGAAACCCGCAGGCTCTGCCAGCCCTACTGCGTCACCGACGGCAAGGCATTCCGGCTGAAGGATGTTGATCCCTCTGACACCCGTCCACTCAAATCGGAGGACAAGGCGCGCGCCAAGGAAATCCTGCAGATGGGCATCGAAACCCTGGCCAAGTTGCAGGACATTCTCTATGCGCAAGACTCCTGGGCGGTGCTGCTCATCTTTCAAGCCATGGACGCCGCCGGCAAGGACGGTGCCATCAAGCACGTCATGTCCGGCATCAACCCGCAGGGTTGCCAGGTGGCATCGTTCAAGGCGCCGTCGGCCGAGGAGCTGGATCATGACTTTCTCTGGCGCTGTCAGAAGAGCCTGCCCGAACGGGGTCGCATCGGGATCTTCAATCGCTCCTACTACGAAGAGGTGCTGGTGGTGCGTGTGCATCCCGAGTTTCTCGAAAAGCAAAAGCTGCCGCCCTCCCTGGTCGGCAAGAAGATCTGGGACCACCGCTTCGAGGACATCTGCGCCTTCGAGCGCTATCTCGCCCGCAACGGCATCGCCATCTGCAAGTTCTTCCTGCACGTTTCACATGCCGAGCAGAAACGGCGTTTTCTCGAACGCCTCGACACTCCGGAGAAGAACTGGAAGTTTTCGGCGGCGGACATCGCCGAGCGCCAGCATTGGCGGGAGTACATGGCTGCCTATGAGGACATGATCCGCGCCACTGCGACCCCCTGGGCGCCCTGGTATGTCGTTCCCGCGGACCACAAGTGGTTCACCCGCGCGGTGGTGGCCGGCGCGGTCATTGACGCGCTGGCATCGCTCGACCTGCACTACCCCGAGGTGGATGAGGGCAAGCGCGCCGAGCTGGCCGCGGCCCGCAAGGCGTTGCATGCGGGCAAAGCGCCGTCGCCCCGCTGATCGGTTCACAGCAAGTTGCTGGCGGCCGCGAATGTAGGCCAGATCGCGCCCCGACGGCGCCCGGATGACAGGGTGGCGAAGGACAGCCGTCTTGAGCGTGGGCAAAAGGAGTAACAGCAGCATGGCCGGCAACATCCTATGCAAGTGGTGGCTTGGCCAGGAAGGCACCAGCCATGCCAATATCCGGACTTCGGTTATGCGACGACTGGTGAGTTCGTCACGTCTATCATCCATGCGAAGAAAAGCTGTACGCGAAGGGGCAGGGACACAATAAATGAACACGATAACGACCAAGGACGGCACGCAGATCTACTACAAGGATTGGGGCTCGGGTCCGCCGGTTGTACTCAGCCACGGATGGCCCTTGAGCTCAGATAGCTGGGAGGCCCAGATGCTCTTCCTGGCCTCTAACGGCTATCGCTGTATCGCGCATGATCGTCGCGGCCACGGCCGGTCCAGCCAGCCGTGGGACGGCAACGAAATGAACACCTACGCCGATGATCTCGCGGCGCTGATGGACACGTTGAACTTGAAGAACGCCGTGCTGATCGGCTTCTCCGCGGGCGGCGGCGAAGTCGCACGTTACATCGGCCGCCACGGTAGCAAGCGTCTGGCCAAAGCCGCGCTGGTCGCGTCCGTTCCGCCGCTGATGCTCAAGACGGCGGCCAATCCCGCCGGCTTACCGATCGAGGTGTTCGATGGCAT
>PMZX01000297.1 GCA_003170035.1 Myxococcales bacterium | reverse complement strand
TTGCCGTACTGGACACCAACTGGAACAATGGCATCCAGGTCTGGAACTTCGGCACCACACAGGACCGTGCCGGCGGCAAGGTGCGGGTACGCGGATTTCTGCACTCGGACCGCGGCCTGTACCGGCCAGGGGACATCGTGCACCTCAAGGGGCTGGTGCGGCTGCTGGACGTGTCGGGCAGCATGACCGTGCCGCCGCAGAAGCGGCGGGTCCACCTGGTCATCAAGGATCCGCGCAACAAGGTGCTGGTGGACGAGAGTCTCGCCATCTCTGAATTCGGCGGGTTTCACCGAGATCTGGTGGTCTCGGCCGATTCCAACCTGGGGGACTACCAGGTGCGCGGTGAGATCGAGGGCCAGAGTTTCGCGGATCACTTTTCAGTCGAGGAGTATCGCGCACGTACCTTCGAGCTGAAGATCAGCACGGCGAAGAAGAACCTGCTCCTGGGAAGGCCGCTGCGCTTCGATGTGAAGGCCAACTATCTCTCGGGAAGCCCGATGGGCAGCGGCAAGCTGGCCTACAGCGTGCGCCGTCGTCCACACTTGCCAGCATTTCCTGGTTTCGACGACTATGTGTTCCAGGATTACGCCGATCTCTACAGTCGCGGCCAGTACTGGGCCCGCTACGAGGAGCGATCGTTTTCCGGGCTGGTAGAGGACGGCGAGGTCGAGCTCGACCGCGCGGGCAGCGCGCGCGTCACGGTGAAAGACAAGGAGAAGAAGCTGCCCGGCCCGCAAGACTACATCTTGCAGGCGACGGTGAAGGATGCCACCGGCCAGTCGGTGAGCGCCGGACAGGTCGTGGTCGGCCACCGTTCGAATCTCTATCTCGGCCTGCATCCCGCCGAGTGCGTGCAGGCGGTGGATATGCCTTTCGCGGTCCAGGTGGTTGGCTTCGATATCGAAGGGAATCGTCGCGCCGCCCAGGCCGAGTTGGAGATCGTTCGTCGCAGCTACGACTGCGGGCCCCACGGAGAAGACGGCCAATGGTCGTGCACCACCGACACCGCCAAGCAGCCCGCGGTCAAGCGCACCGTCGTCGTGCCGGCCTCGGGCAGCGCAGCGGTCGAACGCGTGGTCCTGAAGCAGCCGGGCGAGTACGTCGTGCGTGTGTCAGCCAACGGCCAGGGCGAAAAGGCCGTGGCCTCGGACATGATCTGGGTCATCGGCAAGGGTGAGGCCTTCTGGAGCGGCGACGAAGGCGATCGCATGACTGTGATTGCGTCGAAGTCGAAATACGCCCCAGGCGATACCGCACAATTGGTTCCGCAAACCCAGATGGCGGGCGCGCTGGCTCTGCTCACCCTGGAACGCGACGGCATCCTGTCCTATTCGACGACCAGGCTGGCGACCTCGGGTCAGGCGCTGCCGGTCAAGGTGACGCCCGAGCTTGCGCCCAATGTCTTTGCCTCGGTGGTCCTGCTGCGGGGGCGCACCGGCGAGGGCGATCGCAATCGCCCGCGTTTCAAGATGGGGCTGATCAATTTGAACGTCGAAGCCTCTGCGCAACGTTTGCAGGTGGCGGTCGAGACCGAACGCCCGAGCTACGAGCCCGGCCAAGAGGTAAAGGCCCGGGTGCTGGTCACCTCAGCGGGCGAGCCGGTGCGCGCCGAGCTGGCGCTGGCCGTGGCCGACGAAGGCGTGCTGCAGATCGCGGGTTTCAAGACCCCGGATCCCATGGCCGCCTTCTATGCCCCCTTTGGCCTTGGGGTTGAATCGGCCACCACCTGGAATCGCATCTTGCGCAGACACGATCCGAATCGCGACGACGAAGAAGAGGGCGGCGACGGTGGCGGCGACGAGGCTGGGCGCATCCGTTCCCGCTTCGAGGCCACCGCGTTCTGGGCACCGGCCCTGGTGACCGGGCCGGACGGCCGCGTCGAGGTGACCTTCAAGGCGCCCGACAACCTGACCGCGTTCCGCGTGATGGCTGTGGCCGCCGACCCCGGCACGCGTTTCGGCTCAGGCGAGAAGCGCTTCACCGTGGCCAAGCGCCTGCAGGCCGTCCCGGCCCTGCCGCGCTTCCTGGCGCCGGGCGATCATGCACAAGCCGCAGTCGCCATTCACAACAACACCAGTGAGAAGCTGGAGGTCACCGTGACTGCCAAGATCACCGGCCTAACCGTGCAGGGTGGCGCCACACGCAAGACCAAGGTGCCCGCCCACGCCCTGCGACGGGTGGTCTTCGATGTCGTGGCCGAGCACGATGGCGAGGCGAGCTTCCTGTTCAAGGCCGAGGCGCAGAGCCTTTTTGATCGCGTACTGATGCGCATTCCAGTGCGCCAGGCTTCGATACCAGAGACCCTCATGGTGGGCGAAAGCAGCACGCAGACCACGGCGACACACGAACTACCCCCGCTGGGCAAAGTCGTAGCAGGGCAAGGCGGGCTGGAACTGACCCTGGACCGCACCGGCATGGGTCGTCTCGACGAGGGCCTGGCGTACCTGGTGGGATATCCCTACGGCTGCCTCGAACAAACCACGTCCAAGGTCGTGCCCATGATCGCGCTTTCGGATCTGGTGCACAACGCCCACCTGCCAGGAATCGACGCCGGGCAAGCGCGGAAGTTCGTCGAGATCGGCATTGCCAAGATCCTGCGCCACCAACACGACGACGGTGGTTTTGGTCTGTGGATTGGCGCCGCAGCCGAGCCGCACTACGCGGTCACCGGCCTGTGGGGACTGTCAGTGGCCAAAGCCGCCGGATTCAAGGTCGACCAGGAGGCCCTCGACAAGGGCGCTCAGTACCTGCGCAGCCACATTTCCAAGGGCGACAGCGTGCATGGCAACGAATTGCTCGGGAAACGGGGCACGGACGCTTTCGCAGAATATGTGCTCGCCACCTTGAACCACGCCGATGCAGGAGCCCTGGCGCGCCTGTATGAAGACCGCGCCAGTCTGCCGATCTACGGCCGCGCGTTCCTCTTGCGCGGGTTGGTGGCCGCTGGCCGCACCGATCTTTCCAAGTCGCTGGCCAATGAGTTGCTGGCCTTGGTCGCGGCCGCGCCAGGGTCCGGCCTGATCAAGGAGGTCGCAGGCGAGTTGTCGTGGTACTGGAGCTCAGACGCGCGCACGACCGCCCTGGTGTTGTGGGCCCTCACTGTGGCCGCTCCCAGCGATCCCCGCCTGGCGCAACTGACTGATGCTCTTCTGAAAGTGCGCAAGGAGGGCCACTGGGCAAACACCCAGGAAAACCTGTTCGGACTGCTCGCCCTGGCCGATCTGGCGAAGATGCGCGCCGGCGCCGGCACGGTTTCAGTCAGCATACGCCTGGGCGAAAAGACCCTGGCGCGAAAGACCATTGCGGCTGTAGCGGTCGAGCATGTCTTCGTACCGCTGGCCAAGTTGGGCGCCGGCCCGCTGGTCATCACTGCGGAGAACGGCGAGATCTATTACAGCGCGCGCATCCGGGTGGAACGTCCCATCGCCAGCGAAGCCCTGGACCGCGGCCTGATCGTCGAGCGCGAGTACCTGGACGAAAAGGGCGAGAAGCCTCTGGAAACCATCCAATTGGGACAAACCGTCCTCATTCGACTGAAGGTCCAGTCGCCCCTGCGGCGCGCCCACGTGGCGGTGGTCGACCGGCTGCCCGCAGGTTTCGAGCCCGTGCTCACGCGTTTCTCCAATGCGGACAATTTGCAAGACCAGGGCGCAGCACGTGCACACTGGTGGCACGACTGGAACACCTCTTGGCAGAACGAGGAACTGCGCGACGATCGCATGCAGATTTTCGCCGACACGCTCAGCCAAGGAACGTCCACGCACGAATACCGGGTGCGCGCCACCACGACCGGCACGTTCAGCGCCCCACCTGCCTTAGCCGAGGCGATGTACGACCCTGCGGTACAAGGCCGCTCGGCCGTGCGCACTGTGGAGATCGTCAAATGACTCGCAAGCNNGTCCCCTATCCCGTCGGCCGGCTGGCGCCACAGGCCAGCACGTCCCTGGTGCTCACGGATCGCAACGGCGAAGTCCTGCGCACCCTGCCGCTGGCCAGCGGCGGCCGAGCGGAATGGATTGCCATCGACCAGATGCCGCCCGAACTGATCGATGCAACCCTGGCAGGCGAAGATCGCCGCTTCTTCGACCACAATGGCGTGGATATCTTCGGCGTCGGCCGCGCAGCCGTGCTCGCCCTTCGCCACGGGCATGTGGTGTCAGGCGCCTCGACCATGACCATGCAGTTGGTTCGCCTGGTCGAGCCACACGACAGGGATCTGCCCAACAAGATCCGCGAAATGCTGACCGCGTGGCGATTGGAGCGCAGCCTCGGCAAGCGCGAGATTCTGGAGCAGTACTTCAACCGCGCGTACTACGGCAATGGCGCCGTGGGTGTGGAGGCCGCCAGCCAGCGCTACTTTGGCAAGTCGGCCGCCACACTTGGCCCAGGCGAGGCGGTCCTGCTGGCGGTCTTGCCGCGCGCTCCACGCGGCTACGATCCCCTGGTTCACCGGAACGCGGCCATGGTTCGCCGGACGCACGTGCTGGACTTGATGGTACAGCGCGGTTTCCTCTCTTCGGAGAAACGCCAGCGCATCGAGCGCGAGCCCATCGCCTTCACTGAGTCAACCCAATCGCACTTTGCCAATCATTTCGTGGACTACGTGTTGGCGCAACTGGGCGATCGGTCCGCGGGCGGGGTGGTGCGTACCACCCTGGACGCGAGCCTGCAGCGGCGCCTGGAAACCGCAGTTGCCGAACACGTTGCCGACCGGCGAGCCCGCGGACTTGCGCAGGCAGGCGTGGTGGTGATCGAGCCAGACACCGGTGCGGTTCGGGCCATGGTGGGATCTTCGAACTACGATGCGCCTGACTCTGGCCAGAACAACATCCTCACCACCTTGCGCCACCCGGGATCGGCGCTGAAGCCTTTCGTCTATGCCGTGGCCATCGAGAATGGCGAAAGCCCGGCCAGTCTTGCCCTCGACAAGCTTGGCACAGTGGCTGGATACAACCCACGCCACCATATGCGCGAACACGGAACCACGCGCTTTCGTGAGGCACTGGCCGGCTCGTTCAATCTGGCAGCCGTCGAGGTTCTCGACCGCGTGGGTGTCTCGGCAGTGCTGGAACGCTTGCGCAGCCTGGGCCTCGCGCCTCTGGCTGGCACCAGTCAAGACTATGGCCTGGACCTGGCTCTCGGTTCGGCACGCGTGCGCCTACTCGATCTCGCTGCTGCCTATGGGTTCCTGGTGGCAGGCGGCCAAGTGAACCTGCCGCGCGTGTTGGCCGACGATCCGCCCNNGACCCGGACGCCCGCCGTGCCGTCTTCGGCGCGGATCTGCCGCTCGACATGCCGTTCAAGGTCGCGGCCAAGACCGGAACCTCGTCGGGATTCGCCGACACCGTGGCCATCGGCGCCACCAGCGAAGCCGTGGCTGCCGCCTGGGCGGGTGACTTCGACGGCTCGGGCACGCGCGGAACCCTGGCCATGTGGAGCGCGGCCCCGCTGGTACGCGCAGCCCTGCTCGCGGTTTCCGATCTGGCGGGTCGTCCGCTCACCCTACCCGGTGCGCCCGATGGCATCACCAGCCACGATGTCTGTCGCATCACCGGCGCGCTGCCCGGCCCGAACTGTCCGCACAAACGAGAACACTTCGCCGTGGGCCACGAACCGCGCGGAACCTGCGCGGGACACGCCGGGACACGCTCGTAAATGAATGGCTGCAGTTGACTTTCGCGCGCAGTTCTAACAGACTGAATTCTCCAATGGCAATGCTCCACATCCTCCCGACGAATCTCTGGCGTGTCTGCCAGACCAAGCCCGTCTGGGAGAGTGTGTACGACCGCTGAGCAAGCCGNNGCCGACACCGGCGAGCAACGTCTGTCGCCAGCAATCCTGGAGATCCTTCCAGGACAGGACGAAACCTCGCGCGAGAAGTGGCTCTTCTCGCCGGTGTTCGTCCGCCTGCTGGCGACGAATGCGGCCTTTGGGTTCTCGGTGTCCACCTTCTATCTTCTGCCCAAGCATCTGGCGGTCAGCTTCGCGGCCAGCCCGGCACAGATCGGTCTGGTGACCGGCATCTTCTCGCTGGCCGCTCTGTTCAGCGTTCCCTTTCTTGGTCTCATCGTCGAGCGCCTGGGGCACCGGCGAGCCTCGATCGCTGGCTATCTCCTGATGGCTGCCTGTGCCTTTGCCTTTGCCTTGGTGAACGGCATCGGTCCAGGCCTGTGGACGCTGAGGGTGCTGCAGGGTCTGGCCGCGTCCATCGTGTTTGCCGCCAGCGTGGCCCTGGTCAGTGCGGTCGCACCGCCGGACAAGTTGGGCCAGGCCATGGGCCTGTCAGGCGCGGCCAGCCTGGCCATGAGCGCGGTGGCCCCGGCCATCGCCGAATCACTTGGTGCTAGCTACGGCTTTGGCTACGCCTTTGCGCTCGCGGGCGTCGCTGCTCTGCTCGGGGCAATGGCGTCGCGCGGGCTGCCCAAGTTGGAAATGGCATTCGGGCCGCATGCGAGATCGCTGCTCGCAATTCCAGGCCCGGACATACGTGCGGTCTTGGCCGCGCTCGCTGTCACCGGCGCCGGGTTCAACGTGGTGATGGCGTTCCTGGCGCCGTTCGCGCTTCGTCACGGCATCCAGGCCGTGCGCGGGTTCTTCATCAGCTACACGGTAGCAGCGCTGACCATCCGCGTACTCGGGGGCGGACTCACCGATCGGCTTGGGCTCCGGCGCACCGCCAGGCTGGGCATCACCCTCTATGGAATCGTCATCGCGGGCATTGGCCTGGCCGGACCAGCGCACATGGTGTCGCTTGGATTCGTGTTCGGCCTCGCCCACGGCGCGCTTTTCCCTGCCCTCATGGCCCTGCTCTTCAAGGATGTGGAGCCGCGCGACCGCACCTGGCTGGCCGGGCTCTCGAACGGGGTGCTCCAACTCGGCATGTTGAGCGTGTCCCTGTTCGGGGCCCTGGCCAACCACACAGGATTCGAACTGGTGTTCATCCTGGTAGGCGCCCTGGTGGCGGCCGCGTCGGTCTTGCTCATGACGGCGGCATTGCGCAGGCTCGCAGCCCTCGGTCGCGGGCGCTCGCTGTCCACCGAAATGCTGTTTCCACCGCGATGAGCTTGCTATGAACGCCTCATTGAATATTGCAGGCCTCACCGGAAGCGGGCTGGGCGTGCTGGCCGGGTTGTCCACCGCAGTACTGTGGACAGCCACGGCCGTGTGCTTCGAGGCATCCAGCCGGCGTCTGGGCAGCCTGACAGTCAATGTGTTGCGCCTGGCAGTGGCGGCAATTCTCTTCACTGCGCTCTCGCTCCTGCGCATGCGCCATCTTCTGCCTGCGGCCCTGTCCCAGGAGGCATGGTTCTACCTGGGCCTCTCCGGACTCATCGGGTTTGTGATCGGCGACGTGTTTCTCTTTCAGGCCTTTGTGCTGATTGGCGCCCGCCTGTCCATGCTCATCTACTCGTCGGTACCGCTCATGACCGCGCTGTGCGGGTTTCTGTTTCTCGGCGAGAACATGAGTGGCCGTGCCCTGCTCGGCATGGGCCTCACTGTGGTTGGCATCGCTATCGCCGTGGGCGGCAAGCCGGATACGTCGAAGGATGGAACCGGCGTGAAGGCTGGCTCCCGTCGCACCGCCGGCATCCTGATGGCCTTTGGCGGAGCCGCGGGACAGGCCGCGGGCTTGCTGCTGGCCAAGCGCGGTGCTGTGGGACTGGACAGCTTCGCCGCGACCCAGATTCGCGTGCTGGCTGGGCTTCTGGGCTTTCTTGCGCTGCTGGTGGCTGCAGGAAAGGTCCGCGTTCTGCGCGATCAGCTTCGCGGTGCCACCGCGGCCGGTGGGACTGCTGGAGACCACGCGCAACTGCGCTCCCTGCGCCGGGCTTTGCTCGTCATGTCCCTGGGCGCCTTGCTCGGGCCATTCCTCGGTGTGTCTCTGGGATTGCTTTCCACCCAGCTCTTGCCAGCGGGCACGGCAGCCACCCTGATGTCCATCGTCCCTGTGCTGCTGATCCCGGTCTCCGCCCTGGCCTTTCGCGAGCGAATCTTCCTGGTGGAAATCGCCGGCGCCGTGTTGGCCGTGAGCGGAGTGGCGCTACTGGCGAGCTGACGCCAGACGGCGCCGTCGACCTCACGCCGACTGCAGTGTGAAGCAATGGCGTGCCGCTTCGGCCTCGAACCAGGTGAGCGTGTCCCTGACCTGCTCCGCATCGGGAAACGTCCTGGGCACGCAGGCCGGCGGGTCGCGCCCCAGGCTTTCCGCCATGGCGATGCCTAGGGGATTGTAGGGAAGCAGAGTCAGGCTGCGCGCGCCCAGTTCCGCCAGACGGGCGGCCAAGGCCGCAAGATTTTCGCGGGTGGCGGTGATGCCGGAAATCAGAGGAATGCGCGGCTGCACGCGTTCAGGAGCGGTGGCTAGCAGCTCCGCCAGATTGGCCCAGATGCGCTGGTTGCCCCGGCCGGTAAACCGCGCGTGCTCCTCGCTATCCGCCAGCTTCACGTCAAACAAAATCAGATCCACGTGCGGCAGGATCCACTGCGCGAACTGTGGGTAGGAGAATTCGCCGCAGGTCTCAATGGCGGTGGAGATTCCTTGACCGCGCAGCCGTGCCAGTAACTCGCCCGCGAATTCCGGGAACGCGGTGCACTCGCCGCCTGACAGGGTCACGCCCCCGCCCGAGTGGCGATAAAAGGGCTCGTCGCGCAGGACCACGTTCACGATCTCGTCGACTGAGAGCCGCCGGCCGAGCAGCGCCATAGCGCCCGAGGGACAGGCGCGGGTACATTCGCCGCAAGCATCACAGCCAGTGGCCCGAACCACGGGTGCAAGCGGTGCACCCCGCGGACATGCAGCCACGCAGCTCTTGCAGTCAACACAGCTCCGCGGGCGAAATACGATCTCCGGACCAAATTCCTGAGTCTCGGGGTTCTGACAGAACACACAACGCAGGGGGCAGCCCTTGAAGAACACGACGCTGCGGATGCCGGGGCCATCCTCCAAGCTGTGGCGCTTGATGTCCACGATGAGAGGATGAGCCACCGGATCGTCTCCCTGCGCGTTCAGGCCACGCGCAATCGAGCCAGCACACGCTCGATCAGATCGGTCAGATTCAGTCGACCGATCAGGTCGCGCGCCATGAAGGCGAACTTGTAGATGTAGTTCACGTTGCCGTCGACGGCGACATCGTTGGACAAGAGGGAATCCAGGATGTCCTGATCGTGCGAAAACAGGAACCGGAGCAACGCGGCGGAGTCCTTGAACGTGACGGCCACGTCGTAGTCCGTGAACTCGCCTCGCAAAACTTGCATGCGGCGGCTGGCGAAGAAAGCACCGCGCGCGACGCCGTCGTTGGCGGTGCGGAACAGGTACTTTCCCGAAAAGCCGACGAGGTTGCGACGAAAGCCCCACAGCAACACAAAAGCGATGGACATGCCATCCAAGAGGATTTCCAGCAATGCAGTAGCCAGCACGTCTTCGAGAGCGCCTTTCAGCTTCTCGATCTGCTTGCGCATCAGGGGCACGCAGAGACGATCGGGCAGAACCCACGAGAGCAGTTTGAAGAAGAAGTGCTTGATGGGGGTCATGGTGACCTNNTTGAAGTACGCCGTGTAGCCCGACACCCGCACCAGCAACTCCTTGTGGGCTTGCGGGTCTTTCACTGCCTTCTCGAAGTCCGCGTGGCTGGTCACGTTGAACTGGATCTCCATGCCACCGGTTCCGTTCTTGGCCGCGTCGAAATAGCCATTCACCGAGTCCACGAAGTTGTCGAGCATCTTTCCCCGATTGTCCCTGTCAGGGGTGTACTTGAGGTTGACCGCCAGGCCGTTGGCGAGCAGGGCGGGCGGCACGCTGGCTACCGAGTTCAAAGCCGGGGTCAGGTGGGGTGTCATGCCGGAAACCGGGGTCATGCCGCTGGTGAAGTTCTCGCCGTCACGCCGCCCGTTGGGCGTGGCGCGCGACAGACGGCCAAAGCCCGCGTGGCTGGTCATGGTCCAGTACCCGACGCGGTAGCGGCCGCCCCGGTAGTTCACTTTGTCGAAGAAGAGCTTGTCCAATGCTGTGGCCACCCAGCGTGCGATCTCGTCGGCGTCCCGCTGCTCGTTGCCGTACTTGTGGGTCTTGTCCGGGTTGCGCAGGCGCGCGAGCAGGGCTTCGTGGCCCACGAAGTTGAGGTCGAGGGCCTGCAGTAGATCCGGTAGAGAGATCGCGTTCTCCTTGAACACCACCTGCTCAATCGCCGCCAGCGAGTCCACCACGTCGGCAAACCCGACGATCGTGGCGCCGGAAGAGTTGATTTTCGCCCCGCCGAAGATGAGATCCTTGCCCTTTTCCATAGGGCCTTCAAACAAGCTGGAAAGAATCGGGGTGGGGTAGATCTCCTGGTGGGTAAGACCCAGGGCCTCGTTCAGCGTCGTGGCCCGGTCGACCATCCACGACGCCTGACGGGCAAATGCCTTCTTGAAGTCCTCGAAGCTCCCGAACGACGCCGCGTCGCCGGTGCGCTCGCTGATGAGCACCCCGCG
>PMZX01000466.1:7042-7174 GCA_003170035.1 Myxococcales bacterium | reverse complement strand
CCCATGCCCAGGAAGCCGAAGGCCACCAGACCGAAAGCGAACACCGCCGGCCCTATCATGAGCACGTCCAGTCCCAGCGTGCTGACGGTGTAGGCGATAGCCATCAGGGCCACGATCACCATGCCCATCCAG
>PMZX01000466.1:6428-6933 GCA_003170035.1 Myxococcales bacterium | reverse complement strand
ACCAGCTGAGTCAGCGGCTGTTCAAAGTTCATCTTCTTCACGTGGCCGAAGCGGGCCTTCACGATGGCCTCGTTGAGGAAGTACGACAGACCACTCACGATCACCATCATGATGCGCATGACGAAGAGCCAGACCAGGAGCTGGACCTGCACGGTCTTGTCGGGTACAGCCAGCAGGATGAAGGTGATGAGCGCAACGCCGGTCACGCCGTAGGTTTCAAACCCGTCGGCCGACGGGCCCACCGAGTCGCCCGCATTGTCGCCGGTGCAGTCCGCAATGACGCCCGGGTTGCGCGCGTCGTCTTCTTTGATCTTGAAAACGATCTTCATCAGGTCGGAGCCGATGTCAGCGATCTTGGTGAAGATGCCGCCCGCGATACGCAGGGCAGCCGCGCCCAACGATTCGCCAATGGCGAAGCCGATGAAGCACGGGCCGGCGAAGTCAGCCGGCACGAAGAGCAGGATGAACAACATGATCACCAGCTCGACGCTGATGAGCATCATGC
>PMZX01000466.1:0-6391 GCA_003170035.1 Myxococcales bacterium | reverse complement strand
CCGTAGCTGCCCGCGATTCCCACCAAGCTGAAGAGCAGGATGATGGAAAGGGTCATGGCGACCGGCTTGCCCTCGACGGGCGAGAGCCAACCGAAGTACGCGCCGATGATGATGGCGATGAACGCCCAGAGCACCAGGATGAACTTGCCCTGGGTGAGCAGGTAGGTCTTGCAGGTTTCGTAGATCAGCTCGGATATCTCGCGCATGCACTTGTGCACGGATGAGCCCTTGAGCTGTTTGTACATGACGAAACCGAAGACCATTCCCAGGAGGCAGATCACCAAGCCGCCCATGAGCAGCCGGTTGCCCGCGATGTCGCCCAGGAATTTCACGGACGACAGGTTAGGCAGAACCAGGCTCGCCTCACTTGCGAGTGCTCGGCTCTGGGACAATAGGAGCGGCAGCAAGCCGCACAGGGCAGCGGACAAAAATCGTAGGGGGTTCATGCAGGTCCTCCGGGCGCGCAAATTAGTCCCAACCGCTCCGACATATCAAGTGGAGAAGGGTGAATCATCTCTTTACCCCCCCTATTCCGGTCGGGATTTCAATGCGATCCTGGCGTTCCTCGGCACTCCATGTGTTCCGCGAATCTCCTGGCCTGGTCATGGCTCGCGGCCGGTTTTGCGATAGGCTCGCGCCATGCCCCTCCTTTCCCGCATTGCCGCCGGTGCCGCGCTCTGTTTCTGCCTGGCGCCGCCGGTCCGCGCCGCGACGCCCGAGATAGCCTTCGAGAAGTACCGGCTGCAAAACGGGCTCGACGTCATCCTGCACGTGGACCACGCGGTGCCCATCGTGCACGTCGAGATCTGGTACAAGGTCGGGTCAAAGGACGAGGCACCGGGCAAGACCGGATTCGCCCATCTCTTCGAACACATGATGTTCCAGGGGACGAAGCACATCCCCGAGGATGCCTACTTCAAGTACCTGGGCCAGGCCGGGGCTTCGGCGCGCAACGGCTCGACCAGCACAGATCGCACCAACTACTTCGAGACCCTGCCGGCGAGCCAGCTGGAGCTGGGACTGTGGCTGGAGAGCTCGCGCATGGGCTTCCTCCTCGACCGGCCCTCGTTCGGATCGAGCTTCCAGAACCAGCGCGACGTGGTGAAGAACGAGCGCCGGCAACGCGTGGAGAACGCGCCGCTCGGGGGTGTGTCTCGCGTGGAACTGGAGGCGTTGTTTCCCCCTGGCCACCCCTACCGCCATGAGGTGCTCGGGTCCATGAAGGACCTGGACGCGGCAAGCGAAAATGACGTCCGCGGGTTCTTCAACCGCACCTACGCCCCCAACAACGCCGTGCTACTCATCGCCGGCGACCTCGACGTCGCGCGGGTCAGGGGCCTGGTGGAAAAGTACTTCGGTCCCATCCCAGCGGGACCACAGGTGCAGGAGCCGTCGGTGCCGCCCATTCCCGCGCCCAACGGTGAACGCCGCATCGCAATGGAAGCCAAGGTCAACCTGGCGCGAGGCCTGATGGCCTGGAACACGGTGCCCATCTTCGCGCCCGGCGACGCCGAATTGGACCTGATCGCAAACGCGCTAGGCGGCGGCAAGAGCTCGCGCCTGCATCGCCGTCTGGTTCTCGAGCTGAAGATTGCGCAGTCCGTCTCCGCAGTGCACATCAGCCGGCTGCTGGGTGGGACCTTCGAGATCACCTATGTCCCGCTGCGGGGACATACGCTGGCGGAGCTGGAGACCGTCATCAATCAGGAACTGGACAAGATGCGTGCCCAGCCCGTCGAGGCCGCTGAGCTGGAACGCGCACGCAATGAGATCAAGACCGATCTGGTGCGCAGCCTGGACACGCTGCAGGGGCTGGCTGGCCGGCTCCTCAGCTACGATGTGTTCGCGGGCGATCCGGCGTACCTGGGCCGCGACCTCGGCCGATACGAGGTGGCCACGCCAGAGGCCCTACAAAAATGGGCCGCCCAGATCCTGCCCAGCAAGGCGCGCGTGACCATCGACGTCAAGCCCAACAGCGGCGCACCGATCATGGGCCGCCTGGTGTCGCCCGCGTCCGCGCAGGACCGATCCATCACGACCGCGCCCGTCGCCGAAAAGCCCGCGTCGCGCCAGAGTCCGGACGCCGAGTTCCGCCACAAGCTTCCCGCCCCGGGCCAGACGACCCCATTCAAGGTGCCAGAGGTGAAGCGGTTCCGCCTGAAGAATGGCCTGCGCGTGATTCTGGCCGAGTCGCACAAGCTTCCTTTGGTCGGGGTCGAGATGGTGGTGCGCACCGGGAACGGCGCCAATCCGCCAGACAAGGCCGGCTTGGCCGATCTGGTGGCGGACATGCTGGACGAGGGGACCGCCACCCGCAGCGCCACGCGCATCGCCGAGGAGATCGCGCAACTGGGCGCCACGCTTTCGACCAACGCCAACTGGGACGCCTCCTCGCTATCAGTATCGGCCCTCAGCGAGAACATCGGCCGCGCGCTCGACGTGTGGGCCGACGTGCTGCTGCAACCCGCTTTCTCCGAGGACGACCTCGCGCGCGTGCGCGAGAACATCCTCTCTACCCTGGCCCGGCGCAAGGACTCGCCTCCCCTGGTGGCCGGCCTGACGTTCGCTCGCGTTCTGTTCGGCGAGCGCCATCCCTACGGCTGGCCTGCCAGTGGCACCGAGGAGTCGGTGCGCCGGCTGACAAGAGCCGAGGTTCAAGCCTTCTTTCAGGAATACTACCGGCCCAACAACGCTGTGCTGGTGGTGGCCGGCGACATCCGGGAGGCCGAGCTGCGCGCCACGATGGAAAAACGGCTCGCCGGATGGAAGCCCAAGCCGATCCCGGCGGTCAAGATCCCCAAGGCGCCACCGGTCGAGAAGACGCGCATCTTCCTGGTCGACAAGGCCGGCGCACCCCAGTCGTCGATCCGCCTGGGCCTGGTCGGCATCGAGCGCAAGAATCCCGACTATTACCGGGCCTTGGTGATGAACCAGATTCTCGGAGGGACGTTCAAGCGTCTGACCCTCAACCTGCGCGAGGCCAAGGGTTGGACCTACGGAGTCGCCTCCATGTTCGAGGCGCGGCGAGCGCCCGGGCCCTGGACCGCGGGCGGCGAGTTCGTGGCCAATCACACCGCCGATTCCGTGGCCGAGATCCTGAAGGAGGTCTCGGCCCTGCGCAGCGACGAGGTCGGCGACAAGGAGCTGAAGGAAACCAAGGATGAGATCCTTCGCGCGTTCCCGGCGCGCTTTGCCACGGCCAACCAGGTCGCCGCGCAGATGGCGGCGCTGGCGGTGTACGACCTGCCCGACAAGGACCTGCAAACCTTCTCCACCCGGATCGCGTCCGTCACCGCGGCGGACGTGCTCAAGACCGCGCAAAAATACTTGCGCCCCGACAACCTGGTCGTGGTCGTGGTGGGCGACCGCACCGCGATCGAGGCCTCGTTGCGCAAGATCGCGGATGTGGAACTGCGCGATCTCGACGGCGCGCCCATCAAGTGATCCGCGCGCGTGTGCCCTGGTGAACAGGTTTCGCGAAATTCGCGCCAGCCGGCTGGCCGATGAAACCGGGACCTTGCACAAGCAGGCCGACCTGGCCTTTGCCCTGTGCTACCCGAGCCCGTACCACGTGGGCATGTCGTCGCTGGGGTTCCAGAGTATCTACCGCAGCCTGCATGCCCTGCCCGACAGCACTGCAGAACGCGCCTTCCTTCCCGACGATGTGACAGAGGCGCGACGGCCTTCCGATGGTCTTTGCACCTACGAATCCGGCCGCCCCGTCGCTGACTTTCCCGTGGTCGCCTTCTCGCTCGCGTCCGAACTGGAGCTGGCTGGCGTGGTCACCTGCCTGGATCTCGCCGGAATTCCGGTGCTTGCTGCCGAGCGCTCCGCGCACGCGCGCACGTTCCCCTTGGTCGTTCTGGGCGGGCCCCTGACGTTTTCCAACCCGGTGCCGGCCGGCCCATTCGCCGACGTCATTGTCATGGGCGAAGCCGAGGAGCTTCTGCCGGCCCTTGTGCAGAGCCTGCGCGAACAGCCAGACCGGGAGACCCTGCTCGGCGATCTGGCGTGCAGGCCGGGTTTCTACGTCCCTTCGCTGCACGGCGAGACGCCGCCGCCGGTCGCGATCGCCGACGACCACTACCTGCCCGCCTACTCGCAGATCATTACGCCGCACACAGAGCTGGCAGGCATGTTTCTCATCGAGGCCGAGCGCGGCTGCAGCCGAGGCTGTGCCTACTGCGTGATGCGCCGGTCGGCAGGCGGTGGCATGCGCCCAGTCTCGCCCGAGCGCCTGCTGCCGCTCGTCCCGGCTGAGGCGCAGCGGGTGGGCCTGGTGGGCGCAGCGGTGACTGACCACCCTGCCCTGCCCGAAATCTTGCGCGCCCTGGTCGACGCCGGCCGCGGAGTGGGCGTGTCCAGTTTGCGTGCCGACCGCCTCGATGACGAACTGGTGGGGCTGCTGGCCCGCGGTGGCTATCGAACCATGACCACCGCGGCCGACGGGGCTTCGCAACGCCTGCGCGATCAGGTCGACCGCAACACGCGAGTCGAGGATCTGCTGCGCGCGGCCCGCCTGTGCCGCGACCACGGCATGGCGCTGCTCAAGCTCTACGTGCTGATCGGCCTGCCCGGGGAAACCGCAGCCGACATCGACGAGCTGGCGCGGCTGGCCCTGGAACTCGCGGCTGTCGCGCCCAAGCTGTCGCTGACGGTTTCGCCTTTCGTATCCAAACGCAATACGCCGCTCGACCATCAACCCTTCGAAGCCATCGCCAGCCTGGAAGAAAAGCTGGGCTTCTTGCGCCGGCAGCTTCGGGGGCGCGTTCGCTTGGGCGGGGACGCGCCCAAGTGGGGGTGGGTCGAGTATCGGCTGGCCCAGGGGAGCTTTGCCGAGGGGCTGGCTGCGGCCCAGACCGCCCGCGCTGGCGGCGGTTTCGCCGCGTGGAAACGGGCGCTCGGAGGGTAGATCGAAGACGGCGGGTTGTTTCCGCGCGCGACGTGGTGGACTATCTAGGGGCATGCGTCTGACGCTCAGCCATATCAAGGCCGCGATGACCACGCCGTCCTACGAGATGGCGACCATGCTGTCGCGGCCGGCCCGCGCCAGCGTGTACCTGGCCCGCCTCGGCCTGCGCATCATCAAACAATGGGTGCGCGATCGCTGCCCGCAACAAGCGGCGGCACTCACCTATCAGACCACCCTCGGACTGGTCCCGCTGCTGGCGCTGGTCTTCGCGGCCCTGCGCCAGACCCACAATCTCGAAGCCCAGTCGCGCTTGGTGGAATTCATCTCGACCCAGGTTCTGCCTGACATGGGCGACGTGGTCAGCGAGCTCGCGTCGTTTTCGGAGAAGGTTGCCACCGGCGCTGCCGGCGGGCTGGGCCTGGCTTTCACGGTGGCCACTTGCTACTTCCTCTACGACACCGTCGAGAACACCTTCAACGACATCTGGCATGTGACCACGCGGCGGTCGTGGTTCCGCAAGTTCCTGATCTTCTACCCGGTCGTCACCCTGCTGCCAGTGCTGGCCGGCGCCTACCTCTACTGGTCGGGGCGTCTCATCGGATCAGGATCGGCGGCGCGCTTCTTCGGGCCGCTGTCGATTCAGTTCGGCGCGCTCTTCGTGGTCAACTGGCTGCTGCCCAACATGCACGTGCGCTGGTACGCCGCCCTGGCCGGCACCCTGGTCACAGGATTCGCGCTGGAAGGGTTGAAATGGGGGTTCGTGCATTTTGCCAAGGGCGTCTTGCTCTCCAGCTACAGTGGCGTGTACGGCCCCCTGGCGCTGGTGCCGCTCATCCTGTTGTGGATCTACATCTCGTGGTGGCTGGTGTTGGGCGGGGTCGAGATCGCGAACGCCATCCAGAACCTGCGCCTGCTGGAGGCCGAAGAACGACGCCACCGCGACGACGAGCCCATCAACGGCCTAGTCGCCGCGCAGATCCTGGCTTTCGTGGCGGCGGACTACCAGCGCGGCGGCAAAGGCGTCGAACGCGCCTCTCTGAGCCGCGAATTCGGCCTGTCGGTGGAGGTCATCGATCGCATCGCCGCCCGGCTCAAGGGTCAGGGTCTCGTGGCGGAAGTGCAAGGCGACAAGGAAGGCTTCATCCCGGGCCGGGCCGCCGCCACCATCAGCCTGCAGGACGTGCTGTCCGCGTTCCGCTTGAGCGATGTGGAAGCCGCGCAAGGCACAACCTCGCCCGCGCTGGCTGTGCTGATCAAAGATCTGGAGGCGGCCCGCCGGACACGCATCGGTACGGTCACGATCGCGGAACTGATGCCGAAGTAGGGCTACACGGACGGAGGGCCGCTGGACCCGACAGCCTTCGGCCCGCAAGTCAACGCCATCTATCCTCTTTCGAGATAGGTGTAACCCGACAGGCCTTCCTCGTACATGCGCAGGAGCGAGCGGGTCTCTTCCAGACTCATGCCGTTGGTGCGCAC
>PMZX01000260.1:1014-3392 GCA_003170035.1 Myxococcales bacterium | reverse complement strand
CTCGACAACGCCGAGAGCGCGCTGCAATCCGCGAGCGCCAACGCGGCAGCACTGCAGGCTCAGATCGATCGCAAGATCGTGCGCGCCCCATTCGACGGGCGGCTGGGCATCCGGCTGGTCAACCTCGGTCAGTACTTGAATCCNNCGCTGCCGCAGCAGCAACTCAAGCAGATCGCGGTGGGAACGGTGGTGCGAATCAATGAAGGCTTGCCCGGTCCGCGCGCCGAGGCTGCGATCGCCGCCATCGACCCGACGCTTGACCCGGTCACCCGCAGCGGTCGCGTCCGGGCCGCTGTGAGGAAGATGGACGGGGTGCTCAGTCCCGGCATGTTCGTCAACGTTTCGGTGGTCCTGCCCGACAGGCGAGAGGTAACCCTGGTCGGGGCAACCTCGCTCATTCACGCCTCGTTCGGCGACTCGGTCTTCGCCGTCGAGGAAAGGAAGGACGACCAGGGCGCTTTGCTCACGGGACCGGACGGCAAGCCGGCCAAGGTGGTTCGCCAGCAATTCGTGAAGACCGGCGAGGCTCGCGGAGATTTCGTGGAGATCCTCGAAGGTGTCAAGCTGGGACAGGAGATCGTCGCGCAGGGCGCCTTCAAGCTGCGCAATGGCGCGCCGGTCATGGTCAACAATTCGGTGAAGGTCGAGCTGCAGCTCGCGCCCCGCCCTGAGAACCGCTGAGGCCCCATGCGGTTTGTCGATCTCTTCATCCGCAGGCCGATCCTCGCGGTCGTCGTGAGCCTGATCATCACCATTGCCGGCCTGCAAGCCATCCGCTCGCTCAACGTCCGCCAGTACCCCAAGCTGCAAGCGGCCAGCGTCGTGGTGACCACGGCGTACGTCGGCGCCAGCGCGGATCTGGTGCGCGGCTTCGTCACCACCCCGCTCGAGCAGGCCATCGCCGCCGCCGATGGTATCGACTACATCGAATCGCAGAGCGTGCAGGGCCTCTCGACCATCAGCGTGCGCCTGAGGCTCAACTTCGATGGCGCCAAGGCCCTGGCCGACATCAGCACGCGGGTGAACCAGGTGCGGGCCGATCTGCCCCCCGAATCAGAAATACCGGCCATCAGTCTGCAGCCATCCGACGCCCAGACCGCCGCGATGTACCTGAGCTTCGGCTCGACCATCCTGCAGGACAATCAGGTTACCGACTATCTGATTCGCATCGTGCAGCCGCGCCTGACCGCCGTCGAGGGTGTGCAGCGGGCCGAGATTCTGGGCGGCCGCACCTTTGCCATCCGCGCCTGGCTGAAGCCGGATCGCATGGCCGCGCTGAACGTCAGCCCGGCGCAGGTGCGCAACGCTCTGGCCGCGAACAACGCACTTTCGGCCGTGGGCCAGACCAAGGGCGCGCTGGTCCAGCTCAATTTGACGGCGTCGACCGATCTGCGAACCGTCGAAGAATTCCGCCAGCTCGTGGTGCGCGAGCAGAACGGCACGCTGGTCCGCCTGCAGGACATCGCCGACGTGATCTTGGGGGCCGACAACTACGACCAGGACGTGCGCATGAGCGGCCAGCGCGCCGTGTTCATGGGTGTTTGGGTCTTGCCCAACGCCAACTCCCTCGATGTCATCGCCCGGGTAAACCGCGAAATACAACAGATCCGCCGTGAGCTGCCCACCGGGATGATGGCAGGCGTGGCCTACGATTCCACCAAGTACATCAAGAGCGCGATCAAGGAGGTGGTCACCACTTTGTCCGAGACGGTGCTGATCGTCATGGTGGTCATCTTCCTCTTCTTGGGATCGCTGCGCACGGTGCTGGTGCCCGTGGTCGCCATTCCGGTTTCGCTCATTGGCGCCGTGTTCCTCATGCAGGTATTCGGGTTCACGGTGAACCTGCTCACACTGTTGGCCATTGTTCTTTCTGTCGGCCTGGTGGTGGACGACGCCATCGTCGTGGTCGAAAACTGCGAGCGTCACGTGCGCGAGGGTCGATCGCGATTGGAGGCGGCCTTCATTGGCGCGCGCGAGCTGGTACGACCGATCATTGCCATGACCATTACCCTGGCCGCCGTGTACGCCCCCATCGGATTCCAGGGCGGGCTGACCGGGGCGCTGTTTCGCGAATTCGCCTTCACGTTGGCTGGGGCGGTGTTCATCTCGGGCGTGGTCGCCCTGACCCTGTCGCCCGTGATGAGTTCCAAGCTGCTCAACCCGGTGTACCAGCCGGGCTGGCTGGCGCGGCAGATAGACCGCGGTTTCGATTGGTTCAAGCACATCTACGGCCGAATGCTGGGCGCCACACTGCGGGCCCGCGGCGCCGTGTACGTCGGGTGGCTCATGCTCACCCTGGCTGTCATTCCCATGTACATGTTCTCGCCCAAAGAGCTTGCGCCCAACGAGGACCAAGGGGTGGTGTTCGGCGCGATGCT
>PMZX01000260.1:0-1007 GCA_003170035.1 Myxococcales bacterium | reverse complement strand
GGCGGCATGTTGGTCAAACCCTGGGATCAGCGCAGCCGGCCGATCTTCCCCATCGCCAATGAGACCAACTTCAAGCTGGCCAACATCGCCGGCGTGCGTGCCCCGGTGTTTCTGCCTCCGGCCCTGCCCAGCGCGGGCTTCCTGCCCATCGAGTTCGTGATCGCCTCGACCGCCGACCACCAAGAGATCACGCGCTTTGCCGACCGGCTCAAGCTGGCAGCCATGCAGAGCGGCCAGTTCGCTTTCCCGCCCGACAGCGATGTGAAGATCGATCAGGCCAAGGCCGAGATCGTGCTCGACCGCGACAAGATTGCCTCGATGGGCATCAGCTTGCAGCAGGTAGGCGGCGACTTGGCCGCGATGGTCGGCGGGCACTTCGTCAACCGTTTCACCATCGACGGCCGGGCGTACAAGGTGATTGCACAGGTGGAGCGCAGTGGACGACTGACTCCCGAGGATTTGCAGCGCATCTACGTCACTGGGCCGAATGGACAGCTCATACCTCTCGGTGCAGTCGCCCAGATCCGCAAGGGAATCGAACCGCGCACGCTCAATCGCTTCCAGCAGCTCAATGCGGTCAAGATATCGGGCGTTCCGTCGCGCTCGCTGGAGAATGGGCTCCGTGTGCTCGAAGCCGAGGCAGCGAAGATTCTTCCCCCTGGCTATCGCATCGACTACACCGGTGAATCGCGCCAGCTTCGCCAGGAGAGCGGGAAATTTCTGCCCGCGATAGGCCTGGCGCTGGTGCTCATCTTCTTGGTCTTGGCCGCGCAGTTCAATTCCTTCCGCGATCCCTTTGTCATTCTGGCCGGGTCAGCGCCGCTGGCCATGTTCGGCGCGCTCATCTTCACCTTCCTGAAATTCCAGGGCCCGCCCGGAATGACCTTTGGCCTGACCCAGGGATGGACAGTCACGCTGAATATCTACTCCCAGGTCGGGCTGGTGACCCTGGTTGGCCTGGTATCGAAGAACGGCATCCTGATCGTGGAATTCGCCAACGTCCAGCA
>PMZX01000325.1 GCA_003170035.1 Myxococcales bacterium | reverse complement strand
GTCGAACTCGTGCGAGCCCCAGGTGTCTTCTTTCCAGTAGAACCAGTCCTGCACGATGTTGTCGAAGGGGATGCCGCGCGAGCGGAAACCGTCCACCACGTCGAGGCTGGCTTTTGCGGTCTCGTAGCGCTGCCGGCTTTGCCAGAGCCCGAGCGCCCAGCGCGGGATCATCGGCGCCGGCCCGGTGATGCGCCGGTAGCCCGCGACAACCGTGTCCAGCTCGGGACCGTAGACGAAATAGTAGTCGATGCCGTCACCGACCTCTGACCAGAGCGAGGTCGACTGCAAACCTGGCAACGGCGTCTTCCACAGCAATTGCACCGTCTCCATTCCTTGATCCTTGCTCCACTCGAGCCGGATCTTGTAGCGACGCTTGGCCTCGAGCCGCACCTTGGCCACGTC
The DNA here is from genome assembly GCA_003170035.1 of Myxococcales bacterium. Classification (GTDB taxonomy): domain Bacteria; phylum Myxococcota_A; class Polyangia; order Fen-1088; family Fen-1088; genus Fen-1137. The sequence continues at coordinate 25,656 of PMZX01000325.1, read as the reverse complement.
CTTCCATGGCAGCCAGCCTTGCCGCCAATGGTTGACGACCAGCCGATCGTCGACCCAGAGCTTGATGCCGTTGTTCGAGAAGGTCTGGAAGGTGTAGTCGCCGGTCACATCCGGCTCGACTTCGCCCAGCCAGCGCACGCTGGCCGGGCCTTCGGGCAGGCTGGCGAAAATGAGCTGGTTGGGTTTCTTCTCTTTGCTCGACAGCGCGATGTCGATGCTGCGGTCAACCCGCTCGCCCACCAGATGCTTGAAATCCGCGCCACGGTAGTAGGACCCGGTCAGGCCGCCGCGCTTGCCGCTGGCGTCGATGAGGCGCTCGGGCGGGATGGGTGCGAACTCGCGCAGATCTCCGAATCGCGTGAAGGAAGTGTTGTCCCACAGGATGCCCCAGCCGCGGCTTGAAACCAGGAAGGGAATCACGATGGTGCCGTTGTGCTGCCAGAGATCGAGGTCGTATCCCTTCAGGTTCACGAGGCCGAGGTGGTTCTCACCGAGACCGTAGAGCGCCTCATCGGCATGGGGCAGCCACTCTTGTCGCACGTGCTGCGTGTCCTCGCCCTGGACGGTCGCGGCCACGATCGTCCGGCCGCCATCCTTCTCCTGCAGGACCGGAGCGCCGGCGAGATCGAAGAACGCCACCTTGCCCGTGGCGAGATCGATGCGGACCCGGAGTTTCGACGTGGCGAGAGTTGCCGTGCCTGCACCCTCGGTGAGCTCGAACCGCGCGCCCTCGCAGCGCTTCGGCTGCGCCGCTAGGCTCTTGCGGGCAAAGAAGGCCTGGTCCTTGGCGTACGCAACCCGGACGACGTCGTCTGCGCAGACCTCGAGCTTGAGGAAGCCGTCGCCCACACGGACAAGAAGGCCTTCCGGCATGCGCGTAACGCTCACGGGAGCCGGAACTGAAGCCGGCTGGCTCGGGCAGCGCGGGGCGGCACATCCGACGCCAGCGACGAGCAACATGAGGAAATTCGCGATTCGAACCATGACACCTCCTCGAGGGGGCGCGATTGTTACACGACCGAGTGTGGATGGCTAGCCCAGCGCGGACAGCCCAGCGCCACTAGGAGTTCGCGTGTGTCTTCCCAGTTGAAGGATGGCCGCGTCCGGACACGCTCGAACAGTTTGATTCCCTGTGCCTTGACGAGGTGGCCTTGCGGGGAGAATGATTCCGCCGCATTCTCATGGTGACCGCAGACGTCTACGTTTCTGAACTGGAATTCAAGAATCACGAGTCCTTCCGCGGACTCGTCGCCTCACGCTATCTGCCCGCCCTGAGCGGCGAGGGGGTCACCGTGGCCGAGGCCTTGCGGTGGGAAAGCAAGATGGTGGTGGAAGCTATCGAAATCGCGGCCTTGTGGCTGGCCGATACCGATTCGCTGGCTCTGAAGCTCGACTGCGCTTCGTACTGTGGGGACAGAGCGCGCCATTTCCTCCTGCTTTCCGAGCGGCTGGCAGCCCTTGGCTTGGCCGCGGGGTCCTACGACCCGCGCCAAGGCGGCTATTCGCGGCTGTTCGGGTTTCTGCGCTCGCTGCAGACCAGTGAGGAGCGTGCGGCCGCGGGCTTCGTAACCCTGGCCGGCATGAGCGCAACCCGGCTGGCCGCGCTGGCCTCGTTCTGCGAGGAGAAGGGCGACGGGGACACCGCACGCCTGGTGCGTGATTCCATCCTGCCCGATGAGGAACACCGGGTGGAGGTGGGCCGCGAGACGCTGATCGCACTGGTTACGGCCGAGGACACCCAGGCTCGGGCGCGACGTGCGTCCTACAAGACAGTGGAGCTGCTGACCGACATGTATGATCCCGCCATGTTTCGCAAGATGAGCGGGCGCGGTCCGACGCGAAAGCAGCGATAAGGCAGCTTCGATTCACCGACGGCCGACGATTGTGATGGGAACCCTGAAAGGGTTCCCAAGCCCTCCGAAGGCGAATCTGGTGCAGAAACGGCCGCTACTCCACGTCGCAGACGACAACCGTGATGTTGTCCCGGCCGCCACGGTCGTTGGCCAGATCGATCAACTCGGTCACCACGGACTGCCGGTCGCCCTGCAAGCAACCGTGGACCTCTCCGTCCTCCAGGTAGCCGTGCAGCCCATCGGAGCAGAGCATGAAGCGATCGCCTGGCTTGATCTCCAGATCGATGGTGTCCACCTCGACGTAGTCCTGGTGGCCGACAGCCCGGGTGATGACGTTCTTGCCGGGCGAGGTTGCCGCCTCCTCGGCCGTGATCAGCCCCAGCTTGAGGCGGAAGTTGACCAGGGTGTGATCCTCGGTGAGCTGCACGGTCTTGCCATCGCGCGAAAGGTAGACCCGGCTGTCGCCCACCTGGGCGATGTAGGCCTTGTTCGAGGTCACGAGCAAAGAGGACAGGGTACTCGACATGCCCTTCTGCCGTGGGTCGAGCTGCCCCATGCCGAAGACCATGTAACAGGCCGACTGCACCGCACTTTCCAGGAGGCGGCGCACCAGACCCGAGTTCTCTTCGGTCGGGGCCGCGACAAAGGCCTCCAAGGTCTTGTGCCCGCGCTTGACCCAGGAAAGCACGAGATCCACGGATTCCGCGCTGGCCACCTCACCCTTGGCGTTCCCTCCCACACCGTCGCAGACGATGTACAGACCCAGCTCATCGTCGCAAAGGTAGGCGTCTTCGTTGTGGGGGCGCCGACGGCCGACGTCCGACTGACCTGACGAGTGGATACGCATGCGGGCCGAATCATGGTACTACGAAACTCCTGCACCGCCCAGGTTCTCCGTGCGATCGCCCCGTGTTAAAGTGAGTGCTTGATGCCAGAAGAGGGAAAGGACACCACATTTCCCTCGCCGTTCGGGCGCTACACCCTGGTCCAGCGCCTGGCCATCGGGGGTATGGCCGAGGTCTTTAGGGCGAAGATCCTCTCGACCCACGGCTTCGAGAAGCTGCTGGTCATCAAGCGCATCCTGCCCAACCTGGCCGCCGACAAGACCTTCGTCTCCATGTTCATCGACGAGGCCAAGCTGACCGCGCAGCTCGTTCACCCGAAGATCGTCCAGGTCACCGACTTCGGCGAGGTCAACGGCCAGTACTTCATCGCCCTGGAATTCGTGGACGGTTTCGACGGCCTGGCCTTGCTTCGTTCGGCGGCACAGAAGCAGGTTCGGCTGCCGGTTGCCATCTGCATGTTCATCGCCATGGAGGTTCTCGACGCGCTCGACTATGCGCACAACGCCAAAGATGTAGACGGCAAGCCGATGCGCCTGGTTCACCGCGACATTTCGCCCTCCAACGTGTTCATTTCCCAGCGTGGTGACGTCAAGCTGGGAGACTTCGGCATCGCCCACGCGCAGGAGCGCGAGTCGAAGACCCAGGCCGGGACATTGAAGGGCAAGTACGGCTACATGTCACCCGAGCAGGTTGCGGGCGCGGACCTGGACTGTCGCAGCGACCTCTTCGCCGTGGCCATCGTGCTGGCTGAGATGCTGATGGGCAAGCGCCTGTTCACCGCGCAGAACGATCTCGACGTTCTGCTGATGGTGCGCGACGGCCGTCTGGAACGCTTCGACAAGTACGGCAAGGACATTCCCAAGGCGCTCGAAACCATCGTGCGCAAGGGGCTGGCCAAGAACCCGGACGAGCGCTTCCAGACCGCAGCCGAGTTTCGCGATGCTTTGCATGATCTGGAGTTCCATTTCGGCCTGCGCGTAGGCCCGTCCGACGTCGGCCTGCTAGCTTCTGATCTTTTCGACAAGGGCCCCGAGGCGGTGGAGCGGCTGAAGGAGCACTCGCGCAGGTGGAAAATCAAGTCGGACGGCGCCCCCGCGCGACGGCACGGCGCCCATTCCCCGTCGCGCAGGGGGGAGGGCGCCCGGCCCGAGGAAACCTCTGTCCCGATCGACATGGACGACACGGACACGGATTCTTCCGACGGGGTCGAAAAAGCGCCCGCCGCCACCGTGGTGGTCACCGCTCTCGACGATGCTTTGGCCAAGTCGATGTCGCTGGTCGAGTTGGACCAGTACTCGACCCCGGCGCCCACTCCTGCGCCAGGCTGGACCCCGGCCTTGGTCGACCATCTGACCGGCGGCCTGGGCACTCCGTCTCCGCTGGACAGCGCGACACCCCTTCCCGAGACCTCCACCTACCGCGCGACTCGTGGGACCGGGATCCGGCCAATCCTTCTCGGTCCCCCGTTGGACGAGAACCAGGCCAACCTGGACGGGGGTGCGACCCATGCGAATGCGCCCGCCGGCGAGCAGCCGGTTCAGCCGGATCACACCGGGGATCTCTCGCTTATCTCCACCATGCGTGTCATCGCCGACCTGGCGGTTACCGCAGAAACCGGCCTCATCCGCTTCGCCCATGGCAAGCTGGTGAAGGACGTCTACCTGGTGGGCGGGGCGCCCGAGTCGGTCAACTCCAACATGACTGGGGATCGCTTCGGCGAATACCTCGTCACGCGCGGCTTTCTGCGCCTGTCTGATCTCGAGCGCGCGCTGGCCGAGATGCCTCGCTTCTCGGGCAAGCTGGGCGAGTCATTGGTTGGGCTCGGCTTGATGAAGCCGCTCGACGTGTTCCGGCTCTTGTCGCAGCAGGTGCGCGAGCGCGTGATGGAGCTGTTCACCTGGACCGAGGGCGAGTTCAGCTTCTTCCATGGCCTGGAGAACCCCGTGGCCGCGTTCCCACTCGGGCTCAACAGCTTCGAGATCCTGGGCGCCGGCGTGCTGGCCTTGAGCTACGACTTTCTCGCCAGCCGCTTCGCGCCGCTGGCCGGCTTCCGGCCGCACGCGATGCCCAACCCTCGCATCAACCCCGAGGCCTTTCGCCTAGGGCCCACGCCGCGTGAAGTTTGGGGTCTGCTCGACGGAAGCCGCACCCTCATGGAGTGGACTGAGAGCTTCGGATCGTCGGATGAATTGCTCACGTTCTATCGAACCCTGCACCTGCTGGTGGAGACGAGCCTCGCACAGTTCGAGTAACCGCGCCCGTTGGCGCTCGCTGTGGAGGCGGTTGAGACCGAAGGGCGAGCGTAGCCCAGCTTTGCTGGGCGGAGCGACGGGGGACCGGGGGACTGCGAGCAAGAGCGAGCCAGTCCCCCGTAAAATACAAAGGGAGAGAAGAGGTCACCGAGACGAACGTGCCCAATCGGGAAGAGGGGCTTCGACGCGCAGCCGTTGACCGCTGGTCGGGTGCTTGAACACGATCGCGGCGGCGTGAAGATGCAGAGCGGCTGGCGGATCGAGGTTTTCCCCGGCTTCGCCATAGGTGGTGTCGCCCACAACCGGTAGGCCAAGATAGGCCAGGTGCGCGCGCACCTGGTGGGTTCGNNCCGCCGCCCAGTTTCACCCGCGATCCGCGACGGCCCACGCGGCCGATGGGTACCGCCACGACCAGGGTGCCAGGCCCGGCACCCGGGCTCACGAAATCCTTCTCACCAGCGCCCAGTTCCGGAAAGCGACCCACGACCTCGGCGCGGTAGGTCTTCTCGCAGTCCGACGCCGCGAGAGCGTTGTGCAGGCCTGGCCAGACATCGCGACGGCGCGCAGCCACCAGCACGCCGGTCGTGCCGCGATCCAGGCGCTGCACCAGGCCCGCTTCCCTGGGATCAGGCGAGGCCGTCGCGCACTCGGGAAAGTGAGCCACCAGGGCGCCTGCCACGCTCGGCCCTTCACCAGCGCGCAGGGGGTGGGAAGCCAAGCCCGCGGGCTTGTCCACCACCACCAGGTCATCGTCGGCGTACAGCACAGCGAGGGGAACCTCGGCTGCGGGCGTGGGCACGACCCGGTCCTGGATGGGGACCGCGATCTCGACCACTTGACCCTCGCCCAGGTGCGACCCCTTCTTGCCAAGCCGCCCACCGACCAAGACAATTCCTTCGGCGATCGCGCGCCGGGCGGCGGTTGCACTAGGCACCACCGTCTGCCGCACAAGGAAAGCGTCAAGGCGCAATCCCGCCTCCGCCTTGCCCACAACAAATCGCCCGGCTGCCAAGATTACCGCTTGCTCGACGCAGTCTTCGTGGAGGTGGACGACGGACGCGAGGCCGGGCCAGGCGTGACCGCGGGCTTTGTCCCGGGCTTGGCGTCGCTCTTTGCACCTGGCTTTGCTGCCGGCGCCGGCCGCGCGCCGCTGCCCGTCGCCGCAGTCTTGACAGGACCACGAACCGCAGTCCCCTTGGGCGTCGCCTGCGTCGACGTGTTCTTTGCCAAGACGGTCTTGCTGGTTGGCGCCGAACGCTTGCTGGGAATGCTGTTCGCCGCGGTGATCTCGCGCGGCAGTTCCGGGGTCGGGGAATACACGACGATCTTCTGCCCCTCCCCGAGTTCGTTGGTGGCCGAGAGCCGATTGATGCGCGCCAGATCGCCGGGGGCAAGTCCGTAGCGCTTTGCGATCTTGGCCAGCGTGTCACCCGCTCGCGCGGTGTATTGCAGTCGCGTCTTGCCCCGGCGGGCCGCCTCAAGGTCCAAGAATTCCTGCGAACCCAACGTGACCAGGCGAATCTTGTCAGGGTCGAGCAAGGCCACGTTCGCCCGGTCAAAACCCTCCCGCACGAAGATCTGCAGCACCAGCTTGGGCTGCAGCTTTGCCTCCGGGTCGAGGTTGTTCCACTCGACCAGGTTGTCGACGCTCACGCGGAATACGTCGGCGATCTCATCCAGGGTGTCACCGTCCCGCGTGCGATAGAAGACGCGTTCGCTGCCCGGAATGCTTACCGTGTGATCAGGCACCGCGACCAGGATGGTGTCGTCACCCTCCTCCCCTCCGCTGGGCGCCGGCGACGGGGCCCCGGAGCGGGCCGGCACCAGGATGGTGGTGCCCCCGCGCAGATCGGCGGTGTCGGCCACGCCGTTGAGGCGCTTGAGTTCGCGCAGCGAAACACCGCGCGCCTTGGCCACGCTTTCCAGGGTTTCGCCGAAACGCAAGACCAGCGTCTCGGGTCGCTCTCCTGATTTGCGAAGCTGTCCCACTGCCCGGGCGTAGAGCCCGGACGAGCCCGGTGGGATGCGAACCGTACAAGAACCGCGATCAGGCGGCACCCGATCACGCAGCAGCTCGGGATTCAGCGCCGCGATCACTTCAGGGCTGGTGCCCGCGGCCCGCGCCAGGGTGGCAAACGACGTTCCCGCCGGCACCTGGACGGTGTCGTACGCCCAGGGCGGGTCAGGCGCCACATCGGCAAAGCCAAACGCGGCCCGATTGTGACCCACGATGGCCGCGGCCAAAATCTTCGGCACGTAGAGAGTCGTCTCCCAGGGAAGTCCCGACTCGTGGCGACAGAGCTCCCAGTAGTCGTTGGTGTTATAGCGAGCGATGGAACGCAGGATGGCCCCGTACCCCGCGTTGTAGGCGGCGAAGGCCAAGTGCCACGAACCGAAGCGGACGTAGAGATCCTTGAGATAGCGCGCGGCCGATTCGGCAGCCCGCTCGGGATCGCGGCGGCCGTCGACCCAGTGGCTGACCTCCAGCCCGTAGGCCCGCGCCACGGATGGCATGAACTGCCACACCCCGCCCGCGCTCTTGTTCGAAGTTGCGCCCGGCTCGAAACCACTCTCGACCATGGCAAGGTAGATGAGATCGTTGGGCAGCTCGTTGCGCACCAGCACGGTCTCGAAGGCCGCCCGAAAGCGCTCCATCTTGCGCAGCCACGAGGCCATGATGGCGTGGCCTTTGGGATCGCTCTTGAAGAACTCCAGGTAGCGGATCACCTGGGGCGCCCAACGCACCGGAAGCTCGGGCAAGGCCAGAGTCTGGGCCCAGGCAGGTCTTGACGCCGCCTTGTCGCTCCGGACTGGAACCTCGGGACTGCGCAACTGCCGGGGAATGTCGCCGGTCCCGCCCCAGCGGCCGGTGAGCCCGGGCGGAAGTGGTAGGGCAGCATCGTCAGGCTCGGCGTCTCGCAGCTCGGGCGCGCCGAAGCGGGGGAAGGCTCGTTCCTCGAAACGGTGGACGTCACGGAGCTCGGGGCTTTCGTTGGCGTCCGGCTCTTCGAGCGCAGCGCCTCGCACCGCCTTGCGCTCGGCTGGGTTCTCCTGGCTGGGGTCCGCGCCGGGCCAGGCGGCCTTGCCCGCGGCTACCGGAGGGCCGGAGCCGCGCGCTGAGGGTTGGCCAGCCAGGGCAGAAGTCGCGAATGCGGCTACGCCGATGGGGATCAGGAATGGGGCAGCGCGCACCGTCAGCCGCATGTGAGCGGATCGTACAGGATCGTTTCCGGGGGACCAAGAAATGCCCCATTCGCCTGATTGCCCATGCGGTTGTGCGGTGGTATAGAGAGGGCCGGTGCACATATGTTTGGAATGGGAGCAGGCGAATGGGTCCTTATACTTCTGGTCATCCTGGTGGTGTTTGGCGCGAGCAAACTTCCCCAGTTGGGTGACGGTCTGGGCCGCGCCATAAAGAACTTCAAGCGGGCTGTCACGAGTGCGAATGAAATAGAGGTCGCCGTGAAGAAGCCTGAGATTCCTGGCGAGCAGCCCAAGCCCGGTTCGGCCCAGTCCGGCGAACAGGCTCCCAAGCCGTAGTCCGGGCCGGTCTCAGGGCCAACCCGCTTCCGGCCCGAGAGCGGTAGATGTCGTCACCTCCTGGACGAGTGACTGCGGCCGGAGTGCCGCGGAGGCTGGCCCTCGAGGCCGTTTCGTCGAGAAATTTCGCTTTGATAACGCGGAATTGCAACTTAGCCCTTGACGCGCCATACGGACACGGCAGATTAGAGGCATGACTGTACGCACGATCAAACGGTATTCGAACAGGAAGCTGTATGACACCCACGACAGCCACTATGTCACTCTGCAACAGATTGCCGGTCTGATTCGCAACGGTGACGAGATCCGGGTCATCGACAAGACGACCCAGCAGGATCTGACGGCTGCCACCATGGCGCAGATCATTTTCGAAGAAGAGAAGCGGGGACCCCGCCTCCCGGTCGAAGGGCTGCGTCGCATAATCCGCAGCGGCTTGACCGCTCATTAACATGGGAACCCTGGGAGGGTTCCCAAACCCTCCCGCGCTCTGGCTCCGGCGGGCGAAGCCCGCCTTCGCCTACGCGATCATCGGAACCCTGAAACGGTTCCCAAACCCTCCCGCGACGGGCGCGCGCGAAGCGTGCGTGGGGCAGGGGTTGGGCGGGAAGGCCCTAGCCCCCGAAGGGGGCGCTCTGGCTCCAGGACTGGCAGCTGCGGCAGCTGCCGCCAGTCCGTGGGCAAAGCCCGCCTTCGCCCACGCGATCATCCGGTTCTGGCTTCGCCTGTTCGGGGCGAGTGGCTGCCATCGATGACGCTGGCGCGGTGGCTCCCTGCAACCGTCAGAAGTCGAGGCCCGTGCTGAGTGACAGGGCGTTCTGCGTTCCGCTCTGGTCTTTGGCGCTGGAGGCGCTTCCGTCCCGGCTTGAGCCGGCGAAGAAAACCTCATACTGCGCCGAGAAGAACACGATTGCGAAGCGGAGCTTGAATCCGGCGAACAATCGATAGCGGGTGATGACGTTCTGATCCGGGAAACTGAAGTTCGCGTTGACGTCATTTTTCGTACCGGCCTGGGACGGGGCGCAGTACGAGTTACCGGGATCACTGCCAGCAGGCAGAGCCGCAAGCTGGGTGGCGTCGCACGAGGGCGTAGCGTCCAGATGTCCACTGTGGGCAAAGATCGAAATCCAGCCCAAGCCGGCAAAGGGCTCCAGCCGCGCCGTCTTGAGCAGACCGAATCCCTTCGATAGCAGAAGGTCGAGGCTGGTGGTCGTCATCGTGACCTGATCCGTGCCGGTCAGATACGAAACCGCTCCGCGTACCGCAAAGGAAGGGACCGGCCAGTCGTGAAACCCTTCATGGATTGCCAGCTTGGCGTAGCCCTGCCACGCCAAAAGGTGCGAGTCGAGGAGGTGGACCGCCCCGAACCCCAGTTCCATGGTTGGCACCGGCAGCCAGATCCCCTTGCGCACAAAGGCTCCCACGGTTGTCAGCATGGCATCCGGTCGCGTCCCTCCGACGGTGTTGTTCGCTGACACGCCTTCGACGCCGTTCCAGAAACTCCGGTTGTTGCTGATTCCCGTCAGGCCGAGCTCAGCGGAAAGCTGGAACCCCGCGATCCCTGGCGTGTCAGCCACCATGGGGACGCGGGGCGCGAGCACGATGCCCAACTCGGACATCAGGCTGCGGAAATCCTGCCTGCCCTGAAGGCCCTGAAGGCCCTGAAGGTACGTCGCTACTGGCTCGGATATCGAGCCGTCAGCTCCGCGCTGCACCCACGAGCACTCCGGCTTGCCTGCCAGGTGAGGGGAAGACGCCGGGAGACACAGGTTGAGCAGATTCAGATCGTTCTTTGCAGCCCACGCGGTAGAGACGAACGTAGCCCCGGCAAGCATCACGGCTAACGCGGCGAGGCTGAGACGAACTGAGCCCATTGCAGTGCAACGGTAAGTTTTGCTGGTCCGCTCTGTCAAGGAAGGTCTGAGAAAGGTCTCGGGTCTATGACGGACGCGGGATCACGCGGGCATGCGACGGCGCTGGGTTTGACCACGCGGTCTTCGTCCCGTAGCTTGCGGGGCACATGTCCCGTCTCCCGNNGCCGTGCGCTACCTGCAACGCACGACGCCCTCGCGAGCCATCCGGGTCGGCCTGTACATAGCGATGGTGGGAGTCGCCGCCGGCCTGGGCCTGCTGGCAGCGTCTCGCGGCCACTCCCGCGGTTTGGAAACTGTGGGCGTTGTCCTCTCACTGGTGGCTGCCCTGGCCCTGCTCCTGTTCATCCTGCTGCGGGTGTTCTCGGTCTTCACCACGGTATCCACGATGGGCGTCGTCTTGGGAGTCGCCTCGCTGGTGGTGGTTCTGGCGGTGACCAGCGGGTTCGAGCGCGAATTCCAGGACAAGGTCCTGTCGGTGAACGCGCACCTCATCGTGACCTCGTACGGCCTGGAACGAGACATGTCCGAAGCGGAGCGGGACGCGCAGGTGATCAAGAAGAAACTGGCTGGCCTGCCGGGGCTGGAGCGCATGTCCACCTTCAGCTTCACTGCCGGGGAAGTCATGATCGGCAAGGTCGGCGCCAACCTCAAGGGCGTCGACCTGTCCGACGGCGCGCCCGAGTTGCAACGGATCATGGTGACCGGCTCTGTCGCTGACCTGGGACGGCCCGCCCACTGCGCAGAGGCGCAGCCTGTCCCCGACCCGGCCGCAGCCGAACCAGTCGGTCGGATCATCCTGGGCAGCGAACTGGCCCGTCGCCTGCACAGTCGGGTGGGCGATTGCCTGCAGGTGCTGGTGCCCTTTTCCGGGGGTATCGAGTCGGCCCCCAGCGCCTACACCTTCCGCGTGGTAGGCGTATCGTCGCTGGGCTTTCACGAGTACGACGCGCGCCTCGCCTACATCAACCTGGAAGACGCGCGCCGCATGGGCAACGCACGCCAGTCCATCTTCGGCGTGGAGCTGCGCTTCGCCGATCCGATGCAGGCCGTCCGCATCGAGCCCGAGGTGGAACGCAAGCTGGGTCCAGAGGCGCGCGTGATCGACTGGAAGACCCTCAATCGCAACCTCTTCGCGGCGCTGTCCATGCAGAAGCTGGTGATCGCCATCCTGCTCTTCTTCATCATCGTGGTGGCCGCGTTCAACATCATCGCCTCGCTCATGCTCATCGTGCTCTCCAAGGTGCGCGAGATCGCGATCTTGAGTTCCATGGGCGCGCGCGCTGCCACCCTACTGCGGGTCTTCCTGGCCGCGGGTACCTTCGTGGGCTTCGCGGGAACTGGCCTCGGCATCCTGTACGGCCTGGCCATCTGCGCCCTGGCCGCGCTCTACGGCTATCCCCTCGATCCCAAGGTATACTTGATCGCGCGCCTGCCGGTACAGATCTCGGTACGCGAGATCCTGTTGGTGGCGGCCGCCACGCAGCTCATCTGCTTCGTGGCCACCCTCTACCCGGCCGTGCGCGCCGCCCGCCTGCGCGTGGTCGATGGGCTGCGGTACCTGTGAGCAAGCAGCTTCAGCGCGCCGGCGACCGGCTGCGCGTGGCCCTGGTCACAGGGGCCTGCTCGGGCATCGGCCGCGCGCTCGCACTGCGCCTGGGATCGCTCGGATACGAGCTGATCCTGGTCAGCAATCGACCCGCCGAGCTCGCAGCCGCCGCGCAGGAGATCGGCGCGGCGCACTCTGTGGCGGTACACACCATCGCGTCCGATCTGGCACGTCCCGAGGCTGCCGAGGAGCTCTACCAAAGCGTCCTCGGTAAAGACTTGCAGGTCGACATCCTGGTCAGCAACGCGGGGTTCTTCTTCTTTGGCGAGGCGGTGGACGCGGCGCTCCCGCGGGCGAACGCAATGTTGCAGCTTCACGTGGTCACGCCGTCCTTGCTCTGTACCTGCTTCGGCCGCGACATGCGCGAGCGCGGCCGCGGCCACGTCCTCATCGTGTCGAGCATCTCGGCCTGGCGCGATTTTCCCGGGATCAGCTACTACGGGGCCAGCAAGAAGTACCTGCGCGGGTTCGCCCGGTCGCTGCGCAGTGAGATGGGCGTGTACGGGGTGAACGTCACCTGTCTGGCCCCTGGCCCCACTGCGACGAACCTCTATGATCCAGAGGTGGTTCCGGTGAAGCGAGCAAAGCGGCTGGGCATCATGATGGACGCCGCTACCGTTGCCGAGGCCGGGCTGCGCGCCATGTTCGCTGGCCGGGCCGAGCACATCCCAGGCCTGCTTGCCCGCGCCATGACCTTGCTTTCGGTACTGGTTCCGCAGTGGGCGATCGACCTTTTGCGCAGGCGTGCTCCGTGGTTGCCCAAGCGAGGAGGGTCGCCGTGACCGATCCCTTTTCGCCATTCAGGCTGGCCGGGCTCTCGCTGTGCAACCGGATTATCAAGACCGCGACGTTCGAGGGCATGAGCCCGGGCGGCCGCGTGAGCAAGGCACTCATCGAGCACCATCGCGCGCTGGCAAAGGGCGGGGTGGCCATGACCACCGTCGCGTACTGTGCGGTCGCAGCCGACGGCCGCACCTTTGCCGATCAACTTCACATGCGGCCCGAGCTGGTCCCCGATTTGCGCGCGCTCACCGCGGCCGTGCATTCCGGCGGCGCAGCCGCGTCGCTGCAGCTCGGCCATTGCGGCGCCTTCTGCAACAACCGCGATCTGAAGCGACGGCGACCCATCGGTCCGTCGCGCGCGCTCAACCTGGTCGGCGCGCTTTCTGGACGCGTGCTGGCCGATGCCATGACCGAGGCAGAGATCGAGGAGGTGACTGAGGCTTTCGTGGACGCGGCCCGGCTGGCCCGCGAGGCCGGCTTCGACGCCGTGGAGTTGCACCTGGGACACGGATATTTGCTGAGCCAGTTCCTGAGCCCGGGCACCAATGCGCGCCGCGATCGGTTCGGTGGCTCGCTGGACAACCGCGCGCGCTTCGCTCTATCAGTGGTCGAGCGGGTGCGAGCAGCCCTGCCGCCCAAGATGCCTGTGTTGGCCAAGGTCAATTTGCGCGACGGATACCGCGGCGGCTTGGAACTCGACGAGAGCGTGCAGGTGGCACGAAGACTGGAAGCACGGGGTGCGGACGCGCTGGTGCTGTCAGGCGGGTTCGTCAGCCGCAATCCCTTCTACCTGTTTCGCGGCGAGCGGCCGCTGCGCCAGATGATCGCGGTGGAGAAAAGCTTGGCGCAGAAGCTGGCGCTGGCGGTCTTCGGCCCGGCGCTGATCCGCGCCTATCCCTTCGAGCCGCTCTACTTCCTGCCGCTGGCGCGCGAGGTCCGGCGTGCCGTGCGCATGCCGCTGGTCCTGCTGGGCGGCATCAAGTCGCGCGACGATCTGGACACGGCCATGCGCGAGGGCTTCGAGCTGGCCGCGATGGGGCGCGCCCTGATCCACGACCCGGAGCTGATCGGCAAGTACGCCGCGGGCCTGGCGCGCGAGAGCGGCTGCGTGCCCTGCAACCAGTGCGTCGCCGAGATGGATCGCGAGGGCGGAGTCTGCTGCGCCAAGGTCCCGGGGCAACTCGCCGCGCGGGCGGCGACCGTCGGGCTGGCCAGCGTTGCTCGCACTGACGGTCGTGAGGCTGGCCGGCGGCACTAGTCGTTGCCCAGGCCAACGCTGTAGGAAATGCCGGCCATCGGGATCGTGAACCATCTGTCGGTGGTCAGCTTTTGTGTGTCGTGATCGCGTTTGCGAAGCCGGCCCGACCAGACCCCGGCGTCGACCGACAACATCTGCTGCCGGCGAGCTCCCAGCCCTACGCCCAACCCCAGCCGCCCGTACAAGAAGGCGAGCGCGTTATCGCCGAGCAAACACGCGCTTCCTCCCGCGCCACTGTAGACCATCAGCCGATCCGACTGATGGAACGCCACGACGATTCCACCGGTGAATAGCGCAGTGGCCTCCGGCGCGCCGAATCCGCCCACCTCCAAGAAGAGCGGTTCGAGCAGCCGGTAGCGATAGTAAAGAGCTATGGGCAAAGTGCCTCCCACCTGAAGCCCCAGGAAATGGCGATAGGAGCGCGGCTGATCGACGAGGGCCGGTGCGGGTTCCGGCTCCGGCCAAGCTGCCGGCGCGGTCGACGCGGGCTGGGGAATGGCCGGCTCGGGGACGGCGGCCGGTGGTGGGGGAACGGTGCCGGGCGAAAGCACGGGAACCGAGCCAGGAACGGAAACGGACTCTTCGGCGCGAGATCGGGTGACAACCACGAGGATCGCGAGGCAGGTAAGGAAAGCGAGGCGTCCCGTCATGATCGGCCCTGAAGCGCAAACGTCATGCCAGAACGAAATCGCGCTGGTTCATGCTGTACGGCCGGGTGCCCGGCCCACCGACCGAGTTTTCCTGACACCACTGTCGCGATTCCGTCGCCGCGCACACGGCGGCATGGGCCGTCCGGTGGCCTACTTCACCTCGTACTTCGACGGACACTTGGTTTCGATCTTGTCTGCCAGCAGGCGACCGTCCGACGCGAGCACCCCGGCCGCGATGACTTCGGCTCCCGCCTTGAAGGTGTCGGGCGGAATGCCGTGGAACTCGGCGCTGATCTCGCCCGGTGGGCGCGGGGCTCGGCTGGCTATCTTGAAGCGATAGCGCAGCGACGCCTTGTCGGATTCCAGCGAGCCTTCCACCACGTTGCCATGCACGCGCAGGCGTTTGCCTTGGTAGCGGGCAGCGCCGGCCAAAACCTCGTCAACGTACTTGTAGTATTCGGCGCCTTCCCGCGTCGATGCCCACAAAAGCCCGCCCAAGGCCATCGTCACGACGGACACGGAGATGACAATCTTCCAGGCGCCAAGCCTGTGCGCTGCCGCGGGATGCGGCTCTGCGCGATCGCCGTCGGCGGGCTGGGCGTCGGGTGAGGACATCATCGAAGAATAGCGCCAGGAACGCGTGGCGCCAGCCAGCTGGTCACGTTGTTGCGACGAGGCGACTGCTGGTCATCGCGGTCGACCCATTGGTCAAGTGAACTGAGAAACGTCCGATAGTCATAGACTGACGAGGAGTTCTCATGCGTCGTTTTTCGCTCGCTGTCTTGCTGTCATTCGCCGCCTTGGGCGCAGTCCTTGGCTGCGGTTCTTCCAATTCGAAGGAGGCGGACGCCTCCGCTCCCGACCTGGCCCTGGCGACACCGGATCTGCGTCCCACAACCATGGATTCAAGTGCGCCAGACGCGTGGCTGTCTCCCGATAGTGCGACGGACAGCCTCGCCATTCCAGACGTGAACGTGGTTTCGGATGCGAGCGTGACTTCCGACTTGCCAAGCTCCCCCGATCTGTCCAGCCCGGACCTCGCCGCAGCGGGCGCAGACCGCAGCGCCGCGGATCTCGGTGTCGCAGACCAGGGTGGTGCGGACACGGGCAGCAAAGACACCGGCGGGGCAGAGGTGGGTGGCGACGCTGCCGGCAGTGAAGACGCGGCCAGCCCGGCCGACGCGGCTTTCGATCCAGGCCCTACGGTCCCGATCGTCGTGAACAGCGGTAATACTGCGACTTTCAATCTGGGCGACGGGAAGTGGCAGCGCTTCAGCTTCCCGGCCGAGGCCGGGCAGATCTACGCGATCTCGGAACTGTCCGGCATGGAGCGCGGCTATGTCAGCGCCCAGGCCACGGTATCGCCGACCAGTTTCACCTACCAGACAGACGCGACGACCGGCAGGTTGACCTTCACCACCAGCGCAGCAGGGACCTACTACATCGCCGTTGCTGTCGTGGGCGGGGGCGCCAGCGGCTCGTTCCAGGTGGCTGACGGGGGCAAGCTCCTTGCCCTGGGTGCAACCAGCCTGACGCTGACCGCCCCCAACGCCGAGGACTTCTACTTCTTCCGTTTCCCGGTCGGAAGCGGCAAGGGCTACCATCTGAAGGTCACGGGCCCCGTGCAGCCGAACGTGGGGTTGGCCGTCTCAGCGCGCGCCGAACGATCCAACTACGGCGAGTTCGCATACAGCGACTTCGGGATCGGGGGCAGCTTGCCATTTGATGAAGACATCACGGCCGACAAGGTCGCGGCGTCTCTTTCGGGCTACTACTACTTCTATCTGAATCTCCACGGCGACATGACCCTGACGGTGACGATCTCGGAACTGCCTTGACGATCGAGGGCGCGGCCAGCCGGGCGTTATGAACGCCGAGGGAGATCCGCCAGTTTGTGGAAGTAACGGCAGAACATCTCCATGCCCTGGCCGGCCTGGCCCCAGTCGAAGTTCTCGTCGATGGCGTGGTAGCCGTGTTCGGGCAAGGACAAGCCGAGCAACACCACCGGCGCGCGCAACACGCGGTCCATGGTCACCACCGCGCCGATGGAACCGCCCTCGCGGGTGAGCACTGGCCGCTTGCCGAATGCCTCGAACATCGCCTGCTGGGCGGCTTCCAGGTGCGGACCCGAGGGATCGACGAGATAGGGCCGCAGCGAGGCTTCGTGAACCACCTCGGCGTCGCGGCAGTGTTGCCGCACGAAGCGCTCGATCAGGCGAAACACGCGCTCAGGCGTCTGGTCAGGCACCAGCCGGCAGGACAGCTTGGCCTCGGCCTGGTGGGGCACGATGGTCTTNNCGTCGTCGGGGAAGCGCACGCTGGAAAGGCCGTGCGCAAGTTCAAAGCGTCGACGAGCAAAGCCAGCGTTCGCTAGCCGACGGCGCTCGACTGCACTGAGGCGACGAACGCCGTGGTAGAAGCCAGGAATCTTCACCCTGCCGGTGCGGGCGTCGTAGCAATCATTGATGAGCGCGCACAGCTCGCCCAGCGGGTTGCGGGCCGCGCCGCCGGTGGTGCCCGAGTGCACGTCCTTGTCGCCGGTCCGCAGGCGCACGCAGAAACCGAGAAGGCCGCGCAGGCCGTAGGGGATCGCCGGCCGGCCCGCCTGCGGCCACTGCGTGTCCGAGACCACGATGGAATCGGTGCGCAGCGGGGCCCGTTGCTTGTCGCCCTTGGCCAGTTTGCGAAGCGCAGCCTCGAAGCTGGGACTGCCCATTTCCTCCTCGGTTTCCCAGAGGAACTGGAAGTTGAGGCGTACGCCATCCTGCAAGGCCAGTCGGGCCCCGAAAAGCGCGGCCAGGGCNNGGCGGGGTCCGCCATTCGTCGGCTTCCGCGGGCTGCACGTCGAGGTGATTGTAGATGGTCACCGTCGGGTACTTAGGGTCTTGGACCAGGCTTCCCAGCACTAGGGGCAAGCCCGCGGTCTTGATACATTCGGAGCGGGCGCCCAACTCGCGCAGAAGTCCGCAGCCGGTGTGCGCGACCTCTTCTACGTCAGCCCGGCGGGCAGGATCCATGCTCACCGACGGAATTTCGACCAGGGCGGCCAGCTTCTCCTCGAACTCGCGGCGCAAGCCGGCGCTGCGACCGCGCAGGTCCGAATGTGAGAACGACTCTCGCTTGCTCATGGTCAGGCGGACATACCACGGGCCGCGCGAGCTCGCAGCACGGAGCTGGCCCCGGCCTCGGCTCACCGGCCCCCGGCTTCCGGCTCCGCCGCCATCCGCTACGAATTCTTGAGGCGGCACTAGTGTCTGAACGCCAGCAGCCACGCCCCTGCGACGGTGACCACCGTCGCGATCACGCAGAGGGCCTGGGCGGGCGGTTTCACCGGGCGTCGCACGAAGTGTCCGAGAAGCAGGCCGAAGCCTAGGCCGAAGACGAGGCCCGAGGCGTGGGCCAGCATGTCGGACCGCTCGCCCACGCCCAGCATGGCGAACAGGCCCAGACTGGCGGCAACGGCTAGAAAGGCGCGCTTGCCACGACCCACGGTGCGCGCGCTGTAGCGCCGCAGGAACTGCAAACCAGCCAGTAGCCCCAAAGCCGCAAAGGTTGCGGTGGACGCGCCCACCACGTTGTGCGGACTCCCATAGATGTACGCGGTTGTCAGGTTTCCCACCGTGCCCGCCAGCAGCGTCGCAAACAGCGCCAGGCCTCCGCCTAGCCAGCGTCCCAGCGCCGAGAGGAACACCAGGAATGCCACAGCGTTGCCTGTGACATGGCTGATATCCGAGTGCAAGGTGAGCGCGGTCACGGCCCGCCACCACTGTCCATGCACGATGGGACCCGCGACCCCGCTGCCCACGCGAAACCACCCGCCAGCGTCGGCACCAGCGCGCGGCCCTGACACCCAGAAGAAGGCCGCGATAGTTACCGCCGCGGCCAGCCCGACAAAGGACCGCCCATGGTCGGGCGCCTGCGGCTCACGCGCCGGCTCCTCGCTGGCCTCCCGGTCCGCCGCATCCAGCGCGGCCAGCGCCGTGGCCACCAACTGGGGCGGCACCAGCACGGCCCAGCCCTCCTCGGTCAGACCCACCCGGTGCGGGATGACCACCGCCTCGAGGACAAAGTCCCACGCCTCGGCCTGGGCGCGATCCGGCGACACGCGCACGGCAGCTTCGGCGGGAACCTCAGCGGTCACCCCGCTATTGTAGTCACCGAACCGCCTCTATGTCGTCTCTGGTCCGCGGGTCATCAGGATCTTGCCGGAACGGACCAGTTCGACCAGGCCGAACGGGCGCAGCAGCGAGATGAAGCTGTCCAGCTTCTCGCTGCCGCCCGTCACCCGCAGGATGAGCGAGCCGGTCCCGCAGTCGACCACCTTGGCCTTGTAGTGCTCGGCGATCTGTAAAATTTCGGTCCGCTCGTTCACCTCGGCCTGCAGCTTGATAAGTGCGATCTCGGTTTCGACCACCGACTGGCCGGTGTGGTCGA
The DNA here is from genome assembly GCA_003170035.1 of Myxococcales bacterium. GTDB lineage: Bacteria > Myxococcota_A > Polyangia > Fen-1088 > Fen-1088 > Fen-1137. The sequence goes on along the minus strand of PMZX01000325.1, from coordinate 6,564 downwards.
TGGCGTGCACCACGTCGACCAGCTTGGCAACCTGCCGGATCATCTGCTCCAGGGTGTCGGCCGCGCCCCGGCAAGTGATGGTCATGCGCGAAAAGCCGGCGTCGCTGGGATCGGGGCTGACCACCAGGCTTTCGATATTGTAGCCGCGCCGGGCGAACACCAGGGCCACGCGCACCAGCACGCCGGGCTGGTTGCGCACCAGCACNNGATATGGTGTGCAGGGGATGGGTCTCGGGCACGGCAGCAGGGACGGCGAGTGCAGGACTCATGGTTTCCTCTTGCTCAGGGTCTGGGGCTGGTCCGCACGCGCGGTCATGACGGCTCTCCGTCCTCGTCGACTTCGACGCGCGGCGGGTCGATGATCATCTCGTGCAGGCTGGCGCCCGCGGGCACCATGGGGAAGACATTGCCTTCCTTCACCACCTCGGCGTCGATCAGGCAGGGGCCGTCGTTGTATTCCATCGCCGCCTGAAGCACGCGGTCCACGTCAGCGGCCCGGCGCAGGTGCAGGCCCTTGGCTCCGTAGGCCTCGGCCAGCTTGACGAAATCGGGGTTGCCTTCGAGATCGATGCCCGACAGGCGGTTGTCGTAGAACATCTCCTGCCACTGGCGGACCATGCCCAGGTAGTGGTTGTTCATGATGATCACCTTGACCGCCAGCTTGTGCACCACCGCGGTGGCCAGCTCGGACAGCGTCATCTGAAAACCACCGTCGCCCACGATGGCCCACACCGGCCGCTCAGGATGGCCCAGCTTGGCGCCGATGGCCGCCGGGAAGCCGAATCCCATGGTCCCGGCCCCGCCTGACGACAACCAATGACGATTGCGCGTGGTGCGCAGAAACTGGGCTGCCCACATCTGGTGCTGGCCCACGTCGGTGACCACGATCGAGTCGCGACCGCCCAGCTTGTCCAGCCGGTCCAGAATGTGCTGCGGCCGCAATCCACCCTTCTTCGGGTAGTGCAGCGGGAACTCCTGGCGCCAGGCCGCGATCTGCTCCAGCCATTCGGCGCGTTCGCCCTTGTCGACCAGCGGGATGAGGTCCTCGATCACGAGACGCGCATCACCGGACAGGGCCAGGTCGGGCACCAGGATCTTGCCGAATTCTGCCCGATCGACGTCCACGTGAATCTTGACCGCGTCCCGGCAGAACTCGGACAGCTTGCCGGTGATGCGATCGTCCCAGCGCGCGCCGATGGCCATGATGAGATCGCAGTCGGCCACTGCCTTGTTGGCGTAGGCGGTGCCATGCATGCCCAGCATCCCCAGGTGCAAGCGCTCATCCTCGGGCACCGCGCCCTTGCCGAGAAGGGTGGTTACAATCGGCGCCTGCAGCTTCTTGGCGAGTTCGAGGATGGCCCCGCCCGCGTCGGACATGACCGCACCATGGCCGACGTAGAGCACCGGTCGCCGGCTCTTGCCGAGAAGCTGCGCGGCCCGCGTCAGGTCGAGCAGGTCGGCCCGGTGGGGCACGTGATAGCCGGGCAGATCGACCGAGTCGACAAAGGGAGCGTCACAGGGGCCGGCCGCCAGATCCTTGGGCAAGTCGACCAGCACCGGGCCGGGTCGGCCGGTGGTGGCGATATAGAAAGCCTCTTTGATGATGCGCGGGATGTCGGCGGCCTGGCGCACCAGATAGCTGTGCTTGACCACGGGATAGGTGATGCCGGTGACGTCCGCTTCCTGGAAGGCGTCCTTGCCGAGCAGCGACCGCACCACCTGCGCGGTGATGACCACCATGGGCACCGAGTCCATGAGCGCGGTGTACAGCCCGGTTATGGTGTTGGTGGCGCCCGGCCCCGAGGTCACCAGTACGACGCCGGGCTTGCCGGTGGCGCGCGCGTAGCCGTCGGCCATGTGGGTCGCGCCCTGCTCGTGGCGAACCCGGACCAGCTTGATCTTCGACCCGATGAGAGCGTCGAAGAGCGGGATGGCGGCGCCGCCCGGCAAGCCGAAGATGATCTCCACGCCTTCGCGCTCCAGGCATTGCACGACCTTCTCGCCGCCGGTGGGGATCTTCTGCTGGGCTTGGGCTGCATCCGCTGGCTTGCCACGAAGTGGCCCATTCTGGCGCGACTTTGTCTTCCTTTTCGCCCTCGTCTTTGCCATCTTTGCCTTTTTCTATCTAAATCGTCACGAATCCGCTGCCAGTCAGAAGAAATACGACGATTTAGACACAAACTTGTATCACATCCACGCCCCGTCGCCACAAGGATTTGCATTTTTGACAGCACATTGCATTGCCTCGTCGGTCCCTCCGCATCCGGGCGGCAGGGCGACCGGCGATGGGCAAGGGACGCCCCCGGCCGACACGCTCGCTTGACCCGGGCAGGCGCTGGCCGACATACTATGTGTATGAAACGCACAAATCTTGTGCTTGACGAGCGGTTGCTCGAACAGGCGACCAGGCTTGCCGGACAGAAGACCTACTCGCGAACCGTAGGCCTGGCGCTGGAGGACTTCGTGAGACGTATGCAGGCGCGGCAAATCCTCTCGCTGCGTGGCAGTGGTGCATGGCAAGGCGATCTGCAGGCCATGCGTGACAACTTCGCTCCTCGCCGAAGTCGCAAGGCCGGTCATCGCGCCGCATGACCTTGGTGGACACGTCAGTCTGGATCCAGGTCTTTCGCCAGCGCAATCCCTTGGATCTCGAAGTGCTGGTTCCTCTCGACGAGGTGGCGGTGTGCCTGCCCGTCATCCAGGAGATCCTCCAGGGGTTTCGCGACGAGCATTTCTTTCGCGTCGCTCGCGCGGCCCTGCTGGCTATTCCCGTCGTGGAATCGCCGCTGGACCGGGAGGCGTTTCTCGAAGCCGCGGACCTCTTTCGCCGAGCCCGTCGAGCTGGGTTGACGGTGCGCTCAAGCGTCGACTGTCTGATCGCGGCGTGCGCCATCCGCAACGATTTTGTCGTGCTTCACCATGACCGTGACTACTCCGCCCTGGCCCGAGTTTCGCCGCTGCGCCAGCGATCCCTCGGAAGTCCAGCCGGTTCGTAGCCGTCGCGGCCGGATCCACCATGCGGCCGTCAGGCTACCCTCTGCGGTACAGCGCATCGGTTCGCCGACCGCAAGACCTATGCTCCGCGAGACGGCGCGGGGTGATAGAGTCCGAGCGGTCGTTGAGCCAGATGAAACCTTCCTGGAAAGGTCTTCTGCTGCTGTCCCTGCTGGGTGCATGTGAGCGCAGCCCACTCAACGGAAAACCAGCCGTGGCGGGCGGTGGGTCGAGTGGCGGCACGAGTACGATAGGTGGCGCCTCGGGTGGCAGCTCGGGCAGCGGGAGCGGCCTACCCGTCGCACGAATTGGGGACGACGGATTCTGCGGCGCCACGACCTGTCCTCAGGGGCAGCAATGCTGCCTCAGCACAGGAAACTGTGTGGCGCCGAGCCGAGTCGCCAGCGATTGTCCGGAACCCACGCCCAAGCCCGCGATCTGCGGCGGCGCGACCTGCCCGGCCGGCCAGACCTGCTGCTTGCTCGATGGGACATGCATCGACCCGGCGACCGCGGGGACGAGTTGCCCGAAACCGAGCGTAGCGTCGAACGGCGGTTCCCTCCCGAGCACAACGTCGAACGGCGGTTCCCTCCCGAGCGCGCCGTCGAGCGGCGATTCCCTCCCCTGCGCGTCCAATGCAGATTGCCGCCCGACTCAGTTCTGCCAAAAGTCCCCGTTGTCACGCGGTTGCCTGGGGCCGGGGACCTGTCAATCACGTTCGAATTGCGGTTTCAGCTGGGGAACGCCGGGATACTGTGGATGCGACGGGGTTACCTACTCCGACATTCAGTCGGCCTGCCGAGCCGGCGTTCGCATCATTGCTGATTTCGCCTGCGGCACGCCGGTGAATCCCGACGTAATGCCTGGCAGCCCGCGTGCTCCCGTGATCTACTGCGGAACGAGCGACCAATGTCCGCAGGGCCAGCAATGCTGCTCCATCACGGGCCGCTGCTACGATCCGAGTGTCCCATATCTGTGTAAGTTGCCTCCTCCGGGAACAAGCATCTCCTGTGTCGATGACAGTCAATGTACCAATGTCGAGTTCTGCTCCGGTTCCGGGTGCTCGGGACCGGGCGGATGCGCCGGCTTTTCTGCGGCCGCTTGCGGTGGGGAACTGAAGCCGGTGTGCGGGTGCGACGGAAAATCCTACACCAACGCGGGATGCGCGGTCGCGGCCAGGGTTCGCACCGCGCACGACGGCATCTGCGGCGGCGCCGATTCGGGCCCCTGAGTTTCTCTGCGCGCTCCCCCGCTGAAGCCGCTACTCTACCGTCACGCTCTTGGCCAAATTGCGCGGCTGATCGACGTCATTCCCGCGCGCCAAGGCCACCGCGTAGGCCAGCATCTGCAGGGGCAGCACGGTCAGCATCGGCTGCAGCAGCGACGGCGCATCAGGAACCCACAGCACGTCCTCGCAGTGCTGGAGAATGGCCGTATCGCCCTTGGTGGCCACCGCGATGACCTGGCCTTCGCGGGCACGCACCTCAGCCAGGTTGGACAGCACCTTGTCGTAGCCCTTGCCCCGAGGCGCGATGATCACCACGGGCANNATCTCCTTCAGCTTGAGCGCACCCTCGAGCGCGATGGGGTAGTTGGTGCCACGCCCAAGGAAAAGGAAGTCGCGCGCGTTCTTGTACTTGCGGGCCAGAACCTTCAAATCGCCGCATTCCTTGAGCGTCTCGCTCATTTTTTGCGGGATATGCAGCAGCTCGCCCACCAGTTCGGTGGCGGCCACGCCGGCCAGCGCGCCGTTGCGACGGCCCAGGTGAATGGCCAGCAACGCGAGCGCCGCGAGCTGGGCGGTGAAGCACTTGGTGGACGCGACGCCGATCTCGGGACCGGCATGGGTGTAGAGAACCAGGTCGGATGCGCGCGGAATCGCGGAATCGACCACGTTGCAGATGGCGAAGGTGCGGGCCCCACGCGCCCGCGCCTCTTTCATCGCCGCCAGGGTATCGGCGGTCTCGCCACTCTGGGAAATGCCCACCACCAGGTCTCGCGCGCCAATCACCGGCTCCCGGTAGCGGAACTCGCTGGCCAGATCCACTTCACAGGCGATGCGAGCGATGTTCTCGATGAGGAACTTGCCCACCAGGCCGGCGTGATACGAGGTCCCGCAGGCCAGGATGACCACCCGGCCGGGCAGCGGCGTCACCTCTTGATCCTCCAGGACGGCGTCGTGGCTGTCGGGCAGCAAGCGTCCCCGCAGGGTGTCGGTCACCGCGTGCGGCTGCTCGTAGATCTCCTTGAGCATGAAGTGGGGATAGCCGGCCTTCTCTGCCTGTGCCGCGGTCCAGGTCAGGGTGCGCGGCTTGCGCACGACCGGCTTTCCGTCGAGATCGGTGATGCGCGCGCCTGACCGATCCACGTCCACCACGTCGCCGTCCTCGAGAAACAGCACGTCGCGTGTTTGCTCGAGGATGGCAGGGGCGTCCGAGGCGATGAACATCTCGCCCTGGCCGATGCCCACCACCAGCGGGGATGCATTCTTCGCCGCCACCAGCACGCCCGGGCTGCGGTCAGACAGAACGACGATCGCGTAGGCTCCCTTCACCTGGCGCAGGGCCGCCCGCACTGCCTCGACCAGCGAGGCCGCTCCTGCCTGCACAGCCTCGTCAATGAGGTGAGCCAGCACCTCGCTATCAGTCTGGGACGAGAAATGGCGGCCCGAGGCGATGAGCCGCTCGCGCAACTCGACGTGATTCTCGACGATCCCGTTGTGCACGACCGAGATGGGGCCGGCCTTGTGCGGGTGGGCGTTTTCGTCGGAAGGCCGGCCGTGGGTCGCCCAGCGCGTGTGTCCGATGCCGTACGCGCCCACCGGACTCTGCTCGGCCAGCAGCTTTTCCAGGGCCGCCAGCTTGCCCTGGCAACGCACCAGATGGGCCTCGCCGCCGTTACACACAGCGATCCCTGCCGAGTCGTATCCGCGGTATTCCAGCCGGCGCAACCCACCCAGCAAGATGGGGGTCGCCTGACGTGCTCCAACGTAGCCAACGATTCCACACATGGTCTAAGCCGTATCCATCTACCTGGCCTGCCTCCCCGACGCCAAGTTTCTTTTCCGCCCGAGGTCGTGGGCCCCAGAAGGCCATGCCAGCCAACCGCGCCGGCCGGGTCGCGGCTCCAACTCGGACGCAGATCACGAGGGGCGCGCATCATACTACGGGTCAGCACCGTTCGCGGCACGCGCTGCGGCCAAGGCTGTCCTCCACGGAACACCTTTTCCCCGCGTACGCAAGAGCTTCGTTGCAATCGAGGTTGACAGGCTTGGCTTCAACGGAGTTCGGATGCAATACTCATGGGGGATGGACGACTTCCACTGCTCCTTCTGCCAGAAGCGCCGGCGCGAGGTGCGGAAGCTCATCTCTGGACCGCGGGTGTTCATCTGCGACGAATGCGTGGCCCTGTGCAACGACATCATCGCCAAGGAAGAGGCGGCCGAGCGTCCGCGCTACCCGCGACCGCGCGAGATCTACGACGAGATCGACCGGTACGCGATCGGCCAGGAGCGAGCCAAGAAGGCCCTGGCGGTCGCGGTGTACAACCACTACAAGCGCATCGGCCAGC
>PMZX01000087.1:13225-14795 GCA_003170035.1 Myxococcales bacterium | reverse complement strand
AGCGAGCGGGGTGGGGGTGGGCGTGCCGGGCCGAAGGGCGTAGCGAACCCTTTCAGGGTTCCCATGTCAACAACTCCGTCTCTGGCCATGTCCATTCCCAGCTCAGCCTGGGAGCCCTTCCAGCCTTGGTTCTCTGGCCGGGAGGTCAGGCCCAAAGGCCGCTGCGCTGGCGGCGCACACGCCGGCAGTAGGCGTACAACATGCGTTGGTGCAAGGAGGCCATGGCCGTAAACCGCACGCCCATTCCATAGAAGTAGTCGTCCAGGGTTTCCCGGCACGTTTCGCCTGCGGCCCAGATGGTTTCAGGCATGCCGGGCAGCTTGAACTCCAGCCCCACCGGCGTCCGCGGCGGATTCGGATCCTGGACCAGGGTGTTTAGGAACAACCCGCGCTCGCTGATGTCGACGGCGAGGCCGCGCTGGGGCCTATCCAAGACGTAGGCGCAAAGAAGTGTCTCCAGGGGCAAACGATCATCGAACCGGCGGTCCAAGTTCATGGCGACCTCCCTTTTCGGATGGTAGGCAAAGTGGGTTTATGTAGGATAAGAACCCACAAAGTACGCTTCGTCAAGTTTTGCCCCGCCCTTCGGAAGAGTCTCTCGAATGGCCGAGTGGTGTACTGTTGGCGAACTTCGGGCAGAGACGTGAAGACTCAGACTCTTGTCCTCATTGCGCTTGCTGCCGTCGAGGGCACCGCGTGCTACCGGACGTCGCTCGACAGCGCCGCGACCAACTCCAATGCCTGTGGTGACACTGTGCTAGAGGGCTACTTGGTCGAGGGGCACTCGTGTCCCAGCCAAGCGTTTCCCAACCTCCCAGCCTATCGATCGAAAGACGGCCTCAGTTGCCACGTTGATGCCTACCTGTCCGAACAGGTTCCTGCGAACCTCGCAGCCGAAGGGTGCAGCGGAGAACCATTCACGAGCCAGTGCTTCCTGGAAACCGCTGGCTTCACAGAAAACCCGAGTGATAGCCCCATTCGATATACCCGGGTGTCGCTGGTGGGTTCCATGCAGACGGTGCAGGTCTGCAAGCTGGTGAGGATGTGCACCGCGCCCGAGTGTACAGAATGCCAGCAGCAGGCGGTCTTCGTGCCGTGTCAGGTGCTTCCCAAATGACCATCAACGTCTCGGTCGCGACATGAAGGCCGCGCTGGTTACCGGGGCATCGGGCTTCCTGGGGGGCAGCCTGGTAGCAGCCCTTTGCGGGCGCGGGGTCAAGGTGCGTGCATTGGTCCGGCCCACCAGCGACTTGCGGCGCTTGTCAGGGCTGGGCGCAGAGATCGTCCGCGGTGATGTATGCGACCTCGCCTCGCTGCAGGAGGCTGCGCGCGGCCAGCAGGTCGTGTTTCACGCCGCGGCCAAGGTGCCTGACTGGGGCTCGCGCCGCGACTTCTTCCGAGCCAACGCGGATGGCACGCGCAAGGTGGTGGCGGCCTGCCAGGACGCTGGCGTCGAGCGCCTGGTGCACGTCAGCTCGCTGACCGTTTTGGGTTTGCCCCGCCGGGGCGCCGCTGTGGACGAGCAGACCTCTTACGATCCTTCGCCGCGCGATGCTTACACTGCCAGCAA
>PMZX01000087.1:12966-13158 GCA_003170035.1 Myxococcales bacterium | reverse complement strand
GCGCCGCCAACCGGCTGGCGCTTTCCCATGTCGAGAACGTCACCCTTGGCTTGCGCCTTGCCGCCGAGGTGCCAGCGGCTGCCGGGCAGGTGTATCACCTGACCGACGGCGAGGCAGTGACCGCGCGTGAGGTCATCGACGGTCTGGCCGCGCTCCTGGGCACGGCGCGGCCACGCTGGTCCGTCCCGTTCT
>PMZX01000087.1:0-12912 GCA_003170035.1 Myxococcales bacterium | reverse complement strand
GCAGGGGCTGGCGGCCTTGGGCGCCGATCTGTAGCCGCAATTCTCAGTTGTCAGCAGGACCGGGAGCCGCCACGATATTCAGGAACCCGCATGCTCGATGTCGCTTCACTTGGACCGCTGGTCGACCAGCGCGACGTGATCCTGGTCACCGGCAAGGGCGGCACGGGCAAGAGCACCCTGGTGGCAGCCCTGGCGGCCCTGGCGGCCCAGCGCCGCGGAGGCGCGGTCGCGGTCGAGTTTTCCGCGCACCGGCGCCTGCCTGACCTGATCGCGCCGGGCAGTGGCGTCAGGGTGGTCAAGATCGATCTGGATACCGCGGTGGAGCCGGCCCTGCGGCGGCTGGTCAACATCCCCATGTTGGCCCAGGCCGTCCTGCGCAACCGCGTGGTGCGCCAGTTCATCCGCACCTCGCCGGCCATGCGCGAGATGATCGTGCTCGACGAATTGCGCGCCCTGGTCGACGAGAGCACCGCCCGGCGCGTGCCGGTGATCGTGGATCTGCCGGCCACCGGCCATGCGCTGTCGTTCCTGGACACGCCGCGCGCCGTGCACCGTATGTTCCGCATCGGGCCCATCGCCCACGCGGCCGAGCGGGTTCAGCGCCTGTTGCTCGACGGCAAGCGTTGCGAGATGGTGACCATCACCTTGCCCGAGGAGTTGCCGGTCAACGAGACGCTCGAACTTCTGCGCAAGGCCCGCCAGATGGGCATCGCGGCCCGGGTGGTCGTGGTGAACCAGGTTCCGGCCATGCTCCTGCACGCCAGCGACCGGCCCCTGCTCGAAGTCCTGCAGCGTGAGAGCGAGGAGGCCTTGGCGCGCTTGGCGCTGGCAGCGCAGAGCCAGCTCGACGGGCTGGACCATGCGCGAAAACAAATCGAGCGACTGCGCGGCCTCGAGAACGCGAGCGTGATGGAGTTTCCCGCCCGGCCTCCGGCGCCCGCACCCGAGAACGGGCACTCCTCGCGCGCGGCCGAGCCCTCCCCTGCCAGCGCGGCTGCCCTGGCCACGCTGATCGCGGATGCGCCGCTGGTGGTATGCGTGGGACCGGGCGGCGTGGGCAAGACCACCCTCTCGGCGCTGCTGGCCCTGCGCCAGGCGGCGGCGGGGCGGCGAGCCCTGGTGCTGACCATCGATCCGGCGCGCCGGCTGGCCGACGCTCTCGGGCTGAGCGAGCTGACCAACGATCCGATGGAGCTGACCGGATTCCGCAAGATGCACCCGGCGGGCACGCTGAGCGCGCTCATGCTCGACCCCACGGCAACCTTCGACCACATGATCGCCCTGCTGGTGCCCGATCAAAGGCGGCGAGAAGAGCTGCTGTCGAACCGGGTCTACCAGCACATCTCGCGCAGTCTATCGGGAACCCTGGAATACATGGCGGTCGAGCGCGTGCACGAGTTGTTTCGCACCGGCCGCTTCGACCGCGTCGTGCTGGACACCCCGCCCACCGGCAGCGCCGTGGATTTTCTGGAAGCCCCTGATCGGGTGGCCAGCTTCTTCAGCGACAAGATCACCCGCTGGTTCATGCCCGCCGCCGCGCCGTCGTGGACCTCGCGCCTGTGGAGCCGGGCGGGTGCCGCGACGACGTCGCTCATCGCGCGCGTGGCCGGCCCATCTTTCGTGGACGAGACCGTCGGGTTCTTCGCGGCCTTCTCCGATCTGCTCGGCCACTTCCGTTCGCGCGGCGAACAGGTCGGCCGCCTACTGCGCGACCCGCGCACGGTGTTCCTGGTGGTGTGCGCGCCCGATCCGGCCCGCATCGTCGAAGCCCAGGTGATCAGCGAGCATTTGGCCGACGAAGGCTGCGTGCCACGCGCCTTCATCGTCAACCGGGTGGAAGAAGCCTTCTTGCCCGGCCCGGCCGAGGTAGAGCGCGCGGTGGAACGCGCAGCGGCGCTGCTGGGCGGACAGGAGGAGCGCGAGCAGACGCGGGCCTTCATGGATCGCCTGGAGAAGCTTCGCCGCCAGCAGGAGTCGGCCGCCGCGCTGCACGCCGCGGTGGTGGAGTCGGTGCGCGAGTTCGCCGCCCCACGCCCGGTGTTCACCGTGCCCCGCATCCCGATCGGCGAGACCCCGCGCGATTCGCTACTCGCCATGTACCTGGGATTGTTTGCCAGGGAGGAGTGACGGCCAACCGTTTCTACGGCACAACCGTCAGCGTGTAGGAGGCGAAGTCGGCCCCGCCGCGACTGTCATGCAAGACAAGCCACAGGAACACGACCTCGGCGGTTGCGGGAGACTGCCAGGTGTTTTCGGTCGAGGCCGCTGGGTCGTTTTCCTGGCGCCCGGTCAGCGAGTCCTCGAATGCACCGGCTGTGGCGAACCAGGAAAGCCAAAGCGCCTCACGATGATCGACAATCGTCTGCGAGGCAGGATCGAAAACTGGATAGGACTCTGCCGAATCGGGCGACCAGATCGCGACCAGGCGAATGCGTTGATTGGCGGGGAGCGAATCGAGCGACACCGGCGTCTCGCCCACCAGGACCGACAATGAGACGAGGGTTGGATTTTGGTTTGCGGTGTAGCGTGCGCGAAATTCCTGCGACATCACCAGCGAAGCGCCCGCAAGACCGCAGCTCAGGCGCTCGCGAAAGATTGCCTGTTCTGTGCCCAAATCAAGTCGAAGTGGCTGGTAGTAGCCACCGGTCGCGTCCGGATCGGACGGTCGAAGAGTTCCACTTCTTGAGGGTGGCGCGAGCGGCCCAAAATTCGAGCACGCGGAGCTGGGTGTCTGAATCGAGACAGATCCGCCCTGTGCCGACTGCACCAGATCTCCCGTCAAGCAGGTCTGGCTCACTGGCGTGTTCTCCGCAACCGGTTTGCGCAGATTGCACAGGCTCCACGACAAGTCCTGGGCCTCGACGGTTCCCGAGGGAGAAACCACCAAACTTGAGTATCGGACCAGATCCCCAGGTGCCGCCTCGGCAGGATCGCCGCGCACGCCGATGATCCGTTCCTGCGTGACGAGCGACGCGGGATTGCCCATTTCCGGCGCGCAGCCAACCAGTAACAGGAACGCAAGAAGATCAGGTCGACGCATCAGAACCTCACCGACAATCCGGCCACAGCCAGGATGGGCACACCCGTGATGTTTGAACGCGAGGCGAACTGTCCGTCGTAGGCAAACTCCTCGACGTTCGCATGGTTGGTGAGATTGAGGATCTCCAGGTAGGGAACTACGTCGACCGAGCGTCGGCGAAAGTGCTTCTCGAAGCGCAGATCGAGAGCGTAGAAAACTGGCAGGCGAATGCTGTTCTGTTGCCCGAAGATCGGCTGGTACTGTCCGATCGTCGTATCCAGGTAGCTGCCAATCACCGGTGTTCGTGGCATTCCGGTGGCCAAGCGAAAGCGCACACCCAGGGTGAAACCGCCTCGCGACGCATTGCTGGCGAAAGTAAGAAGATGGGTTTGGTCTTGGTCGAGCAGTCGGTAGGAAGACTCGAATGAGTGCCGACGCTCGCTGCGGCTCAGCGTGTAGGCCACCCAACCGGAAAGCGCCGGGTGAGGGGAGAATCGCAGGAGGATCTGCGCGCCATAGGCACGACCCACCCCATCCTGAACCAGAGCATGGGCAAGTGCAGGGCTTGCATCTGGATTGCGCATCACCAGATTCCACATGTACCGATAGAACAGCGTGGGTTGCACAGTGAGGCGCTGACCAACATCCACGTCGGTCCCCGCCACAACATGTAGGGCATGGGCAACCCCCAGTGTGGGCGAGCCAAAGACCGCACTCAGGTCGCCGGGCGAAGGGGCTTGATGGTAAAGTCCGAACGTCAGGTTTTCGCGCAGCCAGGACCCGGTCTGGTGTGCGACGGCAAGGCGCGGGGCCGGCGACCAGGACAGACGCGAAGACCCGGCTCGCGGCGTGACGCCATTGTTGGGAGTGCTGCGACTGGGTGAAATCCAGGTGCCGTCGAAACGCAGGGACGGAACTATGCGCCAACGGCCCAGGGTGATTTCCGGCGCAGCGTAGGGGGCCAGATTCCCAACCGAGGCACTCCATGCATCCGTGCTGACCGCTCCCGACATCGGCTGCCCGAAAGCGACGATGTCCCCTTCCCTCGGTGGCAGTGTCGGTGATCCTGAGCGCTGCACATTCGCCAACTGAACAATTCCGTCGAACCCGGCAACCAGAGTCACCCTCGGCGAAAGTGGCGCGCCATACTCTCCGCGCAGACCCAGCACCGTCGAGGCGATCGATTCGTCCGCGCTGCCCAGCCCCGCGATTTCTTGCCGTCGGGTTCGGTCCCAGCCAACAAAGGGAATCAGCGACGCGCCCGAGCCGTCGGGAAACGCGCGCACGTACCTGACCCCGAAACGGGAGAAGGATTGACTCCGGTCTTGCTCGGCAAAAGACGAGGGAGTCGCGGTATTGCCGGCGATCGAACTGGCATCCGATGAAATCAGGAAGATCACTTCGATTTTCTCGTCGGCGCGCAAAGGGAAGACCACCTTGCTCTGAAAGTCGCGATAGGTTGGAAGGGGAAACAGATGGCGCGTGTCCGATGACAGGGCGCCGTTCAGGAGACGATCGAGATAGCCCACGCGGCCCGCGGCAAGAACGCCGCCGCCGTTTCCGACCGCAGCGCCCGCTGCAAACGACGCATCGAGGACATCGGCGTCTATCTCTCCCTGATAGCTTGAAAATGGGAACCCTGAGAGGGTTCCCATGCCCTNNCCGGCAAAGCCGGCGGGCTCCCCTCGCGACCCGACAGGTGGCCCGCGGCTGGCCATCTGAACCAGGCCGCCCAAGCCCCGGCCGTGCTCCGGGCCATAGCCCCCAGGCACAAGGGTCACCGTGCGCAAAAAGCCACTGTGAACCACCGAGCGCAGCCCACCAAAATGGTACAATGCCGGTATCTCCATCCCGTCAAACACCACCCGCGTCTCGTCGGGTGCCGCGCCCCACACCACCAGTTCGCCGCCCGCAAGAACCGGACGAGCCACGCCTGGGAGGTTCTCCAAAGCCTTCCCGGCATCGCCCTGCGCGCCGGGAATCTGGCGCAACTCAGCCGTCGAAAGGCCAGCTTCCCCGGCTGCCTTCGCCGGCGGCGGAGCAATCACCACTGTCTCGTAGGCGTCGCTCGCCAAGGCCGCTGCTTCGGGCACGGCCGCAAGCGTTGCCAGCGCGAGGACACCTGCCCGCGCTCTCATGGGGANNAAGCGCCTCGCCCTCGGCCTTGCCCAGTGAAACTCCGTTGAGCATTGCCTCCACAGTCCATCGCGCGGCGGCATTTCCGCACAGTGAGAAGGTGTCGACGCGGGCCACATAGTCACCGGCTGGCGCGGCCACTGCCCATACTACGTTTTCATTGCAACGGCCGTCGATGTTGCAGCCGGCGTTCGAGTCGAAGTCCAGGATGCCACCTTCGTTCCATGCGCCGGCATCGGTGGTGGGAACCGCCGCGTATTGGTCGTACGAGTTGATGTTGCCGGCCCATACCTCGACCCCATAGGCGTCGACCACATGCAGATCGAGGTCGGCTTCCGTATCCCACCACAGCGAGATAACCAACGCGCCTGTCGGAGGCAGGCTCTGCTCGACGTCCAGGGACACACGCGCAGCGGGACCGAAAACAGTGGGCGGGGCCACGGCACGGACGATCAGATCGTAGGACGTCTGCGACAGCGAGGGAGAAAACGACAGGCTGGCATGGAAGGTTGGCTGGGTGGGACTGTCTGCATCGGGCACGCCGGCCGCTAGAATCCAGTAGCCGACGTCGCCGGCGAAACCGATGGCCACGGCCGTGCTTCCTGGATCAAGGCGGCCAGAGATTTGCTTGTTTTGCAGACCGGGTGCGATCGTGTTCTGACTGTTCAGCACGTCCACGACGGCAGGAGCATCCGCGCCGGCCAGCTTGTCGATGGAGCCGCGATAGAACTGGCCTCCGGCTACGCGCACGGCAGCCTCCAAGCCCGTGTCACTGGCAGCGCCACCGCAGGCGGCCAGGGCAAGCGGCAGAAACCAGATGACTACTCTCCACCCCATCAGAAAACCATCTGCCCGCGCAGGGTCAACGTGTCCGCGGCCAAAGTCGTGGGTGAACCATCCGCGGCCACGCCCAACGCGTTACGGTTGTGTTGGTATTCCAGCATCAAACGATTGCGAGCAAAACCTCCAAACGAAACTGTGAACGTCCACGTGTGAAAGGACACATCCTTGGGCACCAAGACCGTGGGGGTCTGACGGTAGGCATCCACGTCCGGGTTGTAGAGGTCGTAGCGAACGCCCACCGCGACCCACGATGTGAATTCCTGGCCGGCGCCCACCACCCAACCGAATTCCCGCAAGTCGCGGCCAGAGGCAACCGGATCGGCAGGCCGCAGCGCCCGATCCAAATTGGCGGCCCAGACCACTTCGCCGAAGAGCACCGAATTGCCCAGCCGAGGAATGGCGAAGCCGACCCGGCTGTCTGCCCCGACGGCAAAACGCGAAAAATCCTGCGAGGGTGTCGCCGCACGGCCTGGAATCACTTGGATCTCACTGAGCTGGACAATGCCGTCCTCGTTCTGGTCGCGCCACACCAGGACGTCCTTGGTCGCGGATGTGCCGGGATGGAAACCCGTGCCCCTCAACGAAGAAACGCCGGCGCTGACATGGACCTTGGCCGCGATGGTGGAATCCATTCCCAGCCTCCCGACGAAATCCTTGGCGGCATTCGGATCGCGCGCCGGGAAGGACGCGTCCCCCAGTGGGTTGCCGTTCATCGCGGCCAATTGCGCGCGAAAGAAGCGCCAGTAAATCTGTGCGCGCGCACCCAAGTCAAAGGTGCCAGGAAAGAGCGCCCGGCTGACACTACTGCGCTCCAAAAAGAACCGGTCAGGATCCCGTTCCTGAACCTCAAGACCAAATGGAATGCGGAGAAGACCAAGGCCAAGCTCCCAATTCCACCTAGGCCGCGTCCCGCCCAGCGCGAGCTCGGCCCGGGCCAACCCCACCGCCATGCCCTTCATCGTGTTCGCGTCCAGCTCGACCACGGCCCCAAGAGCACCCCGGTGGGCTTCGGCCGAAAGGCGTGCGCGTCGAATCAAAAACCTTTGCGTATTGAGAGGCTCTCCCCCGGAGGGGAAGAGCTGACCCTCCGAAGACTGGTCCATCAGTATGCCGTCTGCCTGTAGAAACCCTCCCACCGCCAAGCTGGTCTCGCCCACCGTCAGGCGGCCCGCAGAACTCGTCGCCGCCGCCGGTTCGGGTAGCGAGGGCGCCTCCTCGGCCAGGGCGGCCTGCGCCGCCCCGACCAAGAGAAGTCCACTCAGACTTGCCGGACCAATGCGCGTGTTCACGGAGTGGGAATGTGATCGGCCTGGAAGCGCGCCCCGGCGGCGCAGGTATTGTTGATGATCTGGACGTGGGTGGCTCCGCTTGTGAGAGCACCGCAATCGCTCAGAGAAGTCCGGCCATCATCAGCTTCGCAGTAGCCGTGCCGACAGGTGGTGCCTCCAGTGCAGGACGCGCTCCCAGTGCAGGTCACGCAGGACGCGGGAACAGCGCCGGTGCTGAGCTTGCTCTCGTAGTAGCAGCCGCAAGGATCAGGCGGCGCGAAAAGGGAGAGTGTGCCACCCTCGGTAGAGCGGGTCACCGTCATGGCGCACAGAGGAACGATTCCCTTCTGCGCCACCAGGGCGACCGGATCCAGTCCGGACGGAATCCCGGGATCGGCCGTGTTAGTGAGAATATCGATGAACAACTTGGCATTGGGATTGACCGGCGCGGCTGTTCCGCCGTCGAAAGACGACACCTTGGTCAAGTAGAACACGTGCGCCCAGGCGACGTAGTGCCCGTCGCGGAGATTCCGCTTGTCGAATGCGGTTGCTGTGGAATCAGGGAGATAGCCATTGGTCTGGTTCACGGCCTGGAAGGCGAGCGCCTTCAGGTTGGCCCGGTTGGTCGCGCTGTCGTATGTCTCGCTGCCAAGGATGCCGATGGTCTTTTCAGGCTGCGTCGACGTGGCCACATCGGTAGCCACGTCGTTTGAGGCGTTGATCTGTTGGCCGATCCACTTCGCCGCTGGCACGCCAATCAAATAGCCAAGGCTTACTTCCACGCCCTTGGTGGGCGTGCGAATGAAGTAGAAGCTCTGGTCAATCCAGGGTGCGATGTTGGCCGTGGGGCCTGTGCCAAAGACCAGTGCAGCTTCTTCTGAACTGATGGCCAAGGACGAAGCCGTATGCGGCGCCACGAAGAGCATCGACTGCACGGGGCCCTTGAAGGCGCCGAGATCGGCCGGCGGTGCGACGCTTGAGCAGGCTGCGGGAAATACGATAGGGATTCCGATGTCCACATTGCGTCCACCACTTTCCAACGCACAACTCGGCACTGCCCCTGTGTTGGGATCCCAGGTGGGGTCGCTGGGAATGTAGGACGGGACCTGTGTCAGCGGGGTACCGTTGTAAAGAGCGTCGATGATGGTGCAGGATCCGGTCGCGTACCAAACCAGGGTTATGGGATTCGCACTTTGTCGCAAGGCCTTTCCTAGGGTTTTCAGCACTGGCACCTGCGTGTCGCCGGACATTATGTACAGTGGATTCACTAACGACGAACACGCAGTCGACGGACCAACATCGCCGCCTCCGCCGTCCACCCCCGAGCCGCCATCACCGCCTCCACTGTCCGGGAGCGAACCAACATCACCGGCTTCCCCTGCGTCGACTGCGGCGTCGGTCTGGGGCGCGTCCAGCCCAACGTCGGGCCTCGCTGCATCGACGACGACCGCCAGGTCGACTGCAGTGTCGGGCTGGGCGGTGTCCAGACCCACATCGGGGTTGGCTGTATCGTTGGCAACCGGCGCATCAGCGGCGGCATCAGCAGGTTTGGATACCGAAGTGCTGCCACATCCAAACAGCGTAGCCGCGAAGACCAGGGACGACAAACAGGCGAAATCGGGTCGAATCTTTGGGGCGAATGGCATGACAGGAACCTCCTATTTCAGTTGCGACGAACATTTTCATTGCAAAGAGGGGCTGGCGATCCCGCTCGTTTTCGGGACGGTCGACGAGGAAAAGAGCCTGCTGGCAAACGAGGTGGGCGGGGCCCTGCGGACGTCGCTGAGCAAGCCGCAAGCCACGACGTGACCCTTTTCAAGCACAGCAACACGGCTGGCAAGGGCTTCGACATCCATGGCGTCGTGGGTGACGAGAATCGTGGGCAAGCCGAGGGAACGAATGGACTCGGCCAAGAACGCGCGCACCTCGACGCGAGCCTCGACATCCAGGGACGCTGTGGGCTCATCGAGCAACAGCGCCTTGGGAGAGGAAGCCAGGGCCCGCGCAAGTGCGACCCGCTGCCGCTCGCCCCCCGAAAGTCGCGACGGATTCCGCTCCCCTAGATTGCCGATTCCAAAACGTTCGAGCCATGCCATGGCCTCGCTCCGACGCTGCTTCGTGCTTACCCGCGCCGACCTGCAGGCGAGTGCGAAAGCCACGTTGTCGATGGCCGTCAGATGGGGGAACAACCCGAAGTCCTGGGGCAGGTACGCAAGGTGGCGCTCTTCCGTGGGACGATCAATGGCCAGGGCCGCGTCGAAGAGAATTTCGTCCGAAAGCACGATGCGGCCGCGCTCAGGCTTGTGCAGACCCAAGATGGTCAGCAGCAAGCTGGTTTTCCCCGATCCGTTTGGACCGACCAGCGCCAGCGGCTCGGCGCCAACTTCCAGCGAGGCTTGCAGCGTGAATGAACCCAGCCCGGCCTGCACCGCGACTGAGAGTCGGGGAGCGGAATTTCCGGTCATGGCGTCGCCGCTCCGCGCGCGGCTTCAAACCCACGATTGAATCGCCGCAAGAAGAGCAAGAGAGCGAAGGCGAACACAACCAACAGGAGCGACAGGGCCTGCGCAGTGTGGATGTCGAGTTCCAAGGCAGTGTAGATTGCAAGCGGCAACGTCTGCGTCTTTCCCGTCATGTTCCCCGCGAACATCAAGGTGGCACCAAATTCCCCCAGCGCACGCGCCCAGCTCATGGCCGCCCCACCAATCAGCCAGGGACGGGCGAGCGGCAGGGCCACCCGCACAAACAAACGCGGCGGCGAAGCGCCCAGGCTGCGCGCCACGGCCAGCAGATTGGGATCCAAGCGGCCAAAAGCCTGCACCGCGGCCTGCAAGTAGAACGGTGCCGAAACGAAGACCTGCGCCATGACGACAGCGACCACACTGAAGGCGGGCGTCCAGCCCAGGCGTTCCAGGGTTCCACCGAAAAGTCCCCGGCGCCCAAATGCGAGGAGCAGCGCAATCCCACCCACCGCGGGCGGAATCACCACGGGAAGCTGCAACAGGATCTCCAGCCAGCGCGCCGAACGCCAGCGCGAACGCGCCAGCCACCAGGCGAGAGGCGTGCCACCCACCACCACCAGGACAACGGAGATCAGAGTCGTCCCCAGGCTGAGTCGCAGCGCCGGCCAGGTCAAAGAACAGCCGAGACCACGCCAGATGGCCTCCGGCCCACCGTCGAGCACCAGGGCCACGAAGGGCAGCACGAGGAAGAGCAACAGAAGGCCGCCCAGCCCCAGCATGACCGCGTTGTACAGACGACGACTTCTCGCCCGAGACAAAACCGTCTGGCTCACTTCGTCCTTTGTTTCCCGACTTGGTTGAAGCCCGCCTCGGCCAAGGTTTTTTGCCCTTCCTTGGACAGCACGAGTTTCACGAACGCGCGCGCCAGATCGAGATGGGGCGCGGCTTTCAAGACAGCGATCGGGTACTCGGCGACAATGTTGATCTGGCTGGGAATCTCGATGATCTGGACCTTGTCGGGCATGGTCAGCGCGTCGGTCTTGTAGACGATGCCAGCGTCGGCTTCACCCAACGCAACCTTGGTCAACACCTGGCGCACGTTCAGCTCGCGCGAGCATACCCGCGCAAGGATCGCTTCGTGGAAGGCTTTGCCGTAGAGCCTCTCGGCCGCTGCAATAATGGCCTCGGTGTAGGCGCCGATCGGCACCTCGGCCGCGCCCACCACCAGGTGCGTGGCCTTCGGCAGATCGGCGAAAGTGCGCACCTGGGCCGGGTTGTTCTTCGGCACGACCACGACCGGCAGATTGCGTGCGAAGACCACGGGCTCGATGACCATCTCCTTGTCGGCCAGGAGTTTCATGTGCTTCCAATCGGCCGAGGCGAACACGTCGACCTTGGCACCCTGTTCGATCTGCACGCGGAGATCCTGGCTGCCCGCGAAACTGAAGCGGACCTTCGAATTGGGGTGCCGCTTCTCGAAAGTCAGCGCGACCTTCTGCAAAACCTCGCGCAGCGACGCGGCTGCAAACACCACGACTTCCTGCGCTTCGCCGCCTCGTGCTCGCATTGCAAAGAGCGGCGCAGTCGAGCAGGCGGCGACCAAGGCTCCGAGAAGCAACTTGCGACGAGTCATGCCTGCGCTCCCGTGAGAGCCTCCCCTGTGCGTGCAGTTCGATAGCCGGTCATCCCACCCAGGTCCCGACGAAAGCGCGCGTTCGACAAGCAATCGAGCAACGCCTGCACGCGGCCGTCCGAGGCGAGAGTCGCGGGGAACACCAGGTCGAAGCGAGCCTCAGCAAGCGGTTCAAAGTGCAGGCCGAAACTCGCCGCAGCCGAGCGGGTGGCCACTCCCACATCCCCCACGCCCATCGCCACCATTTGCGCCACCGCGCGATGCCCGCGCGCCACCGCCACCGGCACCACATTCTTGAACGCGCGGCCCGCCTTGCGAAACAGGCTCTCCAGCAACTCCTGCGCGCCCGCGCCCGCTTCTCGTGCGATCGCGCGTGTGCCTTTCCGTTCCACGTCCGCCGCGCTCTTGTACTTTTCCCCGGGCCGACTGACCAGCCCTTGTTCCCAGGAAGCCAATGTGACCAGCACCATGGGCTCGCTGCCGAACCTCTCACGGACGGCGACCGCGTTTTCGCCAGCACCGCCATCATCCAGAAGGTGCATCCCAGCGACATGGACGCGCCCCGCAGCCAGTTCTTCCAGCGCGGGCCGACTGGCCTTCTCGATCCAGTGCAAACGAGGTCCGCGAAAGCGCTCTTCCAGGTGACGCCCGAGCAACCCGAGCGCGGGATCGCAGCCCGCGACCAGAAGATTGCGATGGAGCGATTCCAGATCGCGCAAGGGACGAACCCGCGCCGTGACCTTGCCCTTTTCCTTCGACAGGCTCGCAATTCCGTCGGCCGGAGTGCCAAGCGCCAAGGCCGCGTCGGTCTCCAGCAAGCGAGCGACCCATCGCTCACCGACCCAGCCCAGCGACACCCGCGCCTTGTGCACATCGCCGGGATTGCGATCAGCCTCACGCACGAACTCGGCCTCGATGACCTGTCCGTCGCTACGAAGGCTAAAGAGATCTTCCACCCGGCAGCGTAGCTCCCGCGCCAACCCCAAGGCAATCTGCGTGGAAGGGACTGTCTCGCCCGCCTCGATCGAGCTGAGCGTCTGTCGACTGATACCGACGGTCTTGGCGAGATCCCGCTGCTGCATCTCCAGGCGCTGCCGCATGGCCTTGACCGCGGTTCGAACCCGGGTGTCCATGCGCGCAGCATTCCCGAACCTGGCCGGCATGTCAACTTGGCATGACATGAGTGCAATAAAGTTTACGTACTGCATAGCCGGACACGCGAATGGCATGCTCGTCCTAGGGCAGCCCGAGCACGCTCGCCCTGCCCGCTTCCTCCAACCCAATACTGTCTACGCGGGGACCAATGTCGCGGGCAGTGTACGTTTCTAGTTGGTCTTCGATTGAAGCTTCTGAAGGAACAGGGCTGCNNCGACGCCCCAATCGCAATCGATGCCTCGTACGGCGAAATCGGGACAGAGGCCTGGGTAAGCTGCTGCTCATACGCGAACATCGCACTGGCCTGGTCGTTCGTGCCGAAATCCATGGCTACGACGGTGCAAGTCTGTGTATTGGGATCGGGGCCCACCAAATCCTGGTACATGGCCACCAGAC
>PMZX01000478.1 GCA_003170035.1 Myxococcales bacterium | reverse complement strand
CCGCATCACATCGTGATAACAGATTCAACCCGCCCGTCACGACACCAGGGGCTTTCTTGAACCCAGGCCCACGAAGGTGAAGGTCTCGGCGCCTTCTTCGCTTACGTCGACGCTGCAGAAGCCCGCGTGGTGCAGTCGGCGCAGTTCCTTCTGCGCCTGATCGAGCGACAGGCTGGCCTCCAGCGCCACCAGCGCGGCGGTGACTGTGCCCGCATGGGCGCGGGCGCAGCGAAGGATGGCGCCCTCGCGCTCGGCCTGGGTCTGCGCGGGTGTGGGCGTGGACGGACCAGTCAGCATGGCCATGCCCTCCATGGCCGCCAGGCGGACGGACTCGGGATCAGCCACGCCGTGAATGTGCAGGTGCACCGCCTGGGGTCGGGCGCCCAGTTCCTCGGCGTTGGCCCTGTTGATCAGCCTGCGCATCCGGACGAGGTCGTGCAGGGTTCCCAGGCCGAACCAGCCCCAGGTCACGAGGTACAGCACGCCGGATACCGGGCGGCCCAGGTAGAACCGGTGCAGGCCGGCAAACCCGAACACCGCGCACGCGGCCAGCAAATAGGCGGTGCCATCCTTCTTCATGGCCCTGATCTTCCAGGAAGGAAGCCGGCTGCGCAACGGGTTTGGCAGGGCGAGGTCACGATGCAGTAGACTCTCCCGCGCGCGACATGAAATCCGACACTGCGCCGCTGCTGTCTCCGCTGGGTTCGGCCCGCCCGCGACCTGCGTCGGCCATTCCCTATCCGCCCGGCCTTCTTTCGGAGCTGCGCGACGCTGATCTGGGCGAAGAAGAGGCGTACTTGGCCTGGCAGATGGGCCAGCTTGCCAGCGGAATTGACGAGGCCGAGCGCCGCGATTTCGTCGCCTTGGTTGCGCGATCGCTGATCAGCAGCAGTCAGGGTAGCACGCGCATGCGCCTGGCAGCCGCCGAGTCCGCGCTTCTGCGCGAGCTGCCCGCGCTGGTCGGGGCGCCCGGCGAGCGCAAGCCGCTCATCGTCGACGGCGAGTTTCTCTATCACCAGCGGGTCCTGGTGTGCGAGACGCGCCTGGCAGCGACTATCAAGGCGCGCGCGGCGCAATCAGGCGCAGATCCGCGGGCCGTGAAGGCAGCGGTCGCCGAGGTCGCGGCCACAAGCACGCCGCCATTGAGCGACGAGCAGCGGGCCGCGGTGACAGCCGCGCTGGGCCGCCGCCTGGCGGTGATTAGCGGCGGGCCGGGCACGGGCAAAACCACCATTGCGCTTGCGCTTGGCCGCGGGCTCGTGCGTCTGGGTGTGTCGCCGTCCGAGCTGGCGCTGGCCGCGCCCACTGGCAAGGCCGCTAACCGCCTGCAAGGGTCATTTCAAGCTGGGCTGGCTGCACTGCTTGCGCCGTCCGTCGAGGATCGCGGCCTGCAGTCCGCTTGCCCGCCGGCGCAGACCCTGCACCGCCTGCTCGGCTACTCGCCGGCCACTGGCCGCTTTCTGCACCACCAGAACTACCGCTTGCCTGCCCGGGCGGTGATCGTCGACGAGGGATCGATGATCGATCTGGCTCTCATGGATCGGTTGCTGCGTGCGCTCCGCGACGACGCCGTGTTGGTGTTGCTGGGCGATGCGGACCAGTTGCCTTCGGTCGACGCAGGGGCTGTGTTTCGCGACCTTGGCGGTTTGGCCGTACGGCTGGACAGGAACTTCCGCACCGACCAGGCCCAGGTCGCCGGCCGCCGCATCAGCGAATGCGCGGCAGCCGTGCGCGCGGGGGATGCGGACCGGCTTGTCGCCTTGCTCGCAGCGCGGCCCACGACTGCGGAGCTGACCTTTGACGGAGTGGAGCTTGTCCCTGCCAACCAGCGCGAGGCATTGCTTGAACGCTGGTACCACGACCGGATCGTGGCTCTTCCCGAGTGGGGTCAGCTCGTCGAGCATGAATATCTATTTGGGCCGGAGGGATTCTCGCCCGACGACGACGACCGCCTCGCTCGCCTGCACGCCCACGTGTCGAGCCAGCGCGTGCTCTGCGTGACGCGCGAGCGGCCCACCGGCGCCAACCCGGTCAACGCCTTCCTGCACGACTTGTGTGCGGGCCCTGGCAATGAGCTTCTTCCGGGCGAGCCGGTGCTGGTCTTGCGCAACGACTACGAGCGTGGCCTCTGGAACGGCGACCAGGGAATCATCCTGTCAGTCAAGGAGTCCGGCCATGCATCCCGACCCATGGCCGTATTTCGCCTGTCGAGTGCGGGAGCGCCAGCCGCCCGCTGGCTGGCTATCCCGCCCGAGACACTGGGCGAGGGACTGTCCCTGGCATACGCCCTGACCGTGCACAAGGCGCAGGGTTCCGAGCACGACCAGGTCTTGCTGCTCTTACCCGAGCAACCTCTGCCCTTGCTTACCCGCGAGTTGCTCTACACGGCGCTGACTCGCGCGCGGCACGCGGTTGTGATCTGCGGCAGCGCGGACGTCCTGGCTGCGGGCGCCGCCACCAGCCTGACTCGCTCCTCGGGCCTGGCCGAGAAGCTGGCGTGACGTCCGCGCCTGTGTTCCGGATCACAGGCGCGTACTGGCGTGATTGTCGCATGCCTCCAGCGGGTCTATGCTGGAGTTCTAACCTAGGAGACGGACATGGTGACGTACGCTGGAACGCGGGAACAGGGTTGCAGGGAAATCGCGCGCACCTTGGTGCTTTGCCTGGTGCTCGCGGGATGCGGGCGCACCGGCCTGGGGAGCGCGAGCGTCGACGGGCAGAGCGCTGTTGGCGTTGATAGGGCGGCCAGCGAGAGCCGCCGCAGTGATGGTGGCAGCACGGACTATGCGGCAGAGCCCCGACGTCCGGCACTCATTGCTAGCCCGGCATCTGTATACTTTGGCACAATCGCGATTGGCCAAGTATCGCCTCCGACAGTTGTCACAGTCACCAACCGGGGCGACCCGGTCGCGATCGCCCCGACAGTGACAGGCGCCGGCTTCGCCATCGACAGCACGACCTGTGAGGCCGCCCCCACAAGCTGCACGATCTCACTTAGGTTCTCTCCAGTCGCCGTGGGTCCCGTGAGCGGTGTTCTCACCCTCGCCCCGGACCTCACGGTTTCCTTGAGTGGCGTGGGTGTCGGCGGTTCGCTCATGTTCACCGACTCAACGGTTCCGACGACGGTGCTCGTGAATCAGAGCGTTCCGGTTTCGGTCACGGTGACGACGTCGGCGGACCTGGCCGGCCTCTCCTGCCTGGCCAGCGGTGTGGATCTGAGCGCGGACCCCACGAATACAACCTGCGCCGCGATCGTCGCGGCGAACACCCCTTGCGCGTACGCCTTCACGTTCAAGGCCACCACGCCTGGGCCTAAGAACGATAGCATCCTGTGCAGCGGCGATGGCGTCGTGAAGACTATGCCCGTGGCTCCGACCGTGGTCACGGGGGAAGGAGGGAGCATCTCCGGCCCGAACGACCTGGGCAGCGTAGAGGTGGGGTCTGCGGGCACTCCTTCGATCTACTCGATTGCCAATTCCGGGGGGACCGCGACCGGCGTGCTGACCATTGCGGCAGGCGACGCCCAGTTCACAATTGGGAACGACCGGTGCACCGGGCTTCCGCTGGCTCCTGCCAAGACCTGCACGTTCACAGTTGTTTTCGGGCCGGCATCAGTGGGTGTGCAGTCCTCCGTGCTGAGTGTCTCGTCCGGAGGAACGGTCTTGGCAACCCTTCAGATTCAGGGGATCGGCGTTCCGCCCGCGCCAGTACTCGCCGCCAGCCCGGGGCTTGTGGACTTTGGCACAGTCGCGCTGGGCGAGATGTCACCGGTGAGCGTCGTGACCGTCACCAACAAAGGCACCCCGGTTTCGCTCTTTCCGACTGTGACGGGTTCCGGATTTCTGCTCGACAGCACGACTTGCGGGATGGCCGCTGCGAGCTGCACGGTCGCGGTCAAATTCTCTCCAAAGTCTGTGGGCGCCGCGAGCGGCGTTCTCACCGTGGCCCCGGGCCTCACGGTCTCCTTGAGCGGCGTAGGGACCGCCCCCTCCAAGCCGACGAGCTTGGTGATCACTCCCAACCTGGGCGCATTCTCCGCGGCGGTGGGCTCGCCCAGCCCTCCCATCACCTTCAACGTCGCCAATACTGGCGGCTCGGCGACTGGCGCTCTGACCATCACGCTTGGCGGTGTCAATGCTGCCGACTTCGCGATCACGGACAACAAGTGCGTGGGCTNNCGCGAACCTGAGCGGGTTCGGGAGTTCGCCGCCCGCAGTGGTCATCGCCGGCGCGGCAAACTTGGGCGTCGTGCCGGTTGGGCAGGCGGGGACTCCTTCAACCTACACGGTTACGAATACGGGCGGAATTGCGACCGGCGCGCTGACGGTTGCGGTAGACAGCGATCAGTTTGTGATCGGAGACGACCAGTGCACCGGGCTTCCGCTGGCGCCCGGCAACACCTGCACGTTCACAATCGCCTTCTGTCCCACGTCTTCGGGCGCGGAGTCCGCCGGTCTGAGTGTCTCGTTCGGAGAAACGTCCCCGCTGACTCTTCCGATTCAGGGGACCGGCCTTCTTATGTCCAGGCTCGGCCTTGTCATGACGCCGCCCACACTCGACTTCGGAACCGTCAGCGTGGGAAGCGCGAGTTCGGCGCTGACCTTCACGGTGACCAATGCCGACTATGCCACCACGGGTGTGCTGTCCGTGGTCAAGAACGACGGCAGCTTCAGCGTCGGTGGCGCTTCGCAGTTCTCCTACACGACTACCTGCCAGGCGGCGCTCGCTCCGGCCGCAAGCTGCCAGGTCGTTGTGACCTTCACGCCGACAATCGCGGGCAGCGCCTCGGCGACTTTCACGGTGACCGATGGAACAATATCGACCCGGGGCCAGAGAACCGTGGTCGGTATCGGAGTTTGAGGCCCTTCGGGAATCCTTCGCCAGTGCGATTGCCGCAGGCGTCCAGCAAGGATATGCTGGAATTCTAATTTAGGAGACGAGCATGATGACTAGCGTGGGAGTTCGGGAATGCAGGTACTTTGAAATCGCGGGGGTCTTGGCGTCTTGCCTGGTACTTGCGGGATGCAGCGGAGGCAGCGGCCTCGGCGGCGAGAGCCACGACGGGCAGAGCGCTGTTGGCGTTGACAGCGCGGGTGGCGGCGGGCAGAGCGATGTTGCGGTTGACAGTGCGAGCGGCGGCGGGCGCAGTGATGGCGGCGAAGGGGAAGATCTCGCCCCGAACGACGACGCGATCCCGCCGAGCCCGGACGGCGGTCCATTCACCCGCTCGATGATTCCGACGACGGTGCTGGTGAATCAGAGCGTGCTGGTTTCAGTCACGGTGACGTCGTCGGGTGCGCTGGTCGACCTGGCCTGCATGCCCAGCGGTGTCGATCTGACCGCGGACCCCGCGAATACCACCTGCGGTGCGATCGTCGCGGCGAACACCCCCTGCGTCTACGCCTTCACCTTCAAGGCCACCAAGCCTGGGGCCGCGAACGATAGCATCACGTGCAGCACCAGCGGCGTCGTGAAGACCGTGCCTGTGTCTCCCACCGTGGTCACGGCGGCGGACCTGGTCATCACACCTAGCTCGCAATCGTTCATGGTATCGGCGGGCTTGACCAGCCCTCCTCTCGCCTTCCGCCTTGTCAATGTCGGTGGCTCGGCGTCCGGCAGTTTGAGCGTGGCGCTGTCCGGTGCCAACGCCAGCCAGTTTGCCATCGTAGACGATGCCTGCGTGGGATCGCTGGCTCCCTATTCAGCCTGCGCGATCCAGGTGGTGTTCACACCCATCAGCCCCGGTAGCAAGACCGCTACTCTTACGGTAACCGATGCCACGGCCGGCTCGATCGCGGCGGTCGCGATCCTGGACGGAATCGCTCTTTCCTATGTCGAAAGCCCGGTGATCTCCGGCACCGCGAACCTGGGTGAAGTGCAGGTTGGGTCTGCGGACACTCCTTCGACCTACACGATTTTCAACCAGGGCGGGACGGCGACTGACGCGCTCACTGTGGTGACAAGCAACGCTCAGTTTGCGATTGGCGACGACCAGTGCACCGGGCTTTCGCTGCCTCCGGGCAGGAGCTGCACGTTCACAGTCACCTTCAGCCCGACATCTGCGGGTGTGGAGACC
>PMZX01000445.1:998-7313 GCA_003170035.1 Myxococcales bacterium | reverse complement strand
ATCTTGCCGCACAGACAGCGTCGTGACAGTTCGGACTGCGCCGCCTGCTGCAGGCCGGACACGTCGATGCGAAAACGGTGCCGGGCATCCAGGGCAGCCCATTCTTTCCGCAATTGCAGATTGCCGTCGGGGATCACGCCGATACCGCGCCAAGGACCGTCGACCGCCTCGAAAACGCGCCAGAGCGACTCCTGCGCGCGCCGGTTGCCCTCGCGGGTCACGCAGCGCGGGTAGGCGTTGGCCACTCCGTGCTCGCCATGGCGGATCATCTCGAGCAGTTTGACCAACGCCGCCAGGATGTCGAGCGGCTCGAAACCCGCGACCACCACCGGCGTGCGATGCCGGCGGGCAAAGTCCTCGAACAGGCCGTAGCCAGTGATCACGGCGGCATGGCCCGCGGCCAGAAAGCCCTCGACCCGTGCCTCGGGCAAGCGCGCCACCGCTTCCATGGCCGGGGGAACGTACTTGTGTGCTGAAAGCACGGAGAAGTTCGCCGGCGGCCCGGACAGCACGATCGCGGCCGTGGTCACGGCTGTGGTCTCGAAACCAGACGCAAAGAACACCACCGGCTCGTCGCTGGTACGCGCCAGTTCCACCGCCTGGGTCGCACTGTACACGACCTCGACCCGGGCGCCCTCGGCCTGCGCGTCGGCCAGCGACTTCGAGCTGCCCGGCAGCTTCAGCATGTCGCCGTAGGTGGCGATGCGCACGCCCTGCAGAGCCAGGGCCACGCCTTCGTCGACTTCGCCGAGATCGGTTACGCACACCGGGCAGCCGGGCCCCATAATCACGCGCAGGGCGGCCGGCAGGCTGGCGCGCAGGCCGAAGCGCGCGATGGCTTGCTCGTGCGTTCCACACACGTGCATGAGAGTGACCGGTGCGCGACCGAGCTCCTCCACGAGGCGCGCGATTGCCGTGGTCAACTCACGCGCGCGGGCGGGATCGCGGAACTTGAGCTCGCCCGCCCCACTGGGGCCTGTGCTCACTTCTTGCTCTCCCGGGTAGCCGCCAGCTCGGCGCGCAGGTCGGCCGCCAGGAGATCCTGGTCGTCCCCGGCCGCAGCCAGCTCCTCGAACAGCTTAAGCGTCTCCGCCACCTCGGATTCGGGGATGCGGCGGATGGCGAAGCCCACGTGGTTGAGCACGTAGTCGCCGGGCGCCACTGGCTCGTCCACCACGTCAAGGCGTACCTGCCGCCGCACGCCAAAGAAGTCGACTGTGGCTTCCAGGCCGTCGATGCCAATCACCTTGCCAGGGATGCCCAGGCACATGCCGTGGTCATAGCAGGTCGGACGCAAGCGCGGCAACCACTGAGCGCAGACGAGGACACACGCCCCCCAAGCGAGACTTGCTCGCGGCAGCGTGTTGCGACCGAGAAGGCTAGCGCGACCGCAAAGCCCCGCGCCACAGCGCGAGGCCCCTGCGCCGGCGCGGCGCCCTTCAGCGCTTGATCGAATGAGCCAGCTTGATCGCCGCGGGCAGGCCCTTTTCGTGAGCCAGTGCCTTCACCCGGGCGTGGTCAGCCGGCTTCAGCCCTCGCAGCGCTCCCAGGTACTGACCCTGGAGCTTGCGGGCCGCCGCCAGTTCTCGGCTCACCCTGACTTTGCGGCGCACCGGACGGTCGACAGCGGACTTCTTGCCCGCCGATTGGCGTGGCGCTGCCGCGGACGCCGCGGCTGCACCGAGTGCCGACGCGACCACGCCATGGAGTCGGCGGGCAACGTCCGCCTCGATGGCTGCAATCAAGCGGCCGACGAAATTGCGAACAAGGGCTTCCACTTCAGGAGAGATGTTGGACATTGTGGGCGCAGTATAACTCAACTTGGTTTCTTTGGTCCATTGTACTTATTGCCCTTGCAGCAGAAGGGCGGTTCGACCAGCCTGCTGGATTCGATGTATCGTCCGGCAGAGCAGAATGGGACCACTGAACCGGACGAGGAGGCTTGTGTCATGACAGCAACAGTGCGCGAGCTGGGAAGAACCGGACTGGAGATCCCTCCGATTGTCTTCGGCACCAGTGCGCTGGGAAACCTCTACCAGGCCTATTCGGAGGAGACCAAGCTGGCCATCCTGCGCGAGATGGTCGNNAGGTCATCATCAGCAACAAGTTGGCCTGGGTCCGCACGCCCCTGCGCGGTCGCGAGCCGACCTTCGAGCGTGGGGTGTGGTTTGGCCTCAAGCACGACGCAGAACAGGCCATCAGCTACCAAGGCATCCTTCGCTGCTGGGAACAGGGCTGCGAGTTGCTGGGCGCGCCCTATCAGCCGCGCCTGGTTTCCGTGCATGATCCCGATGAGGGGCTCAATGCGGCCGCCGACCCCGCCGCCCGCCAACGCCTCTTGCAGGACATCGTGGGCGCCTACCGAGCCCTGCACGAGCTGAAGAGACAGGGGCAAGCCGGACCGATCGGCGTGGGTGCCAAGGACTGGAGGGTGGTGCGCGAGTTGGCCGACCTGGTGGATCTGGACTGGGTCATGCTGGCCTGCTCGCTCACGATCTTCCACCACCCGCCCGAGGTGGTTGCACTGGTCGCGTCTCTGCACCAACGTGGCATCGGCATCATCAATTCCGCGGTCTTTCACGCCGGCTTTCTCACTGGCGGCAAGTTCTTCGACTACCGCGAACTGCACCAGGAGAACCCGGCCGACAAGCCGCTCTTTGCCTGGCGGGACCGATTCCACGCGCTCTGCCGGCAACACGACGTCTTGCCGGCCGCTGCCTGCGTGCGCTTTGCCATGTCCCCGCCTGGGGTCGCCGCCATCGCGCTCAATACCAGTCGCCCCGAGCAAGTGCAGCGGAACCGGGACCTGGCCAGTGTAGACATCCCGGCTGCCTTCTGGGCCGCAATGAAGGACGCGCGGCTCATCAGTCCTGACTACCCCTATCTGGGCTAGCACGAACTGCCGCGTCCACTGCAGTCTCTTTTCGGGGAGGTGCAGTCGGCTCTCTGTCGCAGTTGCCGGAGTCGGCCGCTTCGCTCATCCGGTGATGAACGAGAGCGTGGGTCCGCAGTGGATGACATCGCAGGTCCTGGGCGTCTTCATGTCTCCGTCGACGGTGGCGATGGTCGGCTCCTGGTAGTCGATCGTCAGATGAGGAACGACCGCGTCGAACGTCGCCGGGAGCGGCAGGCCGGCCCAAAGCGGGCCCAGGCTTGCGACCAGCCCCCAAAACGACAGGTGCGTCGACCGGAGCATGAANNTGCTTCGACTTCCTGAACGTCAGGACGGACAGGATCTCATTTCCGAGCGTCGCCAGAATCACCTTAATTGCCCGCCTCGGCCCGCGTCGCTTGCGGTCTTCGTAGTACTTCTGGAGGAAGTTCACGGGAAGTCCCGTACCGTAGAGAAACCCAAACTCGTCGTTGATCTTGAGCGGGTTCAGCGGCGTCACGTCCAGCGGACGGTTCTCGCGGATCTTGGCGGCGACGGACTCGGCCAGCTTGACCGCAGGATGTTTAGTGAGGCCGAGGGTCGTCGCGAGATTGTTCATCGTCCCGATCGGGATGATGAGAATCTGCGGAATCGGGGCCGGGGAGCGTTCGTGCTCGAGCAGCACCTTCGACAGTGTCTGATGGACGGTGCCGTCGCCGCCGGCGATGACGAGGATGTCGGGGCGATCGCGGCCGAGCTGCTTCGCCGTGCCTTCGAGCGCGCTGAGCGTCTCTGGGTTGTAAGTCCAGCGCGGAGTGGCGAGGATCGATGAGATCACTCTGCCGAGGCCTGCCCTGGGCGTGTTCTTGCCTGCGTTCGGGTTGGTGACGACAGCGACTTTCTTTTCTTCCACGTCTGCCTCCCTGGCGCGCTTCAGAAGGTGCCGGCGAGCCCCAGGCCGTGCGCTCCGACCGGGGCGATCTGGACGCGGGTGTCCCAGCGGCGGAGGTGAAGCCAGGGGACACCGATGCCAATGCCGGTGCCGACCACAGCCGCGACGGCGACGTCAGTTGGAAAATGATGGCCGGACGCCACGCGCTCGACCCCGATGCTGCTGGCGATCAGGGCACCTACGATCCAGGGCCAGACCTGCTCGCCGTACCGCTTGCGAATGGTGTACGCCGCCACCGCGAGACCGGCGAACGCGGTAGAGACGTGGCCGGCATAGAAGGAGAGATAGCCTTCGCCCGAGTTGACGAAGGCGGGATCGCCGGCATAGGTGCGGGGTCTCGGGCGCGCCACGATGAAGTTGGTGGCGTTCTGTAGCGCGGTGTCGACGGCCAACGCCTCTACGTACACCACCAGATCCTCACCCCAGGCGCGCCCAAACCCGAGGGCGAGGAGATCGACGAGGGGGAGCGCCGACAGCACGCTATAGACCGTGGCGTCGGCGGCGATGCTCGCGGCCTCGCTGTGGTATCTGACGGTCCACCGATCGAGACGGTTGATGCCGTCCGGATTACAGGGACAGTCTTTGTGCACCAGCTTGTTCTCGAATAGAATGCGCCCCAGCCCCGCGGCGCCGCCGACCACGATGAGGGGAATATCGATGGCCAGGTACACCCTGTACACCTCGCGTGGCTGCGGCTTTGGTGGCGGCGTCCACTCCGCGGGTAGTGGCTGTTGCACCGGTGCAGGTGGAGCGGGCGTGGCGTCGTCCTGGCCGGCGACGGCAACCAGCAGCGCCGCCATCAAAGCGTTCACGCGTCTTCTCCCATGGGAGTGCCGCTCACGACCGAGCCGCCAGTGCGTGGTAGGGATGAGGCGTCGCGGGCGCCGCGGCAGTGTCCGCCCGAACGGCCGGTGGTTGCGATGAGAGTTCTTTCGGTCATGGGTCTCATTTCTCGCCTCTCCTTGGCTCAGTCTTTGGCGGTTGCGTACCGCCCCGGGTGCGCTCGGCCACGCCGGCCGACTTTGTCGCGCCGGGAGGCACGGCGCTCGGACNNCTGGTCGGGCGCGCGCGCGCCGCGCTTTTTGCCGTCGGGCGCCGCTTGCTCGACTATCGCGTTCATCTCCCCGCCCATGAGCAGGATGAACGCGGTGATCAAGAACCAGGTCAGAAGCACGATGACGCCGCCGATCGAGCCATAGGTGAGGTTGTAGCTGCCGAAGTGAGACACGTACGCGCCAAAACCCCAGCTCGCCAGGAACCAAACCGATGTCCCAATCACGGAGCCCGGCGTGATGAACTTGAGCTTCTGCTCGACATCGGGCAGCAGGTAGTAGCTGAAAGCGGCGCCGAGCGTGATCATGATCGCAACGATTGGCCAGCGGATCCATCTGAGGACGATGACGTACTCGTCGGCGATGTGGAGATAGCGGGCCGCCCACAGGCCGGCGCTGCCGCCCGCCACCAGCAGGGCGATCGCCACCAGCACAAGCAGGCCCCCGCCGACCGTGATGCCGAACGCGAGCAACTCGGTCTTCCAGAGCGGGCGGGACTCCTTGACGTCGTAGGCAAGGTTCAAGCCCTTGCGTAAAGCGTCCACCCCACAGGACGCAGAGTAAACCGCTGCTGCGAGTCCCAGGGTCAGCAGGTGTGGCCTGGGACGGCCCATCAGTCCACGCAGGTGCATCTCGACGATCCCCATCGCCTCGGATGGCAGGATGGCGCGGGCGCGCGCCAGCAGGGTGTCAGTGGACCCGCGGGCAAAAGGGATATAGGCGATAAGTGTCGCGAGAAAGAACAGAAACGGGAACAGCGAGAAGATGAAGTAGTAGCCGATCGCAGCCGCGCTGTCGCCGACCTCGTTGTCCTCGTACGCCTGGTAGAGACGCTTGAATAGACCCGGCCAGCTCAGATGCAGACGCCACGACAAGTTCAGGTTCCCTCCCTCCGGTCAATCCAACGCGCCTCGAAAGCGCTCGACCAGATAGTGTTCTACCCGTCACCTATGGGTGACACCACACTCGCTTCTGTTACCAAACCGTGCCGGTCACTGCCCGTGCGGCGACGACGCGTAGGAAACAGGGGCTCGCCGTCCGCGGGCTGACGAAGGCACACAACTGCTGTTTCCTTTTTGTTGCGTCACCCCCCGATATTCGATGCGTTTTCTGGCTCTACTTCTTGTCGATCGCGGTACCGGCCTTCTCGACCTTTTCGCCGGCCTTGTCCATTTCGTCGGACGCCTTCTGTGTGCGTTTGGCGTGCTCCTTGTGACTCTTGGCGGACTTCTCCATCCGCTCGCCCTTGGCCTTTTCCGCGGCCCCGGCGCGATCCAATTGCGCACCTTCGGCCGCGGTGCTGTCGTGCTTCTTCAGCGACTTGGCATCCTTCTGCATCTGTTCGCCCTTGTTTTCCTTGGCCTCGGCCGCGCCTGCGGTCTTCTCGGCGGCCTTCTTCTCGTGCACCGCTTTCTTCTCCTGGGCGTTGCCCTTGGCTT
>PMZX01000445.1:0-970 GCA_003170035.1 Myxococcales bacterium | reverse complement strand
GCGAACACGGCGGACGTGGCGACCCGAGGAAGCAAAGACAAGGCCAACAGCGCGCAAGTTGAACCCGCGGACCAAGACTCAATGACAATTTGCACTCTGAGGATGAGTGCGGCTGCACCGGGGCCAACCCGACCAAGCCGATGACGCTGGCGCAGGACTTGCACACCTCCACGCGGCGTCCGACCACCCCCACTTACCGGCAACACCCTTTCGCGATAGGGTTGCAGAGGAATCTCTGATGCGTGCACGAACCGCTGTTTGCTCCGCGCTCGTTCTGACATGGGTTGGGTCGGTCGGCGTCGCCCGAGCCGAGGAGTCCGCCGACAAGGACGCGCCCACGGACGCGCCCGCGCCGGCGTCCGCGAACAATCCCGCCATCGCGCCGCCGTCGCCCGGGGCCCCGCCTGAAAAGGTCGAGGCCGCCAAGTCCGCTGCCAAGGCCGCCACGCTCACCCCCATCGTCCCGAGCCCGAAGAATCCCTTGCGGCCGGCCTTCCAGCTCTACGCCGAGATCGATCTGCCGATCCTGGGGATCGGGCTGGTGTTTGAGGGCGGGCGGCTGGTTCGCTTGCAAAAGGCGTTCTGCGCCCCACTTTGCGACCGCGGCGATCTCAATGCGCTCGATCGCACGACTGCGGGCTACTGGAGCCCCGGCTGGCAAACCGCCTCGGACTACGGCCTCTACGCCATCGGCGTCGGGGCTGCCACCTTGCTCTTCGCGGACGAGGGGTTTCTTCCGGGCCTCAACGATGCTGTCGTCGTCGCCGAATCGGCGCTTGCCGCAACCGCCGTAGCCTCCGTCATGACGCTCGCGGCGGGCCGGCCGCGTCCCTTTCTCTATGGAGACAAGGCGCCGCTCTCCGCTCGCAATGGCGCCGACGCGGGGCTGTCGTACTTGAGCAGTCACGCTGCCCTTAGCTTCGCCATCGCGACGTCCACGCTCGTGACCATGCGACGGCTTCACCCCCAC
>PMZX01000152.1 GCA_003170035.1 Myxococcales bacterium | reverse complement strand
GCAGCCACAAGGGCGACCAACAACAGCAACGCCGCTCCGTGATCGTTGCTGGAATTGCCGATGCTGCACGAACAACCGGAAGACCGCGCCCCGCCTTGTCCCGCGTTGACAGAGGATCCGCCTTGATTGCTGACCGGCGTTCCCCCGGCGCCCGTGATTCCTCCGATTGCGCTAGTTCCGCCGCTGCCAGTGACTCCACCTTGAGCAATCGTTCCACTTGTATTGTTGGCACCCCCTCCGCCATTTGCTCCACCGGTGTCGCTGGCGCCGCCGCCGGCAATCGCTCCACCCGAACCGCCGGAACCGCTGCCACCTATCGCACCACCCGCGCCGGTGGCACCACCGGTGCTCATCGCTCCGCCGGAGCCAATGACGCCACCGCTGAAATTGATACCGCCTGCACCCGTGCTCCCACCCGCGCCGGAACCGCCGCCGCCGCTGCGACTAGTTCCGCCTGCGCCCCCACCCGTGCCACCGGCGCCCCCGCGGCCGATCGTGCCACCTGCGCCACCCGCGCCGCCGCCGCTCATCGTACCACCGGTGCCGGTAACGCCGCCGCCGCCCATCGTGCCACCCGCGCCACCCGCGCCGCCGGTTCCGCCCGCCCCCGTGCTTCCACCTGCACCACCAGCGCCGGTCGTGGTTATTGTGAGGGTGGCTGGCGGCAAAGTGCCGCTGGTCACCGTCAGGCCAATCGTCCCAGGGGTCATCGTCGATTGAATCACGATGAGCACCCTGCCGTGATACAGCTTCCGGCTGGCTGCCTTGAAAGGCTCGGCGCTCGACCAATCTCCGCTTGCGATGCCCAGGCTCCGTCCTGCACCGGTCATCGTGAATTGGACCGTGTCGGTGGCGGCATAGATGAAGTTGTTGGCTGCGTCCACGAGATTGACTTCGATGTTGGACACGTCGTCCCCGTCTGCGAATAGCGTCGTCTTGTCAGGCTTGAGCAGTATCTTCGCAGCAGCCCCAACGGTATTGATGCTGTCGACCGCGACCTGAACTCCACCTTTCATGCCTACGGCCTTGATCGTGCCTGTTGTCCACGGGACGCTTGGCCACACCATGATCATGTTGGGGAAATCGCTCAGGTTCTTGGTTCCGATCTTTGTCGAGTTCACGTACAGGTCCACACTGTCGCAATTGGTGTACGTGGTCACGTCGACCGAACCGGACTGGTTCCAATCCTCGGCAAGAGGAGGCATGGTGCGCCCGCTGCCCGAGCCGTTTCCAATCGTCACATGGACCATCGGAGCGTCACTCCATTGGCTCTGCTGGTAATAGAAGTATGATTTGCGAAATATGCAGTTGTCGAGGTAGCCGTAGGCCGATCCCAGGGGTGACTGTTCGCCGAGATAGTCCCAAGCCGTCCAGATGTGATGGCCGACGACGTAGGGAGTGTCCTTTACTGAGAACCACGTGGGCATGAGACTCCCCGGAATCGTGTAGGGGTCGTTCTCGGTCCCCATGATGAGAACGTTCGCGTCGAGCGTATGAATCCGGGAATAGATCGAGTCTCCGTAGTTGATGCCGGCAAAGTTGTCCTGAATCTTGGCAAGGTTCACATAGCCGGCCGCGTCCAGCACATTGCAGGCATGAAGCACGGGCCGCGATGAACCCTTGTCAAGGGCATGGACGTAGGGGACCAGTTGTCCCATGGTGGTCGTAATGTAGGCAGGAATTGTTCCGCCATAGTAGACCTCATTGCCCACACTCCACATCACCACCGAGGGATGATTCCGATCCCGCTCCACAAACAACTTGAGGTCATTCTGCCAGTTGGCATCCCAGTTCTCATAGGTCACGCCACCAGCTGAAGCTGGCTGAGACCATTTGTCGGTGAATTCATCCATCACCAGCATCCCCTGCTGATCGCAGATGTCGTAAAATTCCTGGCTATACGGATTGTGAGAGGTCCGGATGGAATTGGCTCCGGATGCCTTTAGCTCCTTGATGGCGCGCTCCCACATGCTGTCGGCCACTGCAGCGCCTGCCGGCACCAGGGTGTGATGGAGGCAGACGCCTTTCATCTTGGTGGACACGCCGTTTATCGTGAGACCTGATCCGGCTGTGTACTTGAGCTCCCGAATGCCAAATGGGGTCACGTAGTCATCGGCGAGAGCTGCATTGTTGAGGAGCCGAGTGTAGGCGTAGTAGCGCACAGGCGTTGACGGAGACCAAAGCGTGACTGACGAAAGCGTCAAGCTCTGCGCGGTCGTGCTGGTACTGCTCGCAGGCACCGTGATGGGCGTGGATGTCCTGGCAAGCTCGCTGCCGGCTTCGTCGTAGATGACAGTTTCCAGAGTGCGCGTTTGCGCTGTCGTCAGCTCGTTCACCACGTCGGTTTGCACGCTGACTTGAGACTGCGCGACCGCAACGGTTGGAGTGGTCACGGCGGTTCCCCAGTTTCTGACATACACCTTATCCGTCGCGATAAGCCACACGTGGCGATATATCCCCGTCCCGGAATACCAGCGGGAGTTCCGGACCGTCAGATTGTCGACGAAGACCGCGAGTACGTTGTCGCCGGTTGTATTCAGGTAGGGCGTCAGATCGTAGTAGAAGCTGACGTAGCCGTATTGCTGGCTGCCAACTTGGGTTCCGTTCAGGTACACCTTCGAGTCGTGATAGACACCGTCGAACTGAACGACGACCTTCTTGCCGGCAAAACCGGCAGGCAGGGTGAAATGTTTCCGATACCAGCCGCTGGCGCCCGGATCGTTCGAAGTCGGCTTGACCAGGGTAATGCTGAAATCATGCGGAACATTCGTGGTCGTCCACGATGTATCATCAAAGGTTGTGGCCTGGGCCCCGGAAGCGTTCCCTGACTGTACTTTCCAGCCTTCGTCTATCCGGATCTTGATGCGGCTCTTCAGATACTTCCCCTCAAGACGCTCGGTCATGCTCGCGCGGGCAACGCCGGCAACAGAAGAAGCAATCAACACGACGATCGACGCGGAAAGCAGCTTTGAGTTTTTCATGCGGGCGTCCTTTCCAGTTGGCCTTCCCAAATCAGCGTGGGGCCACCATTCGGGTCAGTCATCAGCGAACCCTTGGAGATCAGAAGAAGAACAACGGAGTGCATGGACGGCCCGGATTGTCAGGCAAGCATACCTCATCCCGCCACCACCGCCTCGATCGTGCCCGCGGCACTTGGCTGGATCGTTTCCGGCGGGATCAGAGGCTCTTCAGCTTGGGGCACTCCAGAAGCTTCTGATCGGCCGTAACCAAGACCAGGTCGTAGACCAGGGCCGTTGCGGCGATGAAGCGATCGCCTGGATCTCTGTGAGGCAGATGCAAGCGACGGCTTTCCATCGCAACGTGTCGGTTCAGGGGAGCTTCCTGCAGGCCATCAAGCGCGCGCTCCACCCAACGATAGGGATCGCCATTGATCTTGAGCCGCTTCTTCTCGGCAAGCAGGAGTATCTCCCAGACGCTGATTGGCGAGTACCAAAGCTCGTTGCCTTCGTCCTGCAAGGCCTCGGCTGCAGCGTCGGCGAGCTGTTCCGGAGAAAGACGCGCCCAGATCAGGATGTGTGTATCAAGGAGAAGCTTCACGGACGCCCTGCCTTTTTGTCGTCCTCAAGCAGGCCCTTCATCCATTCGTCCTCGCTGAGCACGGGAGAAACAACGTCCCCAGCGACCTTGGCCGTGCCGCGCATGCTGCCCAGGAACCCTTGGCGTTTGCCCCTGGTTTGCGGCCGTGCAGGACCAAGCTCCGCGACGGGTTGACCGTGCTTGGTGATGAGGATCGACTGTCCGGTCTGACGAACCCGCTCGATCACCGAGAGACAGGTTGCCTTGAACTCTGAGACTTGAATGGACACCATGGGCTAAAGGTAGCATAGTCAATGACTATAGTCATTTCATTTCAGCGCGCTTGCCAGGGAACCATAGCCAATGCGGAGATAGGGGCGCGGCCAAGCCGCGTGGGGCCGGGGCGGACGGACGACCTGACGTGGATCACGGGAATCGTGGAGCGCGGGGAAGGGGACGTCCTGCTGGCCTGCGTTCTCATTTATGTAGATTACGGTCTACGTTGCGGCGATCCGCGCTTTCTCGGCAGCAAATCCCTGCAGATCTCTCGCCTTCGCGCCCGGCCCGTCCTTTGCAAATCCAGCGGGCATGACCATTCATCGCCATGCCCTGTATTTCCTGGTTCCTATTCTGGTCGCTGCTTCCGGCTTCGCCGGGGCCTTGCAGAAGCCCGCGCCTACGCCGGTGCACGTGCTCTCGTTCGCGCCGGCCGACGCCGAGCTGAGCGCCTTGGCTGTGCAGGCAGGCATGCGGGTGACCTTCGACCGCGACATGGTCCTGCCGGCCGAGGTGAACAAGGTCGCCGCCGGCCCGGCCTTCGACATCACACCCGCGGTTGCCGGCGATGCGCGCTGGATCGACCAGCGGACCCTGGCCTTCTTTGCCAAGGTTTCTTTGCAGCCCTCGACCACCTACCGGGTGCGGTTGGCCACGGGATTCGCGCCCGGGCCCAACCTGAGCATCGAGGCCTGGCCCGGCGTCCGGTTCGTCTATGACCGAATCCGGGTTGCCCACCTGAACCTCGATGGCAATCAGTCCTTCATGGGCACCCTGCCTGTGGCTCATCTGACCCTGTCGCAAGCCTCATCGAGCAAGAGCGTTGCCAGCGCATGCGCGTTCTGCGAGCCGCAAACCAACGCCTCCGGGCCTTGCATGCGCGCTTTGGTTTCCTGCACGCAGAACAAAGCGGCACAGACAGACACGCGCTTCGCCCTCACTCCCGAAAGTCCCTTGCGCCAGCAGTCCAAGTACCTGGTCACGTGCCAGGCAGGCCTGAAGCCCGCGCAGGGCGACGCGGGAACCCTCAAGGAGTCTCAGCAAGCCTTCACCACCTACGGCCAGGCAGCGGTCGCCAGGGTCCAGCCGTCGGGCAACGACGTCGCGGCCGACGAGGTCAGCGTGCTGGTTGCGTTCACCACTCCAGTCGATGCGAAACTCGTGCGCACGCACGTCGAACTGGTCGAAGCGAAGGGCAAAGCCAAGCCGATCGATCTGGCCGCGAAATGGGACCAGACCACCTACACATGGTCCGGGGCTCTGACCATCGGCACGGCCTATGAAATCCGCATCAAGCCGGGACTCACCGACGTCTTTGGCCAACCCCTTTCGCCCGGCACGATTGGCAGCTTTCGGGTGGGCGATGACTCGCCCAAGCTGCGCATGGACAAGGGCATCTTCGTGGTCGAGCGAAGCGATGGCCACTACCCCGTGTGGACGCGCAATCTAAATTCGCTTCAGATCCGCTGCGCCGAGGTTCCTGAAGCGCGTCTGGCCGCGGTGTTGACCGGCCCGTCCAACTACGATGCCTGGTGGGATGCGGCCTCGTCCGGCGATATCGACTACAAGGATCTGCATCTGAGCCAGCGCCAGAAGACCATCCGCATCCGCGCCGCGCGCAACCAGTGGCACGATGCCAGCGTCGATCTTGCGCAGGTGTGTGGCAACCGTGCCAAGTCGGGCGTGTACCTGCTTGAAGCGACGGCTGAACAGGCCGACGGGCAAACCCGCCGCTCGCTCGCCTCAGTGACCGATCTCGGCCTGGTGGCCAAGGTGGGCAATGCCTCGTCGCTGGTCTGGGTGGTGGCCCTGTCCACCGGCCAGCCGGTCACGGGCGCCACGGTGAAGATTCGCGATCTGGCAGGAAAGCTGCGCTTCGAGGGCACCACCAACGCCGACGGCGTGGTTCAAGGCCCAGGGGCCAGCCACCTGGTCAAGGTCAAGCCCCGCCCAGAAGCCCACGGTGACGACGAAGAAGACGGCGGGGAATGGGAAGACTACCGGGCGCGCCGGGTGATCGTGACCGCGCAGAGCGCGGACGACTTTGCCGTACTGGACACCAACTGGAACAATGGCATCCAGGTCTGGAACTTCGGCACCACACAGGACCGTGGCGGCGGCAAGGTGCGGGTACGCGGATTTCTGCACTCGGACCGCGGCCTCTACCGGCCAGGGGACATCGTGCACCTCAAGGGGCTGGTGCGGCTGCTGGACGTGTCAGGCAGCATGACCGTGCCGCCGCAGAAGCGGCGGGTCCACCTGGTCATCA